>JABYQC010000001.1 GCA_024648765.1 Candidatus Westeberhardia cardiocondylae | reverse complement strand
TGGCATGAATTTTCATGTTTATTGATAATATACCATGATTTAATATTCCTAAGTGTAAAAATATTTTTTTTTGATGTTTTTTTGTATTTGTTACTTGGAATATTGTTCCATTTTGTGCTTCTAATGTTCCTGTATCTCCTATTTGACCACCGGATTCAGCATAAAATGGTGTTTTGTTTAAAATTATTATTGCTGTATCTCCTGGATAAATTGTATTTTGTTTTTTGTTTTCTTTAAATATTGCAATGATTTTTCCTGAATGTTTTTGATGTTTATATCCAACAAATTTTGTTGGCTTAATATTGATATAGACATTATGTTGTATTTTTTTGTTTGTTAAATTTATTGTATTTTTTTTTTGTATTTCTTGTATTTTTTTTATGTCTACTTTGATGTTGTTTTCTTTACAAATATCAATAGTAAGATCTATTGGAAAACCGTAGGTATCATATATATATACAACAGTTTCTCCAGTTATAGTGTTATTGATACTTTTTTGTATTTCTTTTTGAACAATATTTATTCCTCGATGCAAAATGTATATAAATTTTTCTTCTTCTTGTCGCAATATTTCTTCTATTTTTTTTTGTTTTTGTTTTAATGGATATGTAATATCTTGCATAGTATCCATGAATGGTTGTACTAATTTATAGTAGAAGATGTTTTTTTGTCCTAATTTATATCCTTGTCTAATTGCTCGTCTAATTATTTTTCTTAATACATATCCTCTTCCTTCGTTTGATGGTGTAATGTTGTTATATATCAGGAATGCACATGAGCGAATATGATCAGAAAGTATCTGTAAGGATGTATGGTTTTTTTTAGAAATTTTTAATATTTGTGCTATTGATGAAATGAGTGCTTTGAATGTATCAATATCATAATTTGATGGTACATTTTGTAGAACTGATGATATTCTTTCTAATCCCATTCCAGTATCGATATATGGATGTGATAGGGGTATATATATATTATTGTTTTTTTGATTGTATTGTATAAATACTAAGTTCCATATTTCTAAATATGTGTTGTTTTGGTTGTGGCTATAGGAATTATTTTTATGATTATAAAAAATTTCTGAACATGGACCGCAAGGTCCAGTATTTCCCATTTTCCAAAAGTTATCAGAGTCATATATATTTGTCGTTTTGTTTTTTACTAAAATGATATTTTTTGGAGGAATTTGTATTTTTTCCTTCCATATCTTGTATGATTCATAATCGTATTTATAAATTGTTATCAAAAATTTGTTTTTTGATAAATTGAACCATTTTTTATGTGTTAATAATTCCCAAGCAAATTGTATAGCTTCTTCTTTAAAATAGTCTCCAAAACTAAAATTTCCTAACATTTCAAAAAAAGTATGGTGTTTTGTAGTGTATCCGATATTGTCTAGGTCATTGTGCTTTCCTCCTGCTCTTATACAATATTGTGATGTAGTAGCTCTTTTATTTATTGGAATATTGTTTTTGATAAAGATATTTTTAAATTGATTCATTCCGGCATTAGTGAACAATAATGATTGATCTTCTTGTGGAATTAATGGTCCACTTTTAATTATTTTGTGTCCTTTATTTTTGAAGAAGTCTAAAAATGTTTGTCTAACTTCGGAAACTTCGTATTTCATTTTTTATATGCATAATAAGTATTATTAAAATATATGTATGATAGTATATTACATTATATTTGTTATTTATAATTTTTTTTGGTAAATTATACGAATATTGTAAGTATTTAATGATATTAATTATATTATTAGATAATTTTTGATGATATCATATTATATTGTAATATTTTTTATATATAATGTAAGTGATATGCAGTATTCGTAAATCGTGTAATATTAATTATGTATTGGTAATTTTGTTCAGTTTTATGGGATAAATAAAATTTCATGCAAATTTAATATTATATGATATGTATTAATTATGTAATTTTTATGAATTTTATTATTAATATATTATATTGTAATATATAATTTTATTTTAATATTTTTGCTTTTATTTTGGTCGTAGTAAAGGAAATAAAATTACATCTCGAATATTTGTTGTATTAGTAAATAACATAATTAAACGATCAATGCCAATTCCTAAACCTGCAGTAGGAGGCAATCCATATTCTAGTGCTGTAATATAATTTTTGTCGTATAATATATTTGTATTATTGTTGTGTATGGATTGTAAATTTTTTTTGAAATTTATTTTTTGATTTTCGGAATCATTAAGTTCCGAAAATCCATTTCCAATTTCTAAACCACCTATAAATAATTCAAATCGATCAGCTAATAGAGGATTTTTATTATTTTTTCTTGCGAGGGGGGATACTTCTGTTGGATAATGTGTAATGAATGTTGGTTGTATTAAATTATTTTCTGCTACATGTTCAAATATTTTTGTTTGTATTTTTCCTATTCCCCAGGTTTTATGGGTTTGTATTCCTAGGGAATTTGCAATAATATATGCATCATGGATGTTATCTAATTTTTTTTGTGTTATGTTTGGACAAAAATGACATATTGCTTGTTTCATAGTCATTTTGGTAAATTTTTTACTAAAGTCGAAAATGTAATTTTTATAATGTAAAATATGTTCTCCTAGTATTTTTTTTGTTAGAGTTTTAAATAATTTTTCGATTAGAATAATAAGTCCTAAATAATTTTCGTAAGCTATATATAATTCCATCATGGTAAATTCTGGATTGTGATACGGGGATATTCCTTCATTTCTGAAGTTTTTGTTTATTTCGAAAATTTTTTCGAATCCTCCTATAATTAATTGTTTTAAATATAATTCAGGAGAAATTCTCATGTACATATTTAAATTTAGAGAATTATGGTATGTTTTAAAAGGATTTGCTTTAGCTCCTCCTGGAATTATTTGCATCATTGGTGTTTCTACTTCTACAAAATTATTGTTATGCATAAATTTTCTAATTTCTGCAATAATGCGCGATCTGGTTTTAAATATCAATCTTGTTTTTTCATTTGTGATAAGATCCAAATAACGTTTTCTATATCTAATATCGTGATTATTTAGTCCATGAAATTTATCTGGAAAAGGTTGTATCGCTTTAGTTAATAAGCAAATTTTTTTGCAATAAATTGAAAGTTCTCCCGTATTTGTTTTAAATAGTGTACCATGTGTTCCAATAATATCTCCGAGATCCCAGGTTTTAAAATTTTTTTTGTAAAAATTTTCTGTAATTTTTTTACTTGTAACATATAATTGTATTTTTCCTTCTATATTTTGCAAAATGACAAAAGAGTTTTTTCCCATAATACGTTTAGATGTCATTCTTCCGGCAATTTTTATTGTTTTATTAATAGTTTTTAGTTCTTCTTTGCTTTTTTTTCCATATATTTTGTATATTTGAGTCAGGGTAATATTTTTATGAAAATTATTTGGAAATGCATTGCCTTGTTTTTTTAGTTTCTCTAGTTTTTTTTTTCTTGTATGTAGTTCGTGGTTAATTGTATTTTTTTTTTTATTTTGGATATTAGAATGGCAATGGATTTTAAGCATGTTTGTTTTTCCTGAGTAATCTATTTTGTAAATTTGCTTTAATGAATGTGTCTAGATTTCCATTTAAAACATTTTGTACATTTCTGGTTTCTAATCCTGTACGTAAATCTTTTATTCTTGAATCGTCTAAAATATAAGACCTAATTTGTCTTCCCCAACCTATTTTTGGTTTTGTTTTTTCTATTTGTTTTTTTTCTGTTTGTTTTTTTTCTATTTCTAATGTGTATAATTTTGCTTTTAATTGTTTCATAGCTTGGTTTTTGTTTTTATGTTGTGATCTTTCGTTTTGACATTGTGTAACAATATTAGTTGGTAGATGCGTGATTCTAACAGCAGATTCTATGCGATTTACATGTTGTCCTCCTGCGCCAGAAGAACGATATACATCAATACGTAATGTTTCTGGTTTAATTTGTATATTGATATTTTCATGTATTTCAGGATATACAAAAACGGAACTAAATGAAGTATGTCTTTTTCCAGTAGAGTCAAATGGACTTTGTCTGACCAAACGATGTATTCCTGATTCATTTTGTAACCATCCGTAGGAATATTTTCCTAATATTTTCATTGTTGCTGATTTTATTCCTGTAATTTCTCCTGTAGTTTTTTCTGTAATTTCTATTTTAAAATTATGTTTTTCACTATAACGTATATACATTTTTAATAAGATATTTGCCCAATCTTGGGCTTCTACTCCTCCGGATCCCGCCTGAATATCTATATAACAATTAAGAATATCATTTTTTTCATAAAATATTCGAGAAAATTCTAATTGTTGTATTTTATTTTCTATGTCTTTTAACTTTTTTGTTATTTCTGACATTAGTAAAATGTTTTGTGCATTGTTATTTATAAGTTTTTTTATAGATATTTGTATTTTTGTTATTTTTATATCAAGAATATTGATAATTTTGATTTTGGATGTTAGTAGATATTGTTGTTTATATATATTTTTTGCATATTGTGGATTATCCCATAGATTTGGTTTTTGTAAAATATTTTCAATTTCTTGAAGTTTTTTTATCTTTTTATGATAATTTAAAATATTTTTTAAAATTTTTATTTTTTTTATTATTTTATAAAGTTTATTTTTTATTAAATTTATTTCAGACATTGTTATTATGTTATTTTTTTTTTAATAACAATAATTCTACAGTAGCTAATATATTGAAACAATATATATTTTATATTTTCTACTTAGTTAATATATGTTGTGATTTTTTATAGTCTTATTGTTATTGTGATATTTTGTGGTATATAATTTTTTAAAAAAATTATATAAGTATATGTATTAACATATTGTAATGTTTGACAATATTAGATAAATATATAAGTGTTTTTACATATATTTGATATATAAAATAATTTTTAACACATAATGTGTAGATGTTTGATAGGTTAAAATTAAATTTGTACTTACTTTATAAGTAATATTTTATAAAAGCATATTTATGTTGTTAAAATTTTATAAATTTTTTATTTATGATATATTATGGAATTTATAATATTTATGTTATTGTGATAATTTTGTATATGTTATAATCCTAAATGTGTGGTGTTGTATACTTATTTTGTAATATGTGATGATTATTGAATCATATTAATAAATATTTCAATTGATATTATGCGTACCAGTCAATATCCTTTATTTACTACTAAAAAGGTTTCATCGAATGTGCATGCAATTAGTCATAATTTAATGTTGCGTGCAGGTATGATTAGAAAATTATCTTCTGGGTTGTATGCATGGCTTCCTATTGGCTTGCGTGTTTTACGTAAAGTAGAAAATATTTTACGTCATGCAATGAATGATATTGGTGCTATTGAAATTTTATTGCCTATTATGCAACCACAGACATTATGGGAAAAAAGTGGTCGTTTATTACAATATGATATGGAATTCTTTAAATGTTCTTGTCGTGGTGCGAAGAAATTAGTATTAGGACCTACTCACGAAGAAGTTATTACCCATATTATTCATCGTGAGATGTTTTCTTATAAGGTATTTCCTATGCATTTTTATCAAATTCAAAATAAGTTTCGTGATGAATTTCGCCCCAAATATGGTGTTATACGATCTAGAGAATTTCTCATGAAAGATTCTTATTCTTTTCATATTACAGAGAAATCTCTTGAAACAACATATTATGATATGTATCATATGTATGAAAAAATATTAAATAAAATTGGGTTAAAATTTTGTGTAAAACGTGTGCATTCTGGATTTATGGGAGGGAAAATTTCTCATGAATTTCAAGCAATTATTTCACAGCATCATGATACTGTATTTTCTCATGATGCAGTATTTTTGAATAGTAATATGCAAAAATTGAATATTTTATTTTTTCAATTAAATAATTGCCAAGATATTTCTAAATGTGTTTTCTTAAAAAGTTTTTTTAATTTTTTTTATTCTAATGAAGTGGATGAAAAGTTTTTTTCTTCGTTACAGAATATCGTAAAAGTTTTTATATTACGTACTTCCGAAAAAAGTGATTTTTGCTCTTTTATAGCATTAATGTTACGAGGTGATCATGTATTAGATATAAATAAGGTAGAAAAATTGTTGAATGTTAAGACTTCTTTAATATTTGCTAATGATGCAGATATATCTTATATATTTCAAAATTCTAAAAAAAATTTATTTAGTTTAATAAATACCTCCATACCAATTATTATAGATAATGATATTTATGATATTATAAAAAAAAATTTTTACAAATATGTTATTTTTATAAATATAATTTTACAGAAAAAATTATGTTTTCAATTTTCATTAGCAAAGAAATTTAATTTGAAATGTTGTTTTCATACAGATTGTAAGAAAAGTATCAATACATTTAAATTACCAGATTATATTGAAGTTGCACATATTTTTCAGTTGGGTGTGAAATATTCTAAAATGATGGGAGAAAGTTTTTTAGGAAGATGTGGCATTAAAGATTTTATTAATATGGGGTGTTATGGTTTTGGTATTACTCGATTAGTAGCAGTTGTTATAGAACAAAATTATGATAAATATGGAATTTTGTGGCCTAGTATTTTATCTCCATTTGATGTTGCTATTATAGCGATTAATATTACACAATCTGTGCAAGTAAAAGAAGTTTCTGAAATGCTTTATTATCAATTAGAAAAACAAAAAGTTGACGTTTTGTTTGATGATAGAGGAGAAAGTCCGGGCATTATGTTTACTGACATTGATTTACTCGGTGTACCCCATATTATTATTGTTGGAGATCGTTATTTGAATTTTGGTAATGTTGAATATAGAAATAGGAAAAATAGAAATAGTGAATTAGTTAATAAATCTTGTGTACTAGATTTTTTGTTAAAAAAATTATAAATATTTGATATAACTTTTTTATAAATTGTAAAAATGATAAATATTTTGTATATTTTTTATATTGTATATTTTTGTTTTATATATTGTCTAAATTATTTAATGATAGTGTTAATGTTATTTGTGATATTTTATATTTTAACATGTAAGATTTTATGTTGTTTGAATAAAGTTTTAAATGAAAATTTTTTTTTGGATTCTCCAATATAATAAACATTGTTTATTTTTTGGATTTCCTTCTTTAGTGGTAAATATTCCAATAGCGGATATTAATTTATTATTATAAAATAGTAATGGTATATTTTTTCTTTCCCATGGTGGTATGGATGATGTTTTAAATATTTTTTGTAATGATGTTTTATGTTTTTGATTATTTATATATATGAAATTTTTAGAATATATAAATTGTATAGAAACTTTTTCATATTTTCGTGGTTTTCTAACTATATTTGTGGAAATGTTGTTTTTATTTATTTCTTTAATGATTTTAATATTTTTTGAATGTTTTTGTTGTACTAAAATATTGAATTTTTTTAATATATTTCGTGTTTTTATTGAAAAATTGTAATAATTGTTAAATAAATTATATTTTTGTATTTTTTTGATATGATTGTGTTGTATGGAATAACGGAAGATAGTTCCTAGATTTTGAGGTAAAGTTAGTATTTTTTTGGTATTTTTCCAAGGAATAGTAATATTGTTTGTTTTTTGATTTATTTGTTTGCTTGGAATAATGTATAGTTTATCTTGAAAACGGCATAGAAAGTGATTTCCCAATTGGAATTTTGGTGTAGCGTCTTGTCTGCTTATAACTACATCTTTCCACAATTGTTGTAATTGTTGGTATGATGGTATATAGGAATACTGTTTTATCCATCTTTTTAATATTGCTGTTCTTTGAATAGTACTTATGGTTATCAATTTTGTGAATTTTAATGAACCATCTAGTTGTATTATTTTTGTTAATGTATTTTGTAATAATTCGTCTAATAATTTTTCTTGTTCTGCACATAATTTTGTAGTTCTTTCTACAGAATTTGAGAACCATGGCCATCTTGTTTGTATTATTGGTAATACTTGTAAACGTAAAAAATTTCTATCAAATTTTATGTTTTTATTGCTGCTATCTTCTATCCAGTGGAGTTTTTTATCTATAGCATATTTTTGTAGTGCTTGTTGAGAATAACGTAGTAATGGTCGTACTAAAAGATATTTTTTAAAAAGAATAGTTTTTGGTAACATAGATTTTAATCCATTTGGCCCACTACCTCTTTTTAATGCTAATAAACATGTTTCAACTTGATCATCTTGATGTTGAGCAGTAAATAATACTTCATTTTTGAGTAAATTACTTGTTAATATTTTATATCTTGCAATTCGCATAGTTTCTTCAAGATTTTTTTTTGTAGAATAAGTATTGTTATGTATTTTAGTAGTTTTTATTGGTATGTTTCTTTTGTAGCATTCTTGAATGCAATGATTTTCCCAGTTATTAGCATTTTCATTTATTCCATGATTTATATGAATAGCTCGTAATGAAAAATTTTGCATTGTATAATATTGGTTGATTTTTATTTTGTGTAGTATATCTAATAATACTGTGGAATCTATTCCACCGCTAAATGCTAATAATATTTTTTTGTATTGGAGAATATTTGATACAAGTTTTTTAGTTATAATATTTATATCTTTGTTTTGTGTCATAGTAACTTTTTGTGATTTTTTTATTTGGTGTATTATTATGATGTGTATTAGCAAAATATATAATTAATTTTTTTTTATATATTTTAGATATTAGTTATTATTATGTATTCATTAATATGATGTTATTTTTTACAGATTTCCATAATGCATTAGACGATTGTATCTTCTTTTGAGTAATTCTCTTTTATTTAAAAAATTTAATTTTTTTAAGTCACTTAATAGCTGTTTTTTTATTGATGAAGAAATTTCCTTAATGTTTCTATGTGCTCCTCCTAGTGGTTCCAATATTATTGTATCAATAAGATTAAGTTTTTTAAGTTTTTTTGCAGTGATTTTCATTTCTTTTGCAGCTATAGGGGATTTTTTAATATCATTCCATAGAATTGATGCGAAACCTTCTGGAGAAATTACGGAATATATACTATACTCTAGCATGTTAATTTTATCTCCTACTCCAATTGCTAATGCTCCTCCAGACCCTCCTTCACCGATAATTGTACAAATAATTGGAATTTTTAAATTTGGCATTTCTTGTAAATTTTTTGCGATTGCTGCAGCTTGTCCTTTATTTTCTGCTGCTATTCCAGGATATGCTCCTGGTGTATCGATAAATGTAAGTAATGGGATATTAAATTGATCTGCCAGTTGCATTAGTCTTAATGCTTTTCTATGTCCTTCTGGTACCGGCATTCCAAAATTTCTTTGAATTTTTTCCTTTATGTTTCTTCCTTTTTGATGTCCAATAATTATTACTGGTTGTGTATTAAGTAATGCAATACCACCGATTATTGCTTTGTCATCATAACAAATACGATCGCCTGATAATTCATCAAAATTGGTAAATATATTTGAGATATAATCTAAGGTATATGGTCTCATTGGATGTCTAGCTAATTGTACTATTTGCCAAGAATTTAATTGGGAAAATATTTTATATGTAGTTTTTTTATATTTTTTTTTTAATTTTTGGATTTTTTTATTTAGGTTGTTATGGTATATTTTTTGTTTTGAGTTTATCGTAAGAAGATATTGTATTTTTTTTTCTATTTTTTCTAGGGGTTTTTCAAAATCTAGATAATATGAATTCATAAAATTTTTTGTAATTATTTTTCTAATTTTATTTTATCTTTTCCAATAAGCATACATAGTTGATTTATTAGAGTATTATGTGGTGTAATTTTTATATTTTGATTTGTTTGAAATATTTTTGTTGTATCTTTTATATCATAATATATATATACAGGTATTGTACCGGGTTGAAATTTTTTTAATATTTTTTTTATATTATTTATGAATGTGTAATTTATTTGTTTTTTGTTTAATAAAATTGTTAGTTTTTTTGCATATTTTTCACGGATTTGTGTAATATCCATAATTTTTTTAGCAATTATTTGAAATTTTTTGTTGAATTTATTTATTTTCATTTTTCCTTGAACAAATAAAATAACATGTTTTTTTAATAGATGCGGATATTTTTCTATAATTTCATTGGAAATTATTATTTCTATTTTTTCGGAATTGTCATATATTATGATGAATCCAAGGTTATTTTTGTGTTTTGTTGTTATAATTTTTATTGATGTAATTATTCCTACAATATTGCAATTTTCTTGATAATTAATGGTAGATAATAGTATATGTTTAATTGGTGTTATCTGTATTTGATAATTTTGTATTTCTTGTAAAAATTGTTCAATAGGATGACCACTGAAATAAATTCCAAGAGATTTTCTTTCATTTTCTAAGATAATTTGTTGTGTCCATGGAAAAATATTTTTATTATTTTTCTTTATTAATTTTGATATTATAGATTTTGTTGTATCGAATATATCTAATTGTCCAATAATTTTATTTTTTTTATGTTGGTTGATAGTATATATAAGATTTTCTATGGAATACATTAACGCTGATCGATGTATTCCAAAATTATCTAATGTTCCAGACATAATGAACTTTTCTAATATTTTTTTATTCATAATATTAAAATTTGTTCTTGAAAATAAATCAAATAATTCTAAAAATTTTCCATTTTTATTTCTTTCTTCAAGAATGGTTTGAATGGTTTTTTTTCCAATACCTTTTATTGCGCCCATGCCGTAAATTATTTCTTTTTTTTCGTTGACTACAAAATAATATTGACTATTGTTAATATTTGGAGGGAGTATTTTTATTCCTAGTCTTAGACATTCATGTATCCATATTACTATTTTATCGATGTTATCTATATCTGCGTTCATTGTAGCTGCCATAAATTCTGCTGAATAATGTGTTTTTAACCAGAGTGTTTGATATGATAATAACGCATAAGCTGCAGAGTGTGATTTATTAAATCCGTATCCTGAAAATTTTTCTATTAAATTAAAAATTTTTGTTGATAGTTCATGATTAATGCCCATTTTTTTTGTACCTTGATTAAATATGATACGTTGTTTTTTCATTTCTTCTGGATTTTTTTTTGCCATTGCATAACGCAAGATATCTGCATTTTTTAGTGTGTAACCTGCTAATATTTGTGCTATTTGCATAACTTGTTCTTGGTATAAAATAATTCCATAAGTTGTTTTGAGAATAGATTTTAGTGAATTATATTTATTTAATGTATTATGTAAGTAAATAATATTTTCTTTTTTGTTTTTTCTATTAATAAAATTTTTTACCATTCCTGATTGTAGGGGTCCTGGTCGAAATAATGCAATGAGCGCAATGATGTCTTCAAAACAATCTGGTTTTAATTTTTTTATTATGTTTTTTATTCCATGTGATTCTAGTTGAAATATTGCTGTAGTTTCTGCTTTTTTTAGTGTTTTGAATGTTTTCTTGTCTTTTAAAGAAATTTCGTTGATTTTAATGATATTTTGTTGTTTTTTTTGTTGGTTAATTAATTTTAATGTTTTATCAATAATAGTTAATGTCCTGAGTCCAAGAAAATCAAATTTTACTAATCCTAGATATTCTATATCATATTTATCAAATTGAGTTACAGTATTATTTCCTTCAGAATCGCAATATAATGGCATAAAATTTGTAATATCTGTTGGTGCTATTACTATTCCACCAGCATGTTTTCCAACATTTTTAATAATTCCTTCTAATTTTATAGATATATTTATGATTCTTTGTATTTCTGGATCATTTTGGTATTTTTTGTCTAATATTGGATTTATTTTTAATGATTTTTTTAATGTTATTCCTGGATCGAATGGTATTAATTTTGCTATTTGATCTACGAAGTTGTATGGATAACCAAGTGTTCTACCTACATCTCGAATTACTGCTTTAGCTGTCATAGTTCCAAAAGTAATAATATGTGAAACTGTATTTTTTCCATAGGTGTGCATGACATGTTTAATGACTAAATCTCTTTTTTTCATACAAAAATCAATATCTAAATCTGGCATATATGTTCTTTCAGGATTTAAAAATCTTTCAAATAATAAGTTAAATTTTATTGGATTTAATTCTGTGATTCCTAATGCGTATGCTACAAGTGAACCAGCTCCTGATCCTCTACCAGGACCTACAGGAATGTTATTTTTTTTAGCCCATTGTATAAATTCTGTAACAATAAGGAAGTAACTGGATAAATTCATACAATTTACTATATCCAGTTCGTTTTTTAGTCTCTTTGCATAAATAGATTGATTTTTTTTTCTTATATTTTCATCTTTATAAATATTTTTTAGTCTTTTTTTTAGTCCTTTATTTGCTATTTGTATGAGATATTTTTTATTAGAAATATTTCCTGTAGGGAATTTTGGAAATGCATTTTGGTGCAATTTAATGGTAACATTACATTTTTCAGCAATTTTAACGCTATTTATTAATGCTGATGGTATATCAGAAAATAGTTTACACATTTCTTCTGTGCTACGCATGTATTGTTGAGTACTATAAAGTTTTTGTTGATTTTTTTCGTTTATTTTTTTTCCATTTTGAATGGCTACGCGTATTTCATGTGCATAAAAATCTTCCTTTTTGAGGAATCTAACGTCGTTTGTGGCTACCACAGGGATTTTATTGGTTATTGCTATTTGCATTACAGAATGGATATAGTTTTCTTCATATGTGCGATCTGTTCTTGTTAATTCTATATAGTATCTATTTGGAAAATATTTTTTATAAATGTCTATTCTATTGTTTATTTTTGATGTATCTTTTTTTATTAAAAATTTTCCAATATCTCCATGTATTCCTCCTGATAGTAAAATAATTCCTGTATTATATTTTTTTAAATATTCCATATCTATATATGGTCCGATGATATTGTATCCATTTTTATATGATAGAGATAATAATGTAATTAAATTTTGATATCCTACATTATTTGTTGCTAAAGCTGTCATTTTTGCAAATTCATTAGTTGTTTTTTGGAATTTTATTGTCATATCTATGCCAATAATTGGCTTAATACCATTTTGATAAGCAAGATTGTAAAATTTAATTAATCCGAATAAATTCATGTGATCAGTTAAAGCTATAGCAGGCATTTTTAATCTTTTAGCATTATGTAGTAGTGTATTAATTTTGATTAATCCATCTTTTATAGAGTAATCACTGTGTATGTTTAAATGTATAAATTTTGGTATCATGTTATATTTATAGTTATTTTAATATATATATTTTTTTGTTGTTTTATTTAAATTATTATAATAAATATGATATTTATTCATAATATATTTGTTATACATCATATGTTATATGTTTTTAGATGTGATGAACAAAAATATATTTTTTATTATTTAAAAAGTTTAATTTTTAAAGTATATAGAATATTGATATGTTTTTTATTGGTGTTTTTTTGCACAAATTATTAATGTTTTGCAGGCTATTTTATTTTTTACTGTAGCAATTCCTTTAAATTTAAAGATTTCTTTTTTTTGTTTAATAAGTTCAATTTGTAGCATCATTTGATCTCCAGGATATACTGGATATTTAAAATAAGCTTGTTTTATTGCTACAAGATAGTAATTTGCTTTATGTAATGATTTTTCAATATTATTAAATATTAATATTCCAGTGGCTTGTGCGATAGATTCTATAATTAATACTCCAGGAAACATTGGTTTTTCAGGAAAATGTCCTTGGAAATAAGGTTCATTATAAGATATATTTTTAAGAGCAGATAAAGATTTTCCTGGATTAATATTTAATATGCGATCTATTAATAAGAATGGAAATCTATGTGGTAAAATTTTTAGTATATCTTGAATGTGTAAGTTTTCAGAGTTATTATTCACAGTATGTATTGTATTTTCAATATTTTATGTTAGGTTATATTATTTAAAAGTATTGTAGGTATGGTGTTGTGTGATATTTTATTGTTTGTAATTATTGCTTTCATTATATATGTTAATGTAATTTGTATTTTGTATTATTTATTGATTATTTGTAAGACTTCGTTAGTGATATTTTTTATTTTTTGGTTTGTATAGACAATTGCGTTAGATTCTATGATAATATCAAAATTATTTTTTATAGCAATATTTTGTATTATTTTATTAATATATTGTAAAAATTTATTTTTTTCTTCAGTTTGTCTTTTTATACTTTCTTGTTCGAATATTTTTATTTTTTTTGTTAATATTTCTTGTTTTTTATTAAGAGAAGTTTCTATGTGTTTTTTTTCTTTTATATTAATATTTTTCTTAGAATGTTGAAAATTTTGCATTTGATTGTGTAAATCTTGTTCCATATTTTGCAGTTCTGTAATTCTCTGTTGGAATTCTTTTGTAAGTTTTTGTACAATGATATTTTGTTGGGAAGATTTTTGGAAAATATCATAAATATTGACTACAGCAATATTTTCTTGTGCCTGTATGTTATCAGGAAAAAGAATAATTTTTATTAAGTAAAATAGAGAAATTTTAATATATGATTTCACGTTTATTATTCCTATAAATTTTTAATGTATATATAATATATGTTGTGTTTAAGTAATGTTTTGATATTGCATATTTAATATTATGTAATATTTTTACCATGTTTTACCAATGCTAAATTGGAATTTTTCTATTTTATCATGCAAACATTTTTTTATTGGATATCCATATGAAAATGTTATAGGACCAAATGGTGATATCCATTTTATATCGATTCCCGAAGATATTCTTACGGTATTATTATGTATAATATTTTTTTTATTTATTGTGTTTTTCCAGTTTATATTCCATATTTTTTGTATATCGAAAAATAATGCGAATCTTATTATATTAGAATATTTTTTGTGTAAAAATAGCTCTGTTGGTATAATAAGTTCACTATTGGATGTAAACCAAATATTTTGTTTTATATCGTGTGTATTTTGAATTTTTTTATTGTAATAATTATTATGTTTTGTATATGGAAAGAGAATATTTTCATCTTTATTGAGATTATACAGACAACGTATTTCGTGAGGTGTTTCTATATTATTACAATTGTAAAATGGTATTTTTTTTGAATGAGTAATTTTTGAATATTCTAATTGTATTTTTTCCATCAGTACCCAATGCATATTTTTCCAAATTGGTACAAAGTTATTTGATGAAAAAATTATATTGTTATAGTTATATGTTTCTATAGGCATTAAAAATTTACCGATTATATGGTTGTCATTTCCTATTTTTGGAAATATATTATTATCTAAATTATTATAGTTCCAATGTAAAGTTAATAATATATCATTAGTATCTTGATATATATTGTTGAGTATAAAATGTTTTTGAATTTTTTTGGTATTTTTTGTATATATAATTTTATTTTTATCGGTACATATTGGTGATTGTATATTATAATGATCATATTCTAGTTGTGCATTAAAATAATGTTTATGAGTATTGATTGGAAAATTCCATATTATATCTGTTCCATAATTTTGTATATTATATTTTTGTGAATTTGTTTTTTTTGTATTAATATGTTTTTGACAAAATATTTTGTTATAAAAGTTTATTATATTTTTTTTTTGTTTGTAATAGGGGTGTATTAAAGAAAGTTCATAATAATACTGTTGTTTTTTTTGTTTACCTTGCCAAAATATAGTATTACCAATTCCTAACCAGTTATTTTTTTCGATATTAATTTGAAAATTTAATTTGTTTTTTTTATCATATCCTAATCCTGTTCTAAATATTCCCATATCTTTTTCTTGTATTTGGTAAAATATATTGACTAAATTGTTTGAATTTTTTATGTGTTGTATTTTTATTGCGATAGTATCAAAATAACCAAGATAACTTAAATTTTTTTTTCCCTGGTGAATTAATTGCATATTTACATATTTTCCTTCTTCTTGTTGTATTTCTCTTAATATGATGGAATCCTTTGTATTTTTATTTCCTTGCAAAAATATTTTATTAACGTAGAATTTATTTCCTAGATTAACCAAAATATGTGGATTTATTGTATTTTTTATGTGATTTATTTTTAATTTTGTATTTATTTGAGGAGACAAATATCCGTAATTGCTTAGCAATTCTGATAGTTTTTTTTGAATATTTTTTATGCTAATATAATGATATGGTATATTTTTTTTTATTTGTAATGTTTTTTTTATTGTTTTTGATAATTGTTTTGGTATATTGTTGTAATATAATTGTATATAAGAGATGTTGTATTGTTTTCCTTCAGTTATGTTTATGCATATAGATATGTATTCTTTGTTATTTGTTAATTTTTCTTTGATGTTATTAATCTTGAAATTAATATATCCGTTATTAAGATAAAAACTTTGTAAATATTTTAAATTGTGTATTAAAATTTTTTTGTCGTATATATTATATGTTTTTGGAGGAAATAGAGTGTATGTAGATTTTTTTTGAAAATATGATATTAATTTCTTATAGTGAAAACTTTGGTTACCAATGAAGTAAATATTTTTTATTTTTGTCCATACTCCTTCATTGATTTTCCATTGTATATATATATGGTTATGCGGAAGATGTGTTATAACTGTTTCAATACTTATATTATGTTTTCCTATTGAATAGTATAATTTTTTTATGTTATTTTTTATTTTATATAAATTATTTTCGTTGAGTAGTTTTCCAATTTTTATGTTTTGGTGGTTTAAGTGTTTTTGTAAAGTATTATTTGTGATTTCTTTGTTTCCAATAAATGCAATTTTTGTGATTATTGGATATTCTTTAACATCAATAAATAGTGTGTTTGTATTATATGAAATTTTTATTGTTTTAAAATATTTCGTAGAATATAGTAATTGAAAGATTTGGGATATTTTTTTTTTATCTATTTTTTCTCCAATTTTTATTGATGCATTTAAAATAGCTTCTCCTATGGAAATATGTTGTAGTCCTTGAAAATAAATATTTTTTATTGTTGGTGTTGAAAGGGTTTTTGCATGAATGTTCCATGAAAAAAAAAATATTATTGCAGATATTACAATGTTTATTATAATTTTATATTTACTGAACATAGTTAAATTTTTGTGAATCTAATGAGATCATTTACCAAAGCTATGCTCATTAATATTATTAATATAATTGAACTAATATAATAACTAATTTTATATGTTTTTGGTGATATAGGAGTTTTTTTATAAGATTCTATAACAAGAAAAATTAAATATCCTCCATCGAGTATTGGTATGGGTAATAAATTCATGATTCCCAAATTTATACTTAAAATTGCTAGGAAGATTAAATAATGCACTAATCCATATTGTGCAGCTATTTTTGCATCATATGCTATAGAAAGAGGACCATTTATGCTATTTAGTGTTATTGTAGTTCCGTAAAATATTTCGCTTAATTTTTTGAATATTAATTTTGTTATGTTCCATGTTTGTTGTATGGATTGAATTAATGATGTAATAGGGTGGAAAAAATATTTTTTTTGATATTCTTTGTGTAATAAAACAATTTTGGGAGATATTCCAGAAAATCCTACTTTTTCTTTATTAATAATAATGTTTGTTGGACATAAAATAAGATTTACTTGTTTTTCTTGTCTTTGCACAGTTATATTGAGTGGTATGTTAGAGCTTTTTTGTATTATGTCGTCAAATGTTTTCCAATCTTTTATAATCTCTCCATTAATTGATATAATGTGATCTTGTAGTTGAAACCCTGCTTTCATTCCTGCTGAATTATTTTCTATTTTTGTAACTATTGGTAAAATTTTAGAATGTAACGGAATAATTCCTAAATCAGTAATAGGATTATTGAATTTATTTGCTTCATAGTTATATAGATTAAAAGTTTTTTTTTTATTATTGTCATAGTAGTTTACATGTGATATACAAAGAAAAGTTTTGTTTTTATTTATGTTATTTGATAGTTGATCATGTACTGTATCCCAATTGGGTGTAGCAATATTATTAATGGATTTTATTTCCATTCCTGGGGTTAATCCGATATTTTGTGCAATAGAATTAGTAATCACGTTTCCAATAACAGGTCGGTAGTTTATAATTCCTGAAAAAAAAATTATCCAATATATAAAAATTGCAAAAATTATATTGCATATGGAACCAGATGCAATAATAATTGCTTTTTGCCAATTTTTTTTTTCACAAAAGTATGTTTTATTTTTAAGTTTTTGTATTTTGTTATTATTTTCTAACATTTTGACATAACCACCAAGTGGTATACATGCAATAATGTATTTTGTTCCTTGTTTGTCACATTTTTCCCATAAGGTCTTTCCAAATCCAATGGAAAATTTTTCTATCATTACATTGTAATATCTTGCTGTTAAAAAATGTCCTAATTCGTGTATGGTGATTAATATGCTTACAGTAACAACGAATGTAAAAAAGTTAAACAGTAAATGCATTGTTGTGTATTTCCTTGTTTTTGTATAATTGATGTATTTATTAAAATTTTATGAGTAATGCAATGCAAGTAAATATTGGTAATGCAGCGCTTAAACTATCTATTCTGTCTAAAATTCCTCCATGTCCTGGAATTAATTTTCCTGTGTCTTTAATGTTAGCTACTCTTTTAAACATGCTTTCAGTTAAATCACCCAAAATTGTTGCTAATACAATAATAATGAAACATATATTGAGTGTTGTATGTGAAATGTAATAAAGAATTGTATATTTTTGAAATATTAAATGTATTATACTTGATATTATAATACCTCCTATCAATCCTTCCCAGGTTTTTTTGGGAGAAATTGTTTTTGACATTTTATGTTTCCCTAATGTTTTTCCAATGAGGTAATAACTGGAATCTAGTCCCCAGGTTAATATTATAACATATAGTGTTTTCCATGTTCCAATAGAATTGTTATGTAATACAAAATAGTTTTCTTGTTGTAATATTAATATACTCCAAAATAAAGGTATAATGATTAAATTTCCAAACAGTGTTTGTAATGTTGTAGATTTTTTCCAAATTTTTGCAGATTTTGGATAAAATAATAATAAAAAAAATGCTCCTAACCACCAAGTCAATGTAATGCATATAAAAACATATTGTATGTATTGGTAAAATATTTTTTTTGGTGTACGAAATGTTATGAGTATTATTAGTATTATAGGTATTACATGAAATATTGCGAAGCATATATATTTTTTTATTTTTGACATTATTATTAGTTTATTCCATTCTAATATACTTAGTATATTTAATAATAACAAAAAACATGTAAGTTGTATTAATGAGAACATAAATAATACAACAATAGTTATTGGAGCTAAAATAATTGTACTAACTAATCTATTTTTCAATATAGTTTTGTGGATGATGATTTTACTAAGTTGATGAATTTTTTAAGAAATCGTAGAGCTTCCAAATTTTCTTTTTCTTTTTAAAAACACATGTATAGCATTTTCAAAAATAGTATCATTGAAATCTGGCCATAATACATCTGTAAAAAATAATTCAGAATATGCTATTTGCCATAATAAAAAATTACTTATTCTATATTCTCCTCCAGTTCTGATGACCAAATCTACCGGGGCTAATTCATTCATACAAATATATTGATAAAATATATTTTCATTTATTTGTTCTGGTTGCAAAAATCCATCTTTAACTTTTTTTGCAATTTTTTTAACACTTTGGATGATATCCCATCTTCCTCCGTAATTTACAGCAATATTCAACATTAACCCGCAATTATTATAAGTTAATTTTTCAGATCTGTTAATACTATTTTGTAATTTTATTTTGAATTTTGAGGTGTCTCCTATAATTTTTAGTTTTATATTTTTTTGATGTAAATTATATATTTCTTTGTCTAGTGTTTTTGTGAATAAATTCATAATAGAAGAAACTTCTTTATTAGATCTATTCCAATTTTCACTACTAAATGCATATAATGTTAATACATCAAGATGATAATTTTTTGCAAAAAATATTGCACGTTTTGCTGATTTCATGCCTTCTTGATGTCCCGTGATGTGTAATTTTCCTCTTTTTTTTGCCCAACGTCTATTGCCATCCATTATGATTGCTACATGTTTTGGTGAAGGGGATAAAATGTCTATTTTATTTTTTAGGTATTTTTTGTTTGTCATTTTAGTGCTGTATGAGTTTTTGGATTTAAAAAATTTTGTATTATGTTATTTTATTGTAACAAGATTGTTTATTTCTTTGAAAATTTTTATGATTAGTTTGTGTATTTTTTATGAATTTCGGTGTTATAATAATTTTTCTATAGTTTATGTAATAATAAAATGTATTTTAATTTTTATTATGTATGTGTGTTTGAATTGTTTGATATGAACTATTGTATTATTTAGAATATATTGCGTAATATTTTTAATAAAGAAATTTTTAAATTTTGTTTCAAAAAATAAGAAATTTTTTTAATATTATAATGTTTTTGTGTTATATTGTTTGATTATGTAATAATTTTATATGATTTATTGAAAATTTTTATTTTTAATGGTATTTTTGGCGGTAATGTTTTGCAATTATAATGCTTGTATTTTATAAGGTATGTAAATATTTTTAATATTTTTTTAAAGGAATATTTGAAGAATATAACAATTTAATTTTGCAGGAATATTGTGTCTTTGTATATTGTTGCAACATATATCATATAACACGTATATTTTATATTATTATTTTGATGAAATTTTTGTGTTTTATAATTTTTAATATTTGTGATGTGATATATTTTATCAAATATCTTGATGATATATTGCAAGATATTTTTATGTTTACAATATGATTATTTACGTATTATCTTGAAATTTATTAAAATTTTTATATTTTATTTCGTATAGTAAAAATATTTTAATAGGAATTTTTTATGTTTCTTTTATATTTTTTTCTTTTTTTATTGATATTTGATTGATATGTTGGATATTTTGATTAGTTATATTTTGTATAGCAATTTGTAATTTGTGGTATTTATCGTTTTGGATTGCATTTTGTTTTTTTATTTTTTTTATTTTTTCATTCATTTTTTTTCTAATGTTTCGTATAGATACTTTATATTTTTCTGCTTCATTTCTTACGGATTTTATCAAATGTTTACGATTTTCTTGGGTAATTTGTGGAAATGGTAAATAAATTTTTTCTTCTACAGAATAGGGATTTGTTCCTACATTTAGTTTTAAAATAGTTTTAATTATGAAAGGTATTGTAATATTATCAAATGGTGTGATAACTAAAGTATTATTATTTTCTTTAGTAATATGTGCTAATTTTTTTAATGGTAGATAAGCATTGTAATATTTAATTAAAATATCACTGATTAAGTCAGGAGAAATATGGTGGTTTCTAATTTTTTTGATTTTTTTTGTAAAATTCTCAATACATTTTTGCATATGTTTTTGAGTTTCTTGTTGTATTTGATTTATCATAATATTGTATTTATATTTTTATTATTAATATTATCATTTTAATTGGTAATTAATGTTCCTTCGTTTTCTTCACCCATAACAATTTTTTGTAGTGCTCCTGGGTGATTAAAATTAAATATGTATATTGGTAAATTATGATCTCTTGCTAATATGAATGCTGTAAGGTCCATGACTTTTATGTCTTTTGTAATAACTTCTGTATAGCTTAATTTTTTGTAAAAAATTGTATTTTTATTTTTCATTGGATCTTTGGAAAAAATTCCTTTTACTTTAGTTGCTTTTAGTACAATATTTGCTTGAATTTCGATTCCTCTTAAACAAGCTGCTGAATCAGTACTAAAAAATGGATTTCCAGTTCCAGAGGAAAAAATTACTACATAATTTTTTTGTAAAAGTTTGATGGCTTTATCCCAATGATAAGCTTCACATATACTATGTAATGGGATTTGTGACATTAAACAAGAATTTATGTTCATATTTTGTAAGGTATCGTGTATAGCTAAACCATTGATAATTGTTGATAATATTCCTATATGATCACTTGTGACTGGATTAATTCCAAGTTTTTTTAGGCATGATCCTCTAAAAAGATTTCCTCCTCCTATAACTATACCGATTTGAATGTTTAATTTAATTAGTTTTTTTATTTCTTGCGCTATGTATTGCAATTTTTTTATATTAATTCCAAATCCATGGGATTGTTTTAAATATTCTCCACTTAATTTAAGTAGAATTCTTTGATAAATAGGTTTAGAATTTTTGTACATATATAATATTTTTATTAATAATATTTATCATATTTAGTTATTCATTTGAAATGATATATTGTGTATTAAGTAAAAGTTTTATGTATTTTCACCTATTGCAAAATAAATGAAATTATTAATCGTTGCGTGATTTTCTTGTAATATTTCTTCAACAGTTTTATTGGTATCTAGAATAAATTTTTGTTTTAACAGGATTATGTTATGTATAAATTTTTTCATTTGATTTTTTATTATTTTTTCTTTGATATTGTATGGCTTATTTATTTTGGAAGCAATGTTTAATTGTATTTTGTATTCGTTATCGATAATTTTTGATGGAATATTTATATGGTCAAGATATTTTGTTTTATGTGCTACAATATGCATTGCTATTTGTTTAATTAATTGTGATGATGTATTTGTAGCAGAAACAATAGCTCCTATTTTGTTATTATGGTGCAAATAAAATCCTAATTTTTTTCCTTGTATTACATGTATACGACGAATTTGAATGTTTTCTTTGACTTTATTTATTATATTTGTTTTTTGTTTGTGTAGTTTTTGATTTAATTGTGTTATATTGCAAATTTTTTCTTGTAATGCTGTGGATATAACTTGTTTACTAAATATTTTAAATTCTTTGGTATGTGCTGTAAAATCACTTTCGCAATTTAATTCAATGATAACTCCATATGTATTGTTTTTGGATGTTTTTATTATAATAACTCCTTGTACAGTTAGATTATTTTGTGTATTGTATGTATGTATTTTTTTTCCAGAGTTTCTTATGTAATTGATTGCTTGTTTAATATTTCCTTGTGTTTCTACAAGGGATTTTTTACAGAGTAATATATTAGCTCCAGTTTTCTCTTTTAGTTTTTTTATTAATTTAATAGAAATAATATTTTTTTTGTTTAGCATATACTATTTTCCTGTTTTATGATTATAATTTTACTTGGATGTTGACATATGTTACATATGTATTGTGTTTATTGTTTTATTGTTTTGATTGCAGTTAATATGCTAAGTAAATATAAATTAATTGCGCGAGTAGCATCATCATTACCTGGAATAACATAATTTATATTGCTTGGATCAGAATTAGTATCGACTATTGCAAAAATGGGTATTCCAATTTTTTTTGCTTCTTTTATTGTAGTTTTTTCTTTTTCTGTATCTATAATAAATAGTGCGTCAGGTAAACCATTCATATTTTTTATACCTCCAAGACTATTTTGTAATTTATGTAATTTCCGTGTTTGTATTAATTTTTCTTTTTTAGTTAGTTTATTAAATGTACCATCTTTGGATTGTTTTTCTAGATTTTTGAGTTTTTTTATTGATTTTCTTACTGTTTTCCAATTAGTCAGCATTCCTCCTAACCATCTGTGATTTACAAAAAATTGATTACAACTTTTTGCAGTATTTTTTATAGCTTTGCTAGCAGATTTTTTTGTTCCAACAAATAAAATTTTTCCATGATTTAGGATTATTTTTTTTAGTTCTAATATAGCTTTATTTAGCATAAATATAGTTATTTCTAAATTAATAATATGTATTTTATGATGCGCGCAAAAAATGAATGGTTTCATTTTTGGATTCCAGTAACGTGTCTGATGTCCAAAATGTACTCCAGCTTTTAGCATATCTTGTATAGTAGGGATTTTCATAATAAATTTTCCTATTTTATTGATATTTTGTAAATTTTTTTGAAAAATGGAAATTTTTCATATTTCGTAAGTGTCATAATATATGTAATGATATTTTCATGATATTATTGTATTATATTATTTGATAATATGAAATTGTATTTATGTATTTTTTAATTGTTATTATTTTTTATTTAGTATATGTCACGTATATAGTATATTTATTTGGTTGTATTTTATGGGTTATATTTTTGTATAAATATTGATGTTGCAAATTTTAAAATTATAATTGAATATTATATGATTGAAAGGATTTTATTATGAACATTTCTTATTTTACGGATTTAAATGATATAAAAAAAATTCGAACTGTTGGAAAACTTTCTGCGGAAGTATTAGAATTTATACAATGTTATGTTAAACCTGGTATTAGTACCGGAAAATTAAATAATATTTGCAATAATTATATTATAAATAAACAACATGCTTTATCTGCTTCTCTTGGTTACCAAGGATTTCCAAAATCCGTTTGTATTTCTGTTAATGATGTTGTATGCCATGGTATACCATCTAATAAAAAAAAATTAAAATTTGGTGATATTTTAAATATTGATGTTGCAATTGTAAAAGATGGATTTTATGGAGATACATCAAAAATGTTTTATGTTGGTACTCCTAATATTCTCGCAAAACGTTTATGTGATATTACGCAAAAGAGTTTATATTTGGCAATTTGTATAATTAAACCAGGTGTACGTTTACGAGAATTAGGTAAAGTAATTCAAAAGTTTGTTGAAGCAGAAAAGTTTTCTATAGTTCGCGAATATTGTGGCCACGGTATTGGCAGATCATTTCATGAAGATCCCCAGGTATTACATTATGAT
The DNA here is from genome assembly GCA_024648765.1 of Candidatus Westeberhardia cardiocondylae. GTDB lineage: Bacteria > Pseudomonadota > Gammaproteobacteria > Enterobacterales > Enterobacteriaceae > Westeberhardia > Westeberhardia cardiocondylae_B. The sequence continues at coordinate 375,659 of JABYQC010000001.1, read as the reverse complement.
ACAGATGATAATGGGATTGTATTAAAATCAGGAATGGTATTTACAATTGAACCTATGGTTAATGCCGGAAAATGTCATGTACATGTTATGAAAGATGGTTGGACAGTAAAAACCAAAGATCATAGTTTATCTGCACAATATGAACATACTGTATTAGTTACAGAATGTGGATGCGAAATTATTACTCTAAGATCTGATGAAAAATATAATGAAATATTTAATCATAGGATACTTTTGTAAAATTTTGTTGTTTTGTAGTATTTTGGAAAATGTACATTTGTAGAAAAATTCGTGTTTATTTTTAATCAAGAAATTTTGCAAAGTTAAAAGTTTATTTTTTGATGATTTATTTATTGTTTTTTGTATGAAAGTTTTGTACACAAAGGTATTGTAGTTTTATATATTAAATATTTTAATAAATTATTAAATATAATTGTTATTTGGTTATTTAGTGTTACATATTTGATGTTTGTAATAATTAGAGATATTTTGTAATAATTTTACATTTTTATATTTAGTAAATTTTTTACGAAAATATTTTTATGAAGTAAATACAATATTATTTAATTAAATATATAGTATTTTTTTTATTTTGTTGGATGTACAATAAATTTGTAATTAATTATTTACTCAGATGATTCTTGTGTTATTTATATAAATACAGGGACGGAGAGATTTGAACTCCCAACTTTCGGTTTTGGAGACCGATGTTCTTCCATATTTGAACTACGCCCCCTTTTATTTATTAAAACGGTGCGGACGGGATTTGAACCCGTGACCCCCGGCGTGACAAGCCGATATTCTAACCAACTGAACTACCGCACCTAATGTTGTGATAAATATTAAAAAATTTTATTAAATTATACTAATTTTTTTGTTTGTCAAACTTAATGTTATTTTTTTTCCAGGAACAATTTTTCCTGCAAGTATTTTTTTGGATAAAAAATTTGTAATGTTTTTTTGTATAGCTCGTTTTAACGGTCTTGCTCCGTAATTTTGGTGAAATCCTATATTTTCAATAAATGTAATTAGTTTTTCATCAATAGAAATAATATAATTTTGTTCTTTTAAAAGATTGCAAAGTTTATTAATTTGTATTTTTGTTATTTCTTTTATGTGTTTTTTTTCAAGAGGGTGAAATACTACAATTTCGTCTATTCTATTTATGAATTCTGGTTTAAAATATTGGTTAACTGTTTCAATAACCATATTTTTCATTTTTTTGTAATTTATATGAAAAAAATTTTTTTGGATAATTTCAGATCCTAAATTAGATGTCATAATGATTACGGTGTTTTGAAAATCTATTGTTCTTCCTTTTCCGTCGGTTAATCTTCCACCATCTAGAACTTGTAATAAAATATTAAAAATTTCTGTATGAGCTTTTTCAATTTCGTCAAATAAAATTAATGAGTATGGTTGGCAGCGTACTTTTTCTGTTAAATATCCTCCTTCTTCATATCCAATATATCCAGGAGGTGCTCCTATTAATCGAGATATTGAATGTTTTTCCATAAATTCTGACATATCTATGCGAATTATAGCATTATTTCTATTAAATAGAAATTTTGATAATACTTTACATAATTCCGTTTTTCCTACACCAGTTGGTCCCAAAAACATAAATGAACCTATTGGTGTATTTGGTTCGGATAAACCAGTTCTATTTCTGCGTATTGCGTGTGATATAGATTCAATTGCCTCTTTTTGTCCAATAATTTGGGAATTAAGATTTTTTTCCATATATAATATTTTTTGTTTTTCACTTTCTAACATTTTAGAAATTGGAATATTTGTCCATTTTGATAATATTGTTGCAATTTCTACTTCAGTAACTTTATTTGGTAAAATACAATCATCTTGTTGTTTTGTCATTAATGCTATCTGTTTTTGTATTTCTGGAATTTTTCCATATTGGAGTTCAGACATTTTTTCTAAATTTCCTATACGACGAGCTTGTTCTATTAAATATTTTGTATGTTCTAGATCACTTTTTAAATTTTGCATATTTAATAAATGATTTTTTTCTTTTTTCCATTTTTTTTCTAATATGGAATATTCTTTTTCTGTTTGTACTATATTTTTATTGATGTTTTGTAAATTTTCTATGCTTCTCTGATCTGATTCTTTCTGTAGTGTTTTTTGTTCAAGTTTTAATTTTATGATTTTTCTTTCTAGTTGGTCAATTTTTTCAGGTTTGGAATCTATTTGTATACGTATACTAGATGCGGATTCATCTATTAAATCAATTGCTTTATCAGGTAGTTTTCTATCAGAAATATATCTTTGGGATAATGTTGCTGCTGCAATTATAGCAGAATCAGTAATTTGTACATTATGATGTAATTCGTAACGTTCTTTTAAACCTCTGATTATTGCAATAGTATCCTGTATGCTGGGTTCAGAAATAAAAACTTTTTGAAATCTTCTTTCTAGTGCTGCATCTTTTTCTATATATTGTCGGTATTCGTTTAAAGTGGTAGCTCCTACACAATGTAATTCTCCTTTTGCTAATGCTGGTTTTAGCATATTACTTGCATCTATTGCGCCATCTACTCTACCAGATCCAATCATTGTATGTATTTCATCGATAAAAAGTATAATGCCACCAGTATCTTTATGAGATATAATAGTGTGTAGTATCCCCTTTAGTCTTTCCTCGAAATCTCCTCTATACTTTGTGCCAGCTAATAATGTTCCCATATCTAATAATAGTACTTTACAATTTTTTAATCCTTCTGGTACTTCTTTGTTGGAGATTCTTTGTGCTAATCCTTCCACGATAGCTGTTTTTCCTACTCCTGGTTCTCCAATTAACACAGGATTATTTTTTGTTCTTCGTTGTAATACTTGAATAGTTCTTCTAATTTCTTCATCTCTTCCAATGACAGGATCTAATTTTCCTTCTTCAGCTTGTTTAGTGAGATCAATAGAAAATTTATTTAACATATTCATATTTTATTTTTTTAATATTTATATTTATTTTATTATAAATGACAGATGTAGTAGTAGTATATAATAACATTTTATAATATACATGAGTATCCTTTTTGATAATATATTGAATGATTATTGTTAACTTATTTAACATTATTGTGAAATTTTGTATTTATTACGTTGTAGTATTGATTGTATTTTTTCTTATTATGTAAGAAATTATGTGTATTTTACATGTATTGTGTAATAATGAAAATTTTTATATTTTGTACAAAATTTCTGTATTTGTTTAATTAATGTTGCATATTTTTGTTTATATTTATTATATAATTTATAAATTTATTTACAATATATTTGAATATATAAAATATGTATGTAACAAAATTATGTTTTTTTTTTATTGCTTAAGTCAAGTATTTTTAATAGTGATAATATATCATGTGGCAATGGAGCACGTAGCGTGATTGTATTGTGTGTAATAGGATGATTGAAAGTTATTTTTTTGGCATGTAATGCTTGTCTATTGAAAAAAAGAAGTTTTTTTTTATATTGTTTGTAAATTTTTTGTATTATTTGACAAGATGATTTTCCATATATTTTATCTCCTACAATTGGGTGGTTAATATGTTGCATATGTACACGAATTTGATGTGTTCTTCCTGTTTCTAGATATATTTTTATATATGTGTGATGTGGAAATGACCGAATAATATTATAATGTGTAGTAGATTGTTTTCCTGTTGCATGTACTGTCATTTGTGTACGTCTGATTTGATGTCTTTTAATGGGGGCATGAATACTACCATGTTGTATAATATTGCCTGTAACAATAGCTTCGTATTCTTTGATGATTTGTTTGTTTTTTATAAGTTGTGTTAATTTATTTTGCATAAATGCAGTTTTTGCTATTATCATAATTCCAGTAGTATTTTTATCTAATCGGTGAATTATTCCTGCTCTTGGAATTTGATAAATTTTAGGATAATGATAAAGTAATGCATGTAATAAGGTTTCTTCTTCTTTACCATTTCCTGGGTATACGCTCATATTGTTTGGTTTATTTATAGCAACTATTTCATTATCGTTATAAATAATATTTAGTTTAATATTTTTAGGATTTAAATTTTTATTTTCTTCAGGAACTTTTATTTGGATGTTTTCTCCTCCATATATATATTTTTTAGGAGAATTAATTATTTTATTATTACTGGTTATATAAGATTGTAAAATGTAAGATTTTATTTTTGATCTTGAATATTTTGGTAATAATATAGATAATGCTTTATCTATTCTTATTTTGTTATGCAATGAGTTAATAATCTTAATGAACATTATATTTTAAAATATTTTTCTGCAGCATATTATATAATTTTAATTATTTGCAAATATTTACTTGTTGTAATATTTTATAGGTTTCTTAAAATATTAATATGTTTAGTAAATTTTTTAATATTTGTTAAATAACATTTTCTATTTTTTATTTATTTTATGGTATGTAATATTTTATCACTATTTATTATTAATTTTTTTGCATATTTTCCTAACCAGTTTTGTATTTTTTCAAATTTTTTTATAAATTTCTTTTTTTCTTTTGTTTCTTGAATTAATGTTTTTACTTGATTAATGTATTTGATGTATAAATTGATTATTGTAATACTATTTTGTGATGATGTAATAATATCATAACATAATTTTGGATCTTGATGAAATAGTCTTGCTATCATCATTAATTCTATGTGATAAATTGGTGATGCAACATTTTGTAGTTTTTGTAAATCAATATTTTGTTCTTGTAAAAACATACCATGCGAAAAGTGTATAAAATGTCGTAATGATTGTACTAATAGCATATATTGGTCATGTTCCAAAGAATCCATTGGATATAAGTTGATACCCCATAGTTTTATTTGCTCTAATACCCATTGATAAGAATCTTTGTGTCTTCCGTGACAATAGATCATGGTTTGTTTAATTGGTGTACTAATATTTGGATTAAACATAGGATGTAAACCAAGTACTGGGCCATCATGTATGTCTAACATGGTTTGTAAGGGAATATGTTTTATAGATGTCAAATCTATCAAAATGCAATTTTTTTGTAGTTTGGGAAGTTGTTGTATTGTTTCTTTTGTTGTATTTATTGGAACGCTAATAATTATCATAGAAGCATTAGCTAATAATGTATTAGATTGTTCCCAATCGTTTCTACCAAATGGAATTACTTGATATCCAGATAAGGATAGCATACGTTTAAAAAAATTACCCATTTTCCCGTGTCCACCGATAATTACTATGGATCCAAAATTTTTTTTTAGTTTTGAAAATCCTATATTTTCTTCATTTATATAAGATTCTTTGAGAAGAGAATTAAATATATTTTCTATGAAATGCGGTGTGATTTGTAATGTTTTTGCATATTTTTTTCTATCATGTAGTATTTGTTGTTCTCTTGTAGCATCATATATAGGTAATTTGTATTTTTTTTTTACTTTTCCAATTTTTTTTGTAACAAGTATACGTTGATGTACTAATGTAATTAAGGACGTATCTATTTTATCTATTTTTTTTCTTAAGTTATTGATTTCTTCTCTCATGTGTTTATTTTCCAAATTTTTTTATTTATAATTCATTATAGAATTGTAAAATTATTTTTTCTGTATTTTCCCAATTTATACAAGCATCGGTGATTGACACACCGTATTTCATTTGTTTTTTGTTTATATTTGCTGGTTGATTCCCTTCGTGTATATGACTTTCTAACATGATTCCAATGATAGGATATTTTTTGTTTTTGATGTTTTTTAATACAGATTTAGCTACTAGTTCTTGTTTTTTATAATTTTTGTTAGAATTACCATGACTGCAATCGATCATGATAGATGTTTGAAGATTTGCTTTTAAGATTTTTTTTGTACATTGTGCAATATCTTCTGTATGATAATTAGGCTTATATCCTCCGCGAAGTATTATATGACTATTAGGATTTCCTTGTGTTTTTATGGTACAAATTTGCCCATTTTGGTTAATTCCAAGGTAACAATGTTTTTGTGAAGAAGATATGATAGAGTTGATTGCAGCATCTATATTGCCATCTGTGTTGTTTTTAAACCCAATAGGCATGGGTAATCCAGAAGCCATTTCTCTATGTATTTGTGATTCACTGGTTCTAGCTCCAATAGCACTCCAACTAAAAAGGTCACTTAAATATTGTGGAGTAATTATATCTAATGCTTCTGTTGCCAATGGTATTTTCATGTCAGTTAATTGTAATAATAATGCACGAGCCATATGTAATCCTTGTTCGATATTATAAGAATCATCTATATATGGATCGTTAATAAACCCTTTCCAACCTACTGTTGTTCTTGGTTTTTCAAAGTATGTTCGCATTACTAAATATATTTTTTCTTTTATTTTGTTAGAAAGTTTATATAAATGATGTGCATAATCAATTGCGGAATTGGTATCATGAATAGAACATGGTCCACATATTATCAAAATTTTAGATTCTTTTCCATGGATGATATTTTTTATAGTGTTTCTTGATTGATAAATGAACTCTTCATTATTTTTATTTATGGGTAAATTTTTTTTAAGTTTTTTTGGAGTTATTATTGTTGTTTCATTATTATAAAAGGTATTATTTTTTTTGTTATTCATGGTATTTACCTTGTTGATCTTGATATTAGAATATAAAATTTTATCTATAACAATTCGTTAATAGATACTAACATATTAAGTAACAATTTTCTAGGAATATATATAGAATTTAATATTAATCATTATATAAAAATTTTCAGGAATTTTGTGTGTAGAAGAATAAATATTGATGAAGTTTTACATATATGTATGTAATATTTAATATTTGTTTTTATTTCTTATATCTTCTGGAATATTTTTTTGTATTATAATATATGTATAATTTTAATATTTATCATACAAGCATAAATATTATAAAATATTGAGAAAAATTTACGAATATATTATAATGTTAAAATATTTTATTATTATGGAAGATATATCATGATTAAGATTCGTTTATCTAGAAGAGGTCATAAGAATCATCCTTTTTATTTGGTTGTTGTTGCAGATAAAAGAAATCCTCGTGATGGTCGTTTTATTGAACGTGTAGGATTTTTTGATCCTTTTTCTCAGAATGTATCAAAAGGAATGTATTTGTATATTGATAGATTACAATATTGGATCAATCAGGGAGCAAAAATTTCAAAAAGAGTTTCTTTTTTGATTAAGAAATTTAGGAAAAATGATTAAGAATATTTTATTTTTGTAAATATTTATTATAAAATTTTTATATTTATATTTTTGTTGTTTTGATAGTGATGTTGTTGTTTTTATATTACATAATTTTATATATATTATGTAATAATTTTTGTGACTGCGTTTAGTATTCTAGTTTTCTGTTATTTTGCATTGATGTTTGTATAGAAATATCAATGTTTTAAATATATTCTGCATATTTTTAGTTTGATTTTTTGTATGTTAAATCTTTTATTTTTGTGTTTTATGGTGAATGTATGCACATTTGTATTATTACTTTATTTCCAGAAATGTTTCGTGCTATTACAGATTATGGGATTATTGGAAAAGCTGTAAAAAATAATTTGTTAAAAATAACATATTGGAATCCTAGAGATTTTTCTAATAATTCTACTGTGGATGATAGACCATATGGTGGTGGTGGGGGTATGCTTATGTTAGCAAATCCTTTGAAATTAGCAATTCTTTCTGCTAAAAATTATATTACAGGGGGGAAAGTCATTTACCTTTCTCCGCAGGGTTATAAACTTAATCAAAATGGTGTTTTGAAATTATCGAAGTATAAGAAGATTATTTTAATATGTGGTAGATATAAAGGTATTGACGAAAGATTAATATTAACCGAAGTTGATGAAGAGTGGTCCATAGGTGATTATGTATTAACTGGGGGGGAATTAGCAGCAATGGTGTTAATTGATGCAATTTCTAGATATATTCCTGGAGTTTTAAAAAATAGGTCTTCTTTATTAGAAGATTCTTTTGTAAATGGATTATTAGGATTTCCATGTTATACTCGTCCCAAGATATTTTAATAATATTTCAGTACCTTCTATTTTATTATCTGGAAATCATAGAAAGATTTTTCTTTGGCGATTGCAACAATCTTTATTAAGGACATGGTTAAGGAGACCGGAGATATTTAATGATTTATCTTTAACATATGAGCAGAAAATGTTATTTTATCAAGGTAAAAAGGATTATTTCAAAAGATTATTGTATAAATTGTGATATAACTGGATATGATTATATATAATTTTGTAATGTTGGTGATTTTATGCAAAATATTATAAAAAAAATTGAAAAAAAACAAATGAAATATGACAAAATAAATTTTCGTTCTGGGGATTTTTTAAGTGTTAAAGTTTGGGTAGTTGAAGGAATGAAAAGGAGATTGCAAATGTTTGAAGGTTTGGTAATTGCTATGAAAAATCGTGGATTGAATTCTTCTTTTACTTTGCGAAAAATTTCTAATGGAGAAGGTATTGAACGTGTGTTCCAATTACATTCTCCGGTAATTTTTAGTATTGAAATAAAAAGATATGGGATGACTCGTAGAGCAAAATTATATTACTTAAGAGGTAGAATAGGGAAAAAAGCACGAATTAAAGAAAGATTTTTTTCCAATTAATATAATATATTGTTATAGTAACAGGTAAGTAGTATCAAGAAATTTTCTTGATGGATATTTTATATAAATATTGAAATTTATTAATTATTTTGTTTATTCAATATATTTATTTTATTTTTATTGTATAATGATAAAATTATATATTGTATGATGTTTAATATTTAACTGTATAAACAATTTTTATAATTGTATTATTTTGCAATATACATAAATATTTTTTATTTTTATCTAAATTTATTAGAAAATTGTTTGTGAAATTTTATATATATATTTTTTGTATATAAATTTTATTATGTTATATGTGATAGTAATTTTATATAAATTTGAAATATTTTTTGTATAATTTATTGGATGATATGTTGCAATATTTGGTGAATAAAATTTATATATTGTGTTGATAACATAATTTTAGATGATTATATATTTGATAAAATTTTTACTTATAAATATTATTGGTATATTTTTATACAAGTGTAAATTTAGTTTTTATTTTATATTATTATGAAATTTAATAAGAATAATAATTTATAATGTTGTAATGTGATTTTTTTGTTTTAATGGTTTTATTATATGTTTGTGTATTTTTATTTAGAATAGGGGTTTCTGGAAAATTTTTCTGATAATATGGCCGGATTTATAAATTGTATTGGTTGGTATGGTAATTCTATGCCAAATTTTTTGTAATTTTTAATTATTTTTGTATGTATTTGATGTCTAATTGGCATACGGTGCCGCATCTCTGCAACATATATGCGTAATTCAAAAAATGGTATTCCTTTATGTAAGTCTACAAGAAATACTTCTGGTTTTGGAGAACGAATTATTAATGGACAAGAATTAGCTGCTTTTAAAATTATCTTTATAATTTGTTTCATATTTGCATGTGGAGGAGCTGGTATATTTAATACAATTCTTGTAATAGTATCTGATAAAGACCAGTTAGTGAATTGTTCTGTAATAAAAGCTTTATTCGGGACAATAATTTCTTTTTTGTCCCAATCTGTTATAGTAGTTGCTCGAATGTTAATTTTTGTTATATTTCCAGTTAATTTGCGAATTGTAACAGTGTCACCAATACGAATAGGTTTTTCAAATAGTATCATTAATCCAGATATAAAATTTGCAAAGATTTCTTGTAATCCAAATCCTAAACCTACTCCTAGTGCTGCAATTAGCCATTGTAATGTTGACCATTCAATTCCTATGATTGCAAATCCTGTTATGCATCCTAATAGCATTAGACTATATTTAGTCAAAGTAGTTATAGCGTATCCTGTTCCAGGCGCTAAATTTAGATGTTGTAATAAAGTTAATTCTAGTAATGCTGGCAGATTTCTAACAATTTGCGAAGTAATTATAAAAATTAAAATAGTAATTAATATAGTATTTAATGTTATTGGTTGAATATGATTGATGTTTTGTATGTTATTTGAAGTAACTTCCCATAAAGTAATATTTTCTAAGAAAAAAAATGTTGAATGTAAATCAGACCATAAAAAAATAATTAATACAAGTGAAATGAGTGTTAATACTGATCGAATTAATTCTAGTGATTGTGCACTGATAGTATCTAAATCTAATATTTTTTTATCAACTTCATCAGCAGCTTTATTAAGTTGCGATTCTGATAGTGTTTTGTCTTTTTTCGCCCTTTGAGCTAACATTTTTGCTCTTCTTTTTTTTGCTCTTTCAAATGCTATTCTTCTTCTGTGAATAAACATCCATCTACGAATAGTATAATAAATTATAAGTAATAATAACCAAATAAATATTGAAATTTCTAAATGTATTAATAAAATTTTCGCGGTAAATAAGTGTCCTAGGCAAGCAGTTATTATTAGTATAATAGGAGAGTAGATGATTATATTCCATAATAAGTGGTTAATTATATGGTTTTGGTTGCTATTTTTGTTTAAATATATTAGTATTCCTACATTTTTCAAATTTATTTTTGTTACAGTTAAACATGTACATAATAGTATAAATGATAATCTTTCTAAAGTGTCAGAAAATTCATTATTATTATAGTTATTAAAAGTTTCTAATAAAATAATTAACGGAATAATAATATTAATAAATATTTTACAATAATGTAAAGATTTTTTAATTTTTTTATAAGACCAATTGAAATGAATTAAAAAAAGTCCTTTAGGGTAAGATAAATATATAGATATAATATAGATTAATAGTATTGGTGCAGATATTATAATACCTTCTCCTATGGATGTTATTATAGAATATGGATAGTTTTTTTTTAATGTATAACCTAGTATTGCCAATAATGTTGGGTATGGCAATGACATTAATATAGAGTAAAATATATTGTATAATGTTAAAGAAAAATGATCTTGATTTACTTTTCCAACTTTTTTACTGGATTGTTTTAAAAAATTATTATAATGATTATGTGAACTAAGTTTTAAGGTAATTATGATACATATAATCAATACTAAAACAAAAAATTCTTTTTTTGCGATAATATTTTTACATGATATGCATAGTTGTTGTATGATATTCTTTTGAAATAGTTTTTGTAAATCCTGAAATACATGGTAAAAAAATACAAAATTTATTGGGGAAACATTTGGTATCCAAAATAGATATCGATGCAATATTGCTTGTATTTCTTTTATTTTTTCTTGAAGTTGGTTATTAATGATTTTTAGTTTTATTAATTCTAAAATTTGAATATTGTATCCGTTTAGTAAAAAATAAGGTATTTTTTTGTGTATATTGTATTGTTTATCAAATAAATTTTTTTGTTTTGATATATATAAAAAGATTTTTTTTTTGTTTTTTTTCTGCAGATTTGTGAAGTTTTTTTGTATTTTTTGTGTATAGTATGTTTTTTTGGTTTTTGTGTTTTGTATGTCAATATTAATGTTATGTATATTTTGAGTTTTTGGCAATTTTTTTGATATTTTTGTATATAAAATCTCATTTAATGTTGAAGAAAAATTGATCCATTTTGTTTGTTCTCGGAGTATGTCTAATATTTTGAATATTTCTAAAATTTGTAAAGATGTTTTTTTTTGTTTTACATACATATTATGTATTGTGAAAAATTGTTTATTTAATAACGAGAAAAGTATGTGATTTTTTTTAGCTTGTAGTATATTAGGTATTAATTGATTGTATGGTGTTTTTTTTCTGTTTGTTTTTTGTAATGCATTTTCTTGTGTGTTTTTTTGTAATATTTGTGTATGTTTATTGGATAATATTTTGAATTTTTTTTCTAATTTATTGATTTTTTGTATAAAATTTTTATAATATTGTAAATAATTTTTATTTTTAATAATACAATAATTATGATAATATTTATTTTTGACTATATTTGTATTTTTGAAGTTTTTTTTTCTGTTTTTTTTGAGATTAATATTTGTTGTTTTATTTTTTTGGGTAATATTTTTTGAATTATTATCTTTTATTGAAGTATTAGTTGTTTTTTCTTTGTTGTATTTATTTATTTGTTCTGATAATGTTGCATTTTCTTGTATTTTAAAAATATCATTATTATTTGTTTTATAATGTAGAATTTTTACAATTTTTTTTTGGATGTTATGATCTTTTTCTATTTCATATTTTTTTGTTATTTCTAGTAAAAATATTGATAAATATAAATATAATAAAAAAATTATATGAATAATGCTATGTAAGATCATTTTCTCTCATAACGTTTAGTTTGTGTTGTAATATCAAAGTAAAAAATGTTTTTTTATTTGTATTCCTTTTGCTAAATATTGTCCAACTTTAGCAGTATAATTAATATGTATATGATTATTAAATTGTATTTTATTATTTTCAAATACATTAATAACAGTAGATCCTAAATGGAATTTTCCCATTTCTTGTCCTTTTAGTAATATTACTGCATCAGTTGCATTTTTTTGTGAATATGTCCAAAATTTAATGTTTTCTCCATGTGGTGGAGTAATATTTCCCTGCCATATAGTTTCTATACCCCCCACAATTATAGCTCCTATTAAAATTTGTGCCATAATCCCAAAATTAGTATCGAATATGCAAATTACTCTTTCATTTTTTGCAAATATATTTGGGATATTAATAGTAGTGATGGGATTAACAGAAAAAAGTTCTCCGGGAATATACACCATTTCTTTTAGTATTCCATTACACGGCATATGTATACGATGATAATCTCCTGGTGATATATAAGTAGTAATGAAATGTCCTTGATTAAATATTTCTGTAATTGAGTCTTTTCTAGCTAACAATGTTTCTAATGTATAATAATGCTCTTTTGCTTGCAATAAATAACCAGATTTTATTTGTCCAAATTGTAAAATTTTTCCATCTGCTGGAAATACTAGCAGTGATGGATCATGATCTATAGGCCTAGAATTGTTTTTTAACGATCTTGTAAAAAAATCATTAAAGGTTAAATATGTACTAATATCTTGCTGTTGTGCTTCGTACATTTTTATATTATATATTCGTATGAATATTAATATTGCTAATCGTGTAATCCATCCACCTTGTTGCGTAGCTATCCATCCAAATAATTTTGTGAGTAAATGTTTGGGTAATAAATATTGTATTACAATTTTTAATTTGTCCAGTTTGATAACCTCAAAAATATTATATTTCATAGTCAATGTTAATGATATTTGGTTATATTATGAAAAAATATTAATTTTATATTATTTGTATTGCATATAAAATAATAGAGATTTTGTAAATTTTTGAATATATTAAATATAGTATTATATAATAAAATATTTGTGGTATTTTGTAATACATATATTTTATAACATACAAAAAGTGTATAGTATAAATACATCATATGAGTTATTTTATAACATTTATTTAAAATTTTAAAAAAATTAATATTTTGTTGATATATTTTTTTTTATTGGTTATTATCGTATTATAAGATTATTTTAGTAGTTTTATTTTAATATTACAACAATTTCGTGTATGTTGTGTTAAATATTATATAGTTATGAAAATTATTTATGAATGTTTATATGGTTATAGTGTAAATTATGTCATTTAGTTCCAGTAATTTAATTTGGATTGATTTAGAAATGACTGGATTAAATCCTGATCAAGATCGTATTATTGAAATTGCTACTTTGGTAACAGATGCAAATTTGAATATTTTATCAGAAGGACCAGTATTGGCTATTCATCAATCTATGGAACAATTGGGCGCTATGGATTCGTGGAATACTAAAATTCATACAGCTAGTGGATTATTGCATAGAGTAAAATCTAGTAAAATTAATGAAGATTTGGCAGTTATGAAAACACTATCTTTTTTATCCCATTGGGTTCCTGTAGGCAAATCTCCTATTTGTGGCAATACTGTTGCACAAGATCGTCGTTTTTTATTTCGTTATATGCCTGCTTTGGAAGCATATTTTCATTATCGTTATTTAGATGTTTCTTCAATTAAAGAATTAGTTCGTAGATGGAAACCAAAGATTTTACTAGGATTTAAAAAAAAAAATACACATCAAGCATTACATGATATTCGTGAATCAGTGGCAGAAATGTTATATTATAGAGATCACTTTATTAAGTTATGATTTGAGATATGTAATTTTTTGTTATTAATTTTGTATTATGTATTATGTGTGTGTTTTTATTATTTTATTTTAATTGTTTTTATCATGATATTAATGTGTTCAATACAATGTATCTAAATGATATATTAGGGTATTTTTATTTTAAAAGATTGATTTAATAATTTTATAGTAATTTTTATTAACATTAATGTAGTGCAAAGTATTATTTAATATATTTTATATATTTTTTAAAAAATTTTATATATAATGGTTATATTTTGTAAACATAGTTTGTATTTTTAAAAAAATTTCTCATTTTGTGTTTTAGTATTGTATATTTTAAAATTTTTAAATATTTCAATAATGATTTTTATGTTTTTGATGTATATTACATAATATATGTTGATTTTCTGTTCGTATTATATTGTTTGATATTAATTGATTTTTTAATATCGCTTGTATCCATATATTGTTGTTAATCATTTTACAACTTGTTAATACTTTTCCAATAAAATACCATTGATTTTGTATATTTATTTCTAAATTTTCTCCAGATAATGGTAGTTTTTTTCCTTTACTTATTAAAAAATATAAAGAAAATCTTATATTTTTTTTGTATTGGTATTTCATGATCATTTCTTGTCCTATGTAACAACCTTTATTAAAATTAATACCGTTTAAATATTGTAAATTAATATCTTGTGGAAAAAATTTGTTATATGAAATATCATCTATTATTGGATATTTTGCTTCTATATCTAATGCTAACCATTGTTTACTGTTTCTAAATTTTGCAAAATTTTTTAATTTGTTTTGTAATTTTTGTATTGTATTTTTGTATGTAATCAGTAAAAATCTTGGTATAGGAAAGTTAAAATAGAGTGCTACATAATTATTATGCATCATTACTGGTTGTATTAATACATTTAATGTACGATGAAAAAATATTTTAAAAACATTTATTGCATTTTTTCCTGATAATCCTATTAATAAAGTATCATTATGGGTAGTAATTTTAATTTGGGAAAAGATGGAATATTTTAATAATTGATTTATTTGTTTGTTATGTATACTTTTTCTTGTAATATAAGCGATAGAATTTTTTTTTTTATAGTTAAATACATAAAATGTACTTAATATTTTTCCTGTTTCATTACATTGTCCAGAAAAACTGAAATGATTTTTTTTTAAGGATAATAGATCACAGGTAAATTGTCCTTGCAAATATTTTTTTGCGTCTATTTCATTAATTGTGACTAATACCCAATCATATAAATATATGAGTGTTAAAGGTAATTTTTGTGAAGGGATAGGTAAAAAATTCGGTAGTAATTTTAAAAATGTCATATAATTCTTCCATTAATAGAATAAAATATATTACTTGTGAGTACCTATATTCTTCATTTTAAATGTTCTATATTATATTTGATAATAGATAACTTTATATATTCAAAGCATATTGTGTATAAAAATTTTGGTAATTTATAAAAATTTGTTCATAGTATTTATATAAATTTAATATATATATTAGTAATGCAATTTTTTTTATATAATATTATATATGCGATCTGTATTGTATAAAAAATTTTTTATATATAATATCTGTTGATTTTATATATATATATTTTATTTTTGTAAAATTTTTATAAAGAATTTAAAAATTTACATTTTATTTTTATTTTTTTTTAATAATTCATGAGATTTTTTTAATATTTTTTTAACAGTTAATCCAAAAAAATCAAATAATTTTTTATATGGAGCGGATTTACCAAATTCGTTTATTCCCATAATATACCCTTGTAATCCAACATATTTGTACCAATATACAGAATTTCCAGCTTCTATGGCTAAACGATTAGTTATGTTTTGTGGTAAAACTGATTCTTTATATTCTTTACTTTGTATATCAAAAATATTTGTAGATGGTAATGATACCACGCGTATTTTATAATTTTCTTTTGTTAATATTTTATATGTTTCTACAGCTAATTCTATTTCAGAACCAGTAGATATAATAATAAGATCTAGATGTTTATTTTCATGTGAACCTTTTAAAATGTATCCTCCTTTGCAAATATTGTCAATTTGTTGTTGATTTCTTTTATTGTATTGTAAATTTTGTCTGGATAAAATTAAGGCGGTAGGTCCATGATTATTTTCAATGGCTTGTTTCCAAGCAACTGCTGTTTCTGTTTGATCACACGGACGCCAAATAGTTAAATTTGGTGTCATTCGCATACTTGATAATTGTTCTATTGGTTGATGCGTTGGGCCATCTTCTCCCAAACCTATAGAATCATGTGTATAAACCATAATATGTTTAATTTTCATCAATGCTGCCATACGTATCGCATTTTTTGCATATTCTGTAAATATTAAAAAGGTTGCTGTATATGGAATAAATCCTCCGTAATTTGCTATACCATTACCAATAGCAGTCATTCCAAATTCTCGTACTCCGTAATGAATATAATTTCCATTTGGATATTTGTTGATTGGTTTTGATAAAGGTACAATAGTCAAGTTACTAGGTGCTAAATCTGCTGATCCACCAAATATTTCTGGTAGTATTGGATAAAGTTTTTGTAATATGTTTTGTGAAGCTTGTCTAGTGGATATATTGGTTGTTTTTTTTTGCATATCATGAATAATTTTTGTGCTATATTTTTCCCACATATTTGGTAGTTTATTATTTATTCTTCGTATTAATTCTTGCGCTAATGCAGGATAGTGTTTTGCATAAGAAGCAAATTTTTGTTTCCAATTTTCTTCTTTTTTATTGCCTTGTTTTTCAGCATTCCAATATTGATAAATATTTTTTGGAATAACAAATGGTGGAAAATTCCAGTTTAGTTTTTTTCTTGTTTGCGCAATTTCTTCTGTTCCTAATGGTGATCCATGTGCTTGATGTGTTCCTTCTTTATTAGCTGATCCATATGCAATTGTTGTTTTACAAATTAGTAAAGATGGTTTATGTAATATATTGCGAGATATTTCTATGGCTTTTTCTATAGATTGACTATCGTGTCCATTAATATTATTTATAACATGCCATCCGTATGCTTGAAATCGTAATGCAGTATCATCGTTAAACCAATTTTTCACTTGACCATCTATAGAAATACCATTGTCATCGTAGAATACTAATAGTTTTCCTAATTTTAATGTTCCAGCTAACGAACATGCTTCATGAGAAATTCCTTCCATCATACATCCATCTCCTGCAAAAACGTAAGTATAATGGTCAATAATATTGTAATTGGGTTTATTAAATTGCGATGCTAGTGTTTTTTCTCCAATCGCGAAACCAATTGCATTAGCAAGTCCTTGACCTAATGGTCCTGTTGTGGATTCTACTCCATCTGTTTCTGAATATTCTGGGTGCCCAGGAGTTTTTGAATGTAATTGGCGAAAGTTTTTTAAGTCTTCTATAGATATATTATATCCAGTGAGATGCAATATACTATATAATAGCATAGAAGCATGCCCATTAGATAATATAAATCTATCTCTATTTATCCATTTTGGATTATTAGGATTATGATTAATGTAATTTCTCCACAAAACTTCAGCAATATCTGCCATACCCATAGGTGCTCCAGGGTGACCAGAATTTGCATTTTGTATAGCATCAATGGATAAAATACGCAATGTGTTGGCAAGTATTTTTCTTAATTGCATGTAAATCTCCAGGAAAATTCATAATAAAATTTTTATATTTATAACATTTTTATTATATCAAAAATATAAATGTTGAAGTAAAATACTTCTTTTGATATTTATAGATATATATGTGAAATGTTATATATATTTTATGTATATATTATTTTTGTATATATTATTTATTAGTATATGCAAATTGGTATTATTGTAAATAAATGTGTATATATATTAAATTTATTAAAATAATATTGCAATAGTTACTCTGTATATAGTATGTTGTACATTGTGCATTGTGTTGAATATTTTGATAATGTATATAAATTTTATAATAGAAAATTTTAATTATATTATTTAGATGTTTTTTATAAAATATATTGAATTTATTATTTATAATTGCATAAAATCAATATGTATAATTTTTATATTGCAAGGATGATATTGTACTGCTTGTATTTTTACCTTGATTTTTTTTTCATTGATTAGTATGTTCAAAGTGTTTTGTAGTATTCTTTTGTTTTTTTTTGTTAGCAAAACGAAATTTTTATGATTTAATACTACTGAAATAGGTTTGATATTTTTTCCATAAATTATACATGGTATACTATTTTTATCACGTATTTTTCTACTTATCGTAGTTCCTTGTTGGTTTTTGATTTTTACATTAATGGTTAACATTATAAATGCATGAAATTTTTTATATTATATTATTGCTTTGTGAAATGTGGAATAACATATTAAGTTACTGCAAGCATTATAACATATAATGTTTTCTAAAGAAATTTATATATTCAATATTTTATATGCGTATATAGATTTTTTATTTTTGTATATAAATACAATGTAATATTTTATTTGAATAATACCAATGAAGATATTTTTCTAAAAAATTCCTTTTTCTATTATAATATAATATATTGAATATGTATAGTAATTATTGATAAATATTGTATTAATTTACATATTTTATTATGTAGGTGTATATGATGAAATTTTTAATTATTTTGAATTTTTTTATGTATATTATGAATATTAGAAAATATTTTACAATATATTGTCATGGTATAAAATACGCTTATGAAATAATGTTGCGTATATTTTGTGTATACATTAAGTATGTAATTGTGACAAAAATTAATTTTTTATATTAATTATATTGTATCATTTTATTTATATACTATAAATTATTATTATAGTTGTGTAATATTGGCAAATATCATGTATTATGTTTGTGTATATAATGTTTTATCTGAAGAATTTGTTAATATTTTTACTGTTATTTATATTGTTTTAAAAAATTTTACGAGATGATTGTTTATGTTTTATTTTTTCATATGTTATAATTGGGAAATTTAGTGTGTATTGTATTAATATTTTACAGAGTTTTTTTAGTTTGTTTATTTTGTTGTCTTGAGATTATTTTTACAAATTAATTTTGATATTTTTTATGTAATGTGTACAATTGAATTTGCATGTTAATGAAGCATGGAATTTTTCTATAATTTTTTTTATATATAATATTATAGTATTTTTATGTTTTTGTTTTATTATGTCATAATATAGATTATATTGATTTTGTAAATAAAAGAGTATTATGGTATTTGAATATTTTGTAATATTGCATTAAGTTTTATATGTATTCATGGTATTTGATTAATATTTTTCTTGAAATTATATCGATAAATGAGAAATTACTGATATTAATGCATTGATATTTATATATATTTTGCATATAGTATGTATTATATTGCTTAGTAATATTTTATTGAGATATTTTAGCATGGATAGAAATTTTTAAGAATATTCTACATATAAATATGTTTTTTTCTATTTTATTGTTTACATAAAAAATACAGTGAATATGTTTTATCGTCAAGCTCTCGCTAGAATGTGGAGACCAAAAACTTTTGATGATGTTGTTGGACAAGATCATATTTTACAAGTTTTAAAAAATAGTTTTACTTTGAAAAGAATACATCATGCGTATTTGTTTTCTGGAATGCATGGAATTGGTAAAACCAGTATTGCTCGTTTAATGGTAAAAAGTTTGAATTGCCAAAAAGGTATCACAATATCTCCTTGTAAAATTTGCGATAATTGTTTACAAATTGAAAAAGGCAATTTTATTGATTTTATTGAAGTTGATGCTGCTTCTCGTGCAAAAATTGAAGATATTCGAGAATTGTTAGAAAATGTACAATATATGCCTATTAAGGGTAGATTTAAAATCTATTTAATTGATGAAGTCCATATGTTATCCCGTTATAGTTTTAATACTTTGTTAAATGTTTTAGAAGAACCTCCTGAATATGTTAAATTTTTTTTTGCTACCACTGATTTGCAAAAAATACCTATCACTGTACTTTCTCGATGTTTGTTATTTTATTTACGTGCATTATTGATTGATCAAATTTTGGAAAAATTAAAATTAATTTTGTCTCATGAAAATATTATTTTTGAAGATCGCGCGTTATATTTATTGTCTTGTGAGTCCAAAGGTAGTATGCGAGATGCTCTTAGTTTAACTGATCAAGCAGTTGCATTAGGTAATGGTGTTATTACTACAGAAATTGTGCAAAATATGTTCGGTTTTATTGATAAACGTTATTCTCTATCTTTAATAGAATCAACAATTTTTGGAGACATTAAAAATGTTATTTTACAACTTGATCAGTATTATAATCTTGGGCTAAATTGGGAAAGTTTGTTAGTGGATATGATTTCTTTATTGCATCATATTTCTTTTATTCAACTATCATGTAATACATTTCTTGAGAAAGAGTATTTTTATACACAATATTTATCAAGTCGTTTAAACAAAATTGCTTCTTATATTAATATAAAAGATGTACAATGCTATTATCAAATATTGCTGCAAACAAGAAAGGAATTACCATATGCTCCGAGTTATCGCATAGGCATTGAAATGTCTTTATTCAAGATATTTATGCATTCTGCGAATAAAAAAGTCTAATAAAATATTTTGTGTAAAATAGTATAATTGATATTTTTCTATTAATATTATATAAGTATGTAAGTAAATTTTTATGATTATAAAATTGTTAATTTTTATAAATATATAAATAAAATAAAAAATATTATAATGATTTGCAATATTAATTTTATTAAAAATTATTTCTCGATTAGCATTATTTAATAGAAAATGAAATTTATGAAATTATGAAAATAAATGAAAATTTGTGGAATAAAATTTTATCAGATTTTGATAAAAAAAGATTTTTTTCTGAAAATTTTTTTATTAATGAATTATTGAAAGCTAGATTTTTGTTGTTACAATATAAAAGTGTTAAAAAACAAGGAAGTTGAAAAATACAAAATGGATGTATTTATTCTATCGTGTATATGATATTTTAAGAATACACAATATTCAATATTAATAATATTTTTAGTATATAATATTTATATGTGTGTCACATTGATATTATAATGCTTTGAAATAAACAAATTTTAAAATTTATATGGATTTTAATGTGTAGTTTTGCTTCATTTTAATGAATGTTTATGTTGGTAGAATATTATTTTATTTTATTTATATGTGCATTGTGGACAGATTTATTTTCTACAAAAATATTGCATTTCATATAAATATTATAATATTTAAATGTAAAAATTTTTTATTAAATGTATAATTGGAATAATATGTATATTTATATGTTTAATATGAATGTATTGTTATGATGTATTTTTATATAAATATCAACTTTGTTGTTATACATTACATTAATATTATTCTGAAATGTAACAATAATATTTCATATGTATATTATCAGTATTATAGTATTTGTAATGCCAAAGATTTTTTTATTAAATCATTTAATAAATCAGAATAAATTAAAATATTTTTATCATAATTTTGTAAGTCTTGTTTGTATATTTAATATATGATATTTGTTAAATGTTATTAATAAAGTATATAAAATATTATAAAAAACTTTTGCAATATTATGTGTTAGATATTTAGTATGCGTATTATTTTATTAGGTGCACCAGGATCCGGTAAAGGTACACAGGCAGAATTTATTTGCAATACATATAAAATACCCCATATTTCTGTGGGAGAAATTTTGCGTACATTATTACGAGAATCGTCTGTATTAAAAGAAGAAATTGGAAAATTTATTAACACGGGAAGATTAGTTCCAGATTCTTGGATGATTTCTTGGGTTAATTGTAGAATCAGGAAATATGATTGTTTACGTGGTTTTTTATTAGATGGTTTTCCTCGTACAATTTTTCAAGCTTATGGTATACGTAAAGAAGGTATTGCAGTAGATTTTGTTTTAGAATTTTTTTTACCTGATGCTTGTATTGTAGAACGAATTATAGGACGTAGAGTACATTTATCTTCTGGTCGCATTTATCATGTGAAATTTAACCCTCCTAAAATTAATAATATAGATGATATCACTGGAGAACCTTTGATAATTAGGTCAGACGATACAGAGGAATGTATAAAAAATCGTTTACATGAATATCATGATAAAAGTATATTGTTGTCTGATTTTTATCAAAAGGAGTCTTGTTGTAATAGAAATATGAAATTTTTTAGAATTGATGGTAGTAAAAGTATATTGCATATTCAAAAGGAATTAATAAATATTCTCAATACAAGGTAATATTTATATTTACCAATCTTTTATGATTTGTATAATATAAAAAAATTTTTTAAAATATTATTTATATGGTACATTATATAATGTTTTAATGTCTCAATATTTATTTTGAATTATTTGATATATTTTATAAAAATATTTATGTTAAAAATTTTTAATACATTAACAAAAAAAAAGGAAGTTTTTGTATCTATAATTCCTAAAAAAGTTAATTTGTATGTGTGTGGAGTCACTATTTATGATGTATGTCATATTGGCCACGCTCGTACTTTTATTATTTTTGATATTGTTGTGCGTTATTTGCTTTATCAGGGATATGATGTAAATTATGTGAGAAATATTACTGATATCTCAGATAAATTTTTTTTTTATTTGATCAGACAAAGGAAACTTTACAAGAGTTTATTGATCGTATGATTTGTGCAATGCATAATGATTTTGATAATTTGAATATGTTGCGTCCTAATAGTGAACCTCGTACAACAGAATACATAGAAGAAATTATACAGTTTATACAAGGATTGTTTTCTTCAGGACATGCATATGTAGCTGTAAATGGTGATGTTATGTTTTCTATTAAAAATTATAAAAATTATGGATCTTTATCTTTGCAGAATTTTGATAAATTGCGTATAACTTGTAATATACCAAATAAATATAAAAATATAAAAAAAAACTTAAAAGATTTTGTCCTGTGGAAAATTTGTAACTCTAAAAACTTTGTTTGGAATTCTCCATGGGGGGATGGTAGACCTGGTTGGCATGTTGGATGTTCTGTAATGAATACGAAAAATTTAGGATGTCATTTTGATATTCACGGTGGTGGTTCAGATTTAATTTTTCCACATCATGAAAATGAATTAGCGCAATCTGTTTCTTTATATGGTGGTTCCTATGTAAATATTTGGATGCATGTTGGATTGGTTACTTTGGAATATAAAAAAATATCTAAATCTTTAAATAATTTTTTGAATTTACGTGATGTATTACGTATGTACGACGGAGAAGTAATACGTTATTTTTTGATTTCTTTACATTATCGTAAACCATTGAATTATACAATAAAAAATTTTGAAAATTCTTATATTGCATTGAGACGTTTATATATTTCTTTATTTGGCATGAATATGAATATTTCTCCTAAAGAGAATAGCAAAAATTATTTGTATAAATTTTGTATGGCTATGAATGATGATTTTAATATTCCTAAGGCTTTTTCTATACTCTTTGATATATCTCGTAAAATTAATAAATTAAAAATTGTTAATTTTAATAAAGCTCAAGAGTTAGCTGCAAGATTGAAACAATTAGCAAATATTTTGGGTTTTTTACAAAAAGATCCAAGTTTTTTTCTAAAAAATGGGAAAAAGGAAAATACTTTTGAGAATACAAAAATAGAAATGCTAATAAAAGAACGTGATAAAGCACGCTCTTTATCTCAATGGTATATAGCAGATACAATACGGAATAAATTGTTTAAAATGGGAATATTTGTTGAAGATACTGCTCATGGAACTTTATGGTATCGTTAATGTTATATACAATGTTAAATTGTTATGTGCTAAAATATTTTAATTTATTACATATACTTTGTTTATTATAACATGAAAAGATTTTTTTTAAAAAGTACATATATTCTATAATATGTATAGATTTTTTATATTTATTGTGTAATTTGTAATATTTATTATAATTGTGTACAAAAAATATATATAATACAAATTATGTATTATAATACATTATGTATTTTTATTGTTTTCGTATGCTTGTATGGTGTTTTGTATTAGTGATATTACTGTCATTGGACCTACTCCTCCGGGAACAGGAGTTATATATGAAGCTCTGTATAATGCACTCTTATATTCTACATCACCAACTATTTGTCCATTTTTTAAATAGTTTATTCCAACATCTATGACGATGGATCCTAATTTTATCCAATGTCCTGGAATAAATTTTGCTTTTCCAATAGCTACTATAAGTAAATCTGCATGTTTTATATGTTTTTTTAAGTTTTTAGTATGTTTATTTGTTATAGTTACTGTGCAACCTTGAAGCAATAATTCCATTCCTATTGGTTTTCCAACAATATTAGAAGATCCAACTATTACTGCATGTAATCCAGAAGTTTGTATGTGATATTTTTTGAGTAGTGTCATAATTCCTTTTGATGTACATGGTGGTAATGAAGGATTTTTATAGAATAGTCTTCCAATATTATATGGGTGAAATCCGTCTACATCTTTTTCTGGAGAAATTGTATTAAATATATTTATATGATTTATATTTTTTGGAAGTGGTAGTTGTATTAATATTCCATCAATTTTTTCATTGTGATTTAATTTGTTTATAAGTTTTAGAAGATGTGTCTCAAGAATATGTTTAGAAAAATTATATGTATACAATATTAATCCTATATTTTTGCATACTTTTTGTTTGTTATATATATATAATTTTGAAGCAGGATTATTTCCCACAAGAATTATTGCTAATCCTGGTGCTCTTTGGTTTTTGATACGATTTTTTTTAATTTTTTTTTTATTGTTTTGAGAATTTCTTGTGCAACAAATGTGCCATCTATAATTTTTGCTATCATATATATATTATGTTTTTAAAAATGTTAAATAATTTTGTAGAATTTGTGATGTTTCGATATAATGTACATATTATTATTTTACAAAGTATATATGTTTTTTGAATTTTTATATGTATAAGTTTCTAATTTATTGCGCCCTTAGCTTAATTGGATAAAGCAACGACCTTCTAAGTCGTAGATTATAGGTTCGAATCCTATAGGGCGTATTGTATTTTACAATTACTGATATTTTATATATGTATAATTCATATGTTGTTATATGAAAAAATGACATATTTACAAAATTTTTTCATATTATTTTTATGGTATTTCATGTAAAAATACAATACATTGTATAAATATTCAATTAATTTTGTAATATATGTAAATGCATATAATGCATAAGCATATTTCGATATATTAGAATATGTGAAAAATTTTTTTACATATTATATAAAATTAAATGATTTGATAACATAGCATGTTAAATATTTTATATAGTGTGTATGATGAATTTATTGTAGATAAATTATAAGTTTTTAACAATTTTTATAATTTGTACAATATGAAGTAATGATGTATTAAATAATATTTAATATTTTAAATTATATTTATATATATAAAAATATAACATTATTTGTGTGTTATAGATAATGTTTTATGAGTTTTATAATATTTTTCAATTTTATTAAAATAAAGATGCAATATATTTTAATAATTTGTTATATTTTCATATACACGTACATTTATGTAGTATAATGGTAAAGTTTTTGTATAATTTTTACAAAGTTTCTTATTTTCTTGGAAAATCGATATTATAATATATTACATAATATTTGTATCATGAAAGTTTGATAATATACATTATCTAAAATTTTACAATACCTTGTGATATGTATGTGTTATAGAGTATAAAAATTATATAATTTTTATTTATTTTTTGCATATTATATTTTATGTTTTATTAAATTATACTGATGATTGTATGATATTATTTTACGAAAGTGTTATGTAAATAATAATAAAAAATTTGAATTATTTAAAATGTTCAATATTTAGAATTTTCGCAAGTTTTCTCAAAATATTGGAAAAATTTATTTTACATATATGAAATATTATTAGTGTAATTATTTACATATATTATTTATATAATATTTGGAAATATTGAAATTTTAAAATGTTTTATATTTTCTTAAGATGATTTTTTTATTATATAATAAAATGTATCAGTGGAAGATTTCTTGTGCAAATATATTATATTTAAAAAATATTAATCAATCTTTTTTTGATTACAAAAATTTAAATATTTATTTTTTATTACAATATTTTGCAATATATAAATTTATAATTTTTATGTAAACATTATTGATACGCTTAATTTATTTTATATATTAAATGGTAATTTTTTGTAAAATTTCTATATTTTTATACATCATATGAATAGTATATACTTGTTTTAACATCTATTGTATTATAAGAAGTGTATAGAAAATTTTTATATTTATTTTTATTTATATATTAATTTTTTGATGTATTTAATATGATGAAAAAAATGTTTCATATATTATAAAAATTATTCACATTTTGGTAACATAAGTAAATAATATAACGTATAACGTGCTAGATATATTGGGTAAATGTTTAATATTATATATACAATATATATTTATTTATTATGACTTTATATATTTTCATAATATAGAAGAATATATACATGAAATATGTTATATTTTTACAATATAGTTATCTATAAGTATGTTTTTATTAAATTTTTATAAAATATTTTGGTGAAATTTATTATGTATCCATTCATTGTAGTAGATGGTTCATTGTATTTATATCGTGCTTATTATGCTATTCCTATATTTGAAAATTTTTCTGGAGATAGATCTACACATGTTATATATTGTGTATTAAATATGTTAAAAAATTTATTAATTCGATATAATCCACACTATGTTGTTGTAGTATTTGATCATCGTGGAAAAAATTTTCGTAATAGATTATTTACATTATATAAATCACATCGTCCTTGTATGCCGAAAGATTTATCTTCTCAAATTGATCCTTTGCGTGCTGTTATTCAAGCAATGGGATTAATGACATTAATGATTGCGGATGTTGAAGCTGATGATACCATTGGAACGTTAGTATCATTATCGCGAAAAAATCATAACAATGTTTTGATTAGTACTTGTGATAAAGATATGGCACAATTAGTTGCACAAGATGTTTATTTGTTTAATATAATATCGAAAAATATTCTAGGACCCAAAGAAATATTTGAAAAATTTGGTGTTCCTCCTAAACTCATGGTTGATTATTTGGCGTTAGTTGGTGATATTTCTGATAACATTCCAGGGGTTCCTGGAATAGGTAAAAAAATTGCTAGAATTTTGTTAAAAAATTTAGGTAATTTACAATGTATTTATAAAAAAATAGAAAAAATTCGTTTTTTGAATTTTCGTGGTTCAGAACATATAATTGATAAATTGAAAAAACATTATAGATTAGCTTGGCTTTCTTATCATTTAGCAAAAATTAAAACTAATGTTAAAATAAATGTTTCATATGATGATTTATTAATTAAAAGGCCACATTTTAATATATTACATATGTTATTTAAAAAATATAATTTTATTAATTGGATAAATATATTAAAAACAAAAAGGTGGCCATGGGTATTCTATAGTAAATAATTTAATTAATTTTATTATATGAAATTTTGATATATAATTTGTTGTTAATGCTATAAAATAGGAAATATTTATATTGTATGGTAATTATTGTTAAATATTAAATAAAATTACTTTTAATGAATATAGGTATATTGATATATATCATATGAATTGCAATATTGATATTAAAAATTTTTATAATAAATATTATATATTATGCTATTTTATAAACTAGTAATATGAAAATTTTTTGTTGTGACGAATTTTGGATGTATCATGCTATTACATTGGCTAATAAAGCGGAAATTGCAGGAGAGGTTCCGGTTGGATCAGTGGTTATTTGGAATAATAATCTTATTGGAGAAGGATGGAATAATGTTATACGGTATTCTGATCCTTGTGCACATGCTGAAATTATATCTTTAAGACAAGGTGGTAAAAATATAAGTAATTATCGTTTAATAAATTCTACAATATATGTTACGTTAGAACCATGTATTATGTGTATTGGCGCTATGATACATGCTAGAATAAAACGTTTAGTTTTTGGAGCACAAAATACCAAAATTGGTGGAGTAAAATTTTTACAACAAATATCTTTTAACTTAAATATAAATCATCGTATAATTGTAACTTCGAGAATTTTAGAAAATTTATGTATTGCGCAAATTACAAAATTTTTTCAAAAAAAACGTTAATTTAATATGTTTTATATTTGACTTATATTTTTATAAAAATTTTTGGTGAATTATTTTATCAAATGTTATTATATGATAATATTATGCTGTAGATTT
The DNA here is from genome assembly GCA_024648765.1 of Candidatus Westeberhardia cardiocondylae. Lineage (GTDB taxonomy): Bacteria > Pseudomonadota > Gammaproteobacteria > Enterobacterales > Enterobacteriaceae > Westeberhardia > Westeberhardia cardiocondylae_B. Next base: position 347,164 of record JABYQC010000001.1, on the reverse strand, counting down.
CAAATGTTATATCAGAAATTTTCTGCAAATTTATTCAAAATATTTTATACATTTTTATTTTCAATAATTTTTGCGCAAATGTTCTATTTTATTAGTAAAATATATTAGATTTATAAAAGATTGTTTATATTTAATAATATACATCTCAATATATTAGTAATATGTTTATATCTGTAAAATTTATTTAATATATCAGTGTATTATTGTATTAAAATTTAAATTTTGTATTTAGTATTGTATAAAAATCATATATATAATGAATGCATAAAATTTTTTATATATTTAATTTTTTGATAAATAAAATACATATGAATCTTGATCTACTAAATGATATATAACGCTAATGTTAAAAAAAAAATATCTTGCAGATTACGATATGGAATTGTGGAAAATTATGCACAAGGAAATGATTCGGCAAGAACAAAATATTAGTTTAATTGCTTCAGAAAATTATGCTAGTACTTGTGTAATGCAAGCGCAGGGTTCTTGTTTAACTAACAAGTATGCTGAAGGTTATCCAGAAAATCGTTATTATGGTGGTTGCATATATACAGATAAAATAGAAAAACTAGCTATTACACGAGCAAAAGTTTTATTTGGTGTAGATTATGTTAATGTACAACCTCATTCTGGTTCACAAGCTAATTTTGCTGTTTATAATGCATTATTAAATCCAGGAGAAGTTTTATTAGGAATGAAAATGGATCATGGTGGGCATTTAACTCATGGTTTTTCAGCAAATTTTTCTGGAAAATTTTATAAGTCTGTATTTTATGGTGTTGACAACACGGGGAATATTAATTATTCGCAACTAGCTAAATTAGCGAAAATATATAAACCAAAAATTATTGTAGGGGGATTTTCTTCATATTCTGGTTCAATTAATTGGGATTATATGAGATATGTAGCAGATAATGTTGGTGCATATTTACTTGCAGATATATCTCATGTTGCTGGATTAGTTGTTGCAGGGGTATATCCTAATCCTATTTCTTTTGCTCATGTTGTTACTACTACAACCCATAAAACTTTATCTGGTCCAAGAGGAGGGATAATTTTATCTAATTGTGGAGATAAAGAAATGTATAAAAAATTAGATGTTTCTGTTTTCCCTGGTTCTCAAGGAGGACCATTGATGCATATTATTGCAGCAAAAGCAGTTGCATTTAAAGAAGCTATGGAACCAAGTTTTAAAATATATCAACAAAAAATTGTTAAAAATGCTCAAATTATGGTGCATGTTTTTTATGAAAGAGGATTTGATATAGTTTCTGGATTTACTTATAATCATTTATTTTTATTAAATTTATTAAATATGAATATATCTGGAAAAGATGCAGAAAAAATTTTGAATCAAGCAAATATTATTGTAAATAAAAATAGCATACCAAATGACCAATATAGTTCTAATATTACTTCTGGAATACGTATTGGAACTCCTGCAATTACTAAAAGAGGATTACGAGAAAAAGATGTAGAAAAATTGGCTCATTGGATTTCTGATATTTTACAAAATTTTCGTGATACACATGTTATTAAAAATGTTAAACGTAAAATTATTGAATTATGTTCTAAATATCCAATTTATATGATAAATATTTTATGGAAATTAAGTAGTATGTAAAATATAAATTTGAAAAATTTTCATTATAATATTTATTTTTTATTGTTTTATATATGTTTTTTATTTTCTAATTTTAATATATTATTAAATAATTAATAAAATTTGTAATTAATGTATGATATCTATTTAATAATTTTCACATTGATAATGTGATGTATGATGATGTTTGTTGTTATGAGTATTATGTTTTATGTGTTGATACTATGTAATATAAATTTTACAATATATGGATTTCCGGCAATAATATTTCTGGATTTTACATAGTTGTTTGTTCCCCAAAAATCTATTATTAACCCTCCTGCTTCTTGTATGAGTAATATTGCACCAGCAGTATTCATACAATTCAAATTTGTTTGTAAAAATCCATCTATTCTACCTGCAGCTACATAAGCTAATTCCAGTATCGTAGATCCTATGCTACGAAATATTTTAATATTTTTTTGTAAAAATAATTTTTGTACTAAATTAATATATTTAAAAAATGTTTTTTTTTCCTTAATAAAAAAACTAATTGCTATACTTTCTGCGTGTATATTACGTGTTGTACCAATACGTAAACGATATCCATTAAGTTGCGCTCCTCTACCTCTGATACATGTAAACATTTCATTACATATAGGTTCATATATCACAGCAACTTCTGTGTTATTATTTATATGTACAGAAATTGAAATAACAAAATATGGAAAATTTTTAATAAAATTGTGTATTCCATTGATTGGGTTAATTACCCAATATATTTTTTTTTTTATTTTTTTGTTTTGATTATTTAAAATAACATGTTGTGGATAAAATTTATAAATTGTTTTGGTAATTAATTTTTCTGCTTTTTTTGTGATTTTTGAAATTATTATTTTATTTTCTTGTATTGTTTTTTTGTTAAATAAATCATAGTTGTAATATTGAATAATCAATTTTCCAGCTATTTTTGCAGCATGAATAGCAACATTTAAAATAGGATGCATATTTATAGTATACGTTATATTTTTTGATATTATTTAAATTAACAGTTTAACATATTTATTTTCATAATACTTATAGTGTTTCTAAAAATTGTTATATTATTCAATAAATATTATAATAATATTATGTACAGTATTTTATACTTATAAAATAGATTATACTAAATATTGCAAAATATTATCTACAAAATTTATTGTAAATATTATAGCGTATTTGTGTTACATTGTTTATGTTATAAAATAAATAATATTATAAGTTTTAATGAAAATATTTTTACTTTGATGTCATAAAAATATTTATAATATTTTTTTAAAAAATATCTTTCTATATTATATAATGATTCTAAATATGTTTGTGTTTTAATAAATTTCATTTTTATTGTAGTAATTTCTTAAATATAAAATATTTTAACTTTATTTCATTGTTTTTTAATTAAATGGTATGACATTGTGTAATGTATATATTAAATTTTTGTATATTACTTAATAGAGTGCAGTATAATTTATTTTATTAAGAATACGTTGAGAATACAAATAATATTTGTAGTAGTTATTATGATGCATATATATATGGAATTCTTGAAATGAAGTTACCAGTATACCTCGATTATGCTTCTACTACACCTGTGGATTGTAGAGTAGCTAAAATTATGATGCAATATCTTACAAAAGATGGAATATTTGGTAATGCGTCCTCTCGTTTTCATCGTTATGGTTGGGAAGCAGAAGAGGCAGTTAATGTTGCTCGTGATAATATTGCTACATTTTTGGGTACTTATTCTGATAATATTATTTTTACTTCTGGTGCTACAGAATCAAATAATTTAGCGATCAAAGGTGTAGCTTATGCTTATAAGCATCGCGGGAAACATATTATTACTAGTATGACAGAACATAAAACTGTTTTAAATGTTGTGTATTATTTAGAAAAACTTGGATTTTGTGTGACTTGTCTATCTCCAGAGAAAGATGGGATAATTTGTTTGAATACATTAAAGAAGGAGATTCGTGATGATACTATTTTGTTTTCTTTAATTCATGCTAACAACGAAACAGGAGTTGTTCAAAATATTGAGGAATTTGGAAATTTTTGTCATTCTTGCGGAATTTTATTTCATGTAGATGCTACCCAAAGTATTGGGAAGATACCAATTAATTTAAATAAACTACCAATAGATTTGATGTCGTTTAATGGACATAAAGTATATGGTCCCAAAGGTATTGGTGGTTTATTTATTCGTAGGGATTTAAAGATATCTGTTCAACCTCAAATACATGGTGGAGGACAGGAATATGGTATTCGTTCTGGTACTCTTCCTGTACATCAAATTGTTGGTATGGGAGAGGCATATCGTATTTTAAAACAAGAAATGAAAAATGAAGTGATTCGTTTTCGTTTTTTAAAGAATTATTTATGGAAAGAATTGCAAAATATCACATATGTATCTGTAAATGGTAATTTAAAAAAAAGTATTGCTACAATATTGAATGTTGCTTTTCACAATGTGAATAGTGAATTATTAATGATAGAATTACAAGATTTAGCAGTTTCACCAAGTTCTGCTTGTGTTTCTTCTTCTTTGGAGTCTTCTTATGTATTGCATTCTATGGGATATTGTGACGATATCGTTAATAGTTCCATTAGATTTTCTTTAGGTCGCTTTACTACACTGGAAGAAATTAAATTTGCTTTATGCAAAATTAAAATGGCAATTATTCGTTTGCGTAAAAAAACATTATATACCAAATAATATTGTTATATTTTTTAAGATACTGTATAGATATTTGTGTAATATGTTTAATGTTTTTCACGTATGATTATTTATATTTTTAACGAATTTATTTGATTTGTATTATTTTTTATAAAAAATATTGTTTACTTCGTTTATTTGAATTCTTTTGAATAATATGCGAAATGGACGAATTTTATGAGAAAGTAGGGGTTTTTGTATATTTTCCCAAGATAACGATGTATTTAAAAATGTTTCTACTTTATTTGCAAGAGATGGTAATATTGGTTTTAAATAAATCATGATAATATAGAATAAATGAATTCCCATAGAACAAATATTATGTAACTTTTTGTTTTTCTCTTTTTTTTCACTGATACTCCATGGAGCTTGTTGGTTAATATATTGATTGGCTAAATTTACAAGAAAAATAACTTTTTGAATTACTTTATTTGTTTCTCTTATGTGAAATGCATTTTCTATGTCTTTTTTTGCGTAAATAAAAATATGATATAATTCTTGATGTAGTATTTTGTTTGATAGATATCCTTGAAAATATTTATGAATAAAACTTGCATTTCTGGAAGCTAAGTTTACAATTTTATTTACAATATCTGTATTGATTTTTTTGACAAAATTTTCTGTATCAAAATTAATATCTTTTATATTAGATGATAATTTACTTGCATAATAGTATCGTAAACAATCTGCGTCTAAATATTGTAAATAATCTCTTGTTTTTATAAATGTTCCGCGTGACTTAGACATTTTTTGTCCGTTTACCATTAAATGTCCATGTACAAATATATTAGTTGGTTTTCTGAATTTACTTCCTTCTAAGATGGCTGGCCAAAATAAAGTATGAAAATATATTATATCCTTGCCAATGAAATGATATAATCCATGTACCGAATTTGTTTTCCAAAAATCATCAAAAACAATATTATCTTTTTTGTTACAGAGGTTTTGAAAAGTTCCCATGTATCCTATCGGTGCATCTAACCAAACATAAAAGTATTTATTTAATACATTAGGTATTTTAAAACCAAAATATGGAGAATCTCTAGAAATATTCCATTCTTGCAGTCCTAATTGTATCCATTCCTTTGTTTTGTTAACGATTTCTTTTTGTAATGTACCTGAATTTATCCAAGTATGCAACATATTGGAAAAATATGGTAAATCAAAAAATAAATGTTTTGATTTTTTAATGATAGGTATGCTATTAGAAATTGTAGATTTTGGATTTACAAGATCTGTAGGATTATATGTGGCTCCACATATTTCGCAGTTATCACCATATTGATTATTTGCTTTACATTTAGGACAATTTCCTTTAATAAATCTATCTGGTAAAAATATGTTTTCTTTAATGTCGTAAAATTGATAAATAATACGTGATTTAATGAAACCATTTTGTTTTAAACGACGATAAATTAATATTAATAATTTTTTATTTTCTTTGCTATGTGTTGTATGATAATTATCGTAATGAATGTGAAAATCAGAAAGATCTTTTTGGTGTTCTATTTTGATTTTTTGTATTATTTCTTCTGGTGTTTTTTTAAATTTTTTTGCTTGCAACATAATAGGAGTTCCATGAGCATCATCTGCACAAATAAAAAAAACTTTATGTTTTTGCATTTTTTGATAACGTACCCAAATATCTGCTTGAATATGTTCTAACATATGTCCTAAATGTAAAGAATTGTTGGAATAAGGTAATGCACATGTTACAATCATTTTTTGTATATTTGAAGACATGAATATAATTTCCTTAAGTTTTTTATTATATATGATTAATTTATTATTTTTATATGTGTTTTAAAAATTTTGTTTGTATTATTTGGAAAGTATAAAAATTTTTATATATTTTTATAATTTAAATTTTTATTTTAGTATATTTACAAAAAAATTTCATAATTATTCATAATAAATAAAATATTTTATATTTTAGCTATTTATTATATGTGTAATATAAAACATTTACATATATTATTGAATAGCAATGTTAATATTGTACTTAAAAATGTTTTAAATTTTTACATATGTAATTTTTGTGTAGTTTTATTTTGATATATTTGAGATTTGCAGATATTATTTGAAATAATATCATATTATTTTTGCCAGAAGTTTTCACACAATACATACGATATCTTTGAAAAATTATAATATTTTTTATAATATAATTATGTAAAATTTAATATATTAAATTTTATAACATTTCATTTTGTATTTATATAAATAATTTATATTGTCAAAATATAATATTTAAAATGATCCAGAAATTTTTTGTGTATGAATAATTCAAAGTAATTATATTATAATATTTTGTATAATATTGTAATATTATAAAATTTTTTATTAAATTTAAAAAATTTTACATGTGTTAAATATATATAAAATTTATACAAATTTTTTCTTTAATATTGCAATATGGTATAGAATACAAAAGTGTTGTGTATTTGATATTATCTGCATTTTAATATTGTCAATATATTTACATGTTACAATGTAATTTTGTGAAAAACAAATATAGATATTTAAAATTTTTTCATAATATATTTATATTGCTTTTATATGTAATAATTTCATATAAAATATTATTAGTTATATTTTAGTTATACATCAATATTGTCTGTAAAAAATTGTTTTGGATGTTTTATTTATGATATATAATGAATCTTGTTTTCAATGTGTTATTATTGGTATTTCTGGTGCTTCTGCTTCTGGGAAAAGTCTTGTTGCAAATACACTTTATCATGAATTATGTGATCAAGTTGGCGATAAATATATTGGAGTTATTCCAGAAGATAGTTATTATAAAGATCAAAATTCTATTAGTATGCATGAAAGAATTAACGCCAACTATGATCATCCAAATTCTATAGATCATGATCTTTTATTTCAACATATTAAAATGTTAAAAGCTGGTTTTTCTGTAGAAATACCAATATATAGTTACATACAACATACTCGTTGTTCTAAAACTGTTCTTTTACCACCTAAAAAAGTAATTATTTTAGAAGGTATTTTACTGTTAACTGATTTTAGATTAAGAAAAGAAATGAATTTTTCTATTTTCATAGATACACCATTGGATATTTGTCTTATGAGAAGAATTAAAAGAGATGTTCATGAAAGAGGTAGATCTATGAATTCTGTTATTAGACAGTATAAAAAAACTGTGCGTCCTATGTTTTTACGATTTATTGAACCTTCTAAACGACATGCAGACATTATTGTTCCCAGGGGGGGGAAAAACCGTGTTGCCATAGATATTTTAAAAGCCAAAATAAGTCAATTCTTTGAATAATTTTATATTTTATATTGATTGTTAAATTTTTTATTGCAGTATATTTGTATATTAATGGAAATTGATAATTATTTTTTGGGAAAAAGTTTTTTCAAATATGTTTTATATTTTTTACATTTTTATTTTTGTATTATGTTGAAATTTTATCTTTATTGGTATACTGACAATTTTCAATGTTTTATAAAAGAATTTTGTCAAATATTGTTTATATGAATTATGTAAACTATTTATATAATTATTTCCTTGGATAATTATAGTTAATGGATTATATTTTTCTATGTAAACACATTTTATATGTATTTTTTTTTTATTAATTAATGGTAATGGTTTTTTGGATATTGCTTTTTGTACTATTTTGATTAGTGTAGAAGTATTTATCTTCTTATTTTTTATTTTTTCAATATTGTAGATAATTTGAAATAAATTGGTAATACCTATATTATATTTTGCAGAAACGAAATGTATTGCAATAAATCTGATACATGTAAAATAATTAATAAATTTTTTTTTTAAAATATTTTTTTGTTTATTATTTAGCAAATCGCATTTATTGAATACAATTATTATTGTTTTTTGTATTTTTTTGTTAATATAGTTTTGCAAAGATATGTCTTGATGAAATATTTCTATTGTAGCATCCATGATAATCAATATAATATCTGCATTTTTAATAGCATACAATGTAGTAGTAGTAATATATTTTTCATTTGCATGATTTATTATATTTTTTTTTTGAACACCAACAGTATCAATTAATATATATTGTTTTTTATTAAATGTTGTATGGATATAAATATTTTCTCGTGTTGTTCCTGGTTGATAATGAGTAATAACTCTATGTTTTCCAAGAATACAATTAACCAATGTTGATTTTCCTGCATTGGGACGACCAATTATGGAAATTTTTGTTATTTTTAATGTATTTTCATTAGTATGATGTTCTAATGTATATTTTTTGTTGTTTTTTTTTAAACTGTTGTTTTTTATTGATATATTTTTTGTATTTTGAGTAATAATTTTATTGTTATTTTGTATAATTGAGAATATTTTTTTTTTAATTTGGGAAATATTACGCCGATAAAGTGCAGATATTGGAATAATTTCTTTTGTGCCTAAACATAGGAAGTTTTTCTTAACATGATGAAAATCAACGTTTTCCATTTTGTTTATAATAGTAATTGTTTGTTTATTATATATTTTGAGCAATAATTTTGCTATATTTTTATCTGTTTTTGTTAGTTCCATGGAACCATCTATAACAAGTAATATTATATTAGATTCTTGAATGGCTATTAGAGATTGTTTGTATATTTTTTTTTCAATTTCTTGATTGGTTTTTTTATTGCTAAATCCTCCTGTATCGATAATAATATATTTAGTATTTTTCCATATTATATATCCATATTTTCTATCTTGCGTTGGTGTGGAATGATTAATTTTATTTTTTTTTTGATTTGTTAATTGGTTAAATATTGTTGATTTTCCTACATTTTTACGTCCTACTAATGCAATAGTGTGTGTTGAAATCATGATATATATAGTACTAATATAGTAATGTTGATTTTTATAAAATTATATTTTGTATTATGTATTGCGGATAATATAACAAATTGTACATGAAAGTAATATTTTAAAATATTTATTTTGTGTATTTTATAAGAAATATGAATATGTCTATAATTTTTTATAGTACGAAATTTTCAAGTATATAATGTAATATAATATATAACAAGTATTAAAAATTCAATTAATGTGCATGTTAATACTTATGTTATTTGTTAAATAAGTTTTATTAATCACATATATTGGAAATTTTTATAATATTTCGTAGAATATATAAGTGGTATTTTATATTTTGAAAATATGTTAATTGTACAAAGTATCTATTTTCATTTGTAATAATATTTTCAAGATTTTTGATTTATTAGAATTTAATGCTTGTTTGTAATAGTATTTTGCAAATTTTTTATTTTTATTTATATTGTTTTCTATGTCTCCTAAAATATTATTAATTAATGGATTAAATTCTTTATTTGATATACTTTGTAAAATTTTTTTTGTGTTTTTTGTATTTTTTTTTTGCAGTTGTATTTTTGCTATATTAATTTTTATTATGGATTGTAATATAGGATCTTTGGTATTTTTAAGAATATTATATAATATTTGTTTAGAATGAAAATATTTTTTACAATATATATAATAATTTGCTAACAGGAATTTGGAAAATGTATTATAACAATTTTTATCAAATTTTGATATTTGTAAAATTTTATTTTTTTTAAATTTATAATACATATTTTCCCATAATATTGATTGTTGTATGTTATTTTCATGATTTTTTTGATGTTTGTGATATATATAAATATTGCAAATTATAATAAATAATAATAATATTTTGATTATTTTTTTATAATAGATGAAAAAAAATTTTATTTGAGTGTAATTTATAATATTTTTTTTCATTTTTTTAATTTTTTTTTGAAATAAAAAATTCTTTTAAATTTTTAATGATATCATTTCTGTTAATTTTTTTTTGTGTTTTTTTAATAAGGTTTTTGAAAATTATTTTTTCTTCTTGTTTTTCTTTTTCCCCTAATAATAGTACTATTTTTGTATTATATTTATTAGCATTTTGAAATTGTTTTCTTATACTTTTTTTTTCATAATTTACAATAATTTGAAGATATGGGAATATATTTCTTATATTTTCAGATAACAATAATGCTTCATATTTTATATTTTCATTATTCGTAGTAATAATATAAATGTCTGTGTGTTTTTTTGTAATACAGTTAGGATTTTTTTGTTTTATTAGTAGCATTAATCTTTCTAATCCTACAGCAAATCCTATTGCAGGAGTTTCTTTTCCTCCTAATCTTTTTATCAAATGATCATACCTTCCTCCTCCGCAAATAGTTAATTTTTTTCCAAGATTATATGTAACCCATTCGAAAATAATACTATTATAGTAATCTAATCCTCTTACTAAATAGGGATTGATTTTGTGCGTGATATGCATAGTATTTAGAATTTTACAGATATTAGAGAAATAATTTTTTGATTTTTTATTTAAAAAATTCAAAATTATTGGTGCATTATGAATTAATTTTTGAATATTTTTATTTTTTGTATCTAAAATCCTCATAGGATTTGTTTGAATATATTTTTGACAACTATTATCCAAATGTTGTTTATTCTTTACAAAAAATTCTGTAAGTTTTTTTTCGTATTTTCGATATTCTTCGGAATTTCCAAGAAAATTGATTTCTAATGATATATTTTTTTGTATTCCTAAAATTTTCCACCATCTTGATGTTAATGCTATTAATTCAATATCATTATTTGGATGCATGTGTCCAAATATTTCTGCGCCTAATTGATGAAATTGTCGGTATCTTCCTTTTTGTGGTCTTTCATATCTAAACATTGGTCCTTTATACCAAAATTTTTTTTCTTTTTCTCGTAACAACCCATGTTGAACAGCGACACGTATACAACTTGCTGTACCTTCTGGTCGCAGAGTAATATTATTTTTTTTTTTATCCACAAAGGTATACATTTCTTTTTGTATAAGATCATTATTTTTTCCAATAGCTTTTTTAAATAACATGGTATTTTCTAAAATAGGAAAATGAATTTCGTAGTATCCATAATTATTGACAATATTTTTAAATGTGTTCTCAATATGTTGCATATATATTGTATCTTCTGGCAAAAAATCATGCGTTCCGCGAATAGTTTGAAATTTTTTCATGGTTATTGTATTTAGTGTGATTAAAAAAATTATTTATATCAATATAATTACATATAATTATAGATTTTTAAGTATTTTGATGTATTACATGTATTCATGTAATAATATTTCATCATTGTTATACCAATATATAATTTAAATTATTTAACTTATTTTCATTGCCATTATTTAATGAATAATATGTTATATAAAATTTTATAAATATTAATTATTTAATTGTTTTACAATAGATATTGCAAATATTTTATAATATGATAAATATTTTGTATACCATATATTTAATAATGTTAATTTTTTATTATCTATTCTTTTCTGAATAATATTTTATATTATGAGTATATTCTTGTAATATCATAGATTTATCATGTATGTATTGATTATTTGATATTTAATATCAATTTTTACATATACATGTAATGTAGTAAAACAATTTATATTGCTAGATAAATTAATACTATTATCCTATGAGTTTTGGTAAAATTTTGCATAAAAGATTTTTTTGGATACATATATTTTGTTATATATTTTGATTACGTGGAATAATTATTTAATTTTTTAAAATTTAATTATTATTTTCAGTAATAATATTTCATTATCAATAATATATGTTGATGTGTTGATAAATGCGATTATATTTCTTTACTAAAAGGAATTTTTTAGTAACAGGTGCAATTAATTGAAGTTAAGTTTTCATAAAATACAAAAATTTTTCTGATGAAGTAACTGTACAAGTATTATTTGTCTTTTATGGAATTATGTAAATAAAATTTTTTTTATATTTATTGTAAAAATATTATAATGGTGTTTTTTTGAATTTTATGTTAAAAAATTTATTGTTATTTTTTTATATTTTTAGTAAATATTGGTTATTTTTTGTTTAATTAGTAAAATTTTATTTTTACAATATTTTAGTGATATCTTAAATACCATGTTTTTTGATTTTACATGTTACGTAGTAGAAATAGAATTTTTATTAATTTTTTAAAAATGTTATAATTTCGATTATTTTATGTGTACGAAATTATTTTGAGTGTTTTTTAGTACAATTAATGTTTTTAATTTTGAAAATATTTTATGAGTTTTTTATTTTGAAATATTATATTTTTGATTATACGATGTTATTTGATTGTTATATATTGCGATATATTTTTTATGTATACGAAGGTAGTAAAAAAAATTTCTTTTGCATAACATGAAAGTATGAAATAATGAGACATTTGAGTTTTATTATGTTATAAAATTTAATATATTGTAAATAATATATAAAATATTTTTGAAATTTCACTAATTTATGTGTTGTTACATTTTTTATATTATTGGTATAATATATAGGTGGAATGGTTGAATACAAGTGATTTTTTTGATATTTTTATCAATTATAACTAAGATTTAATTGTTAGGAAATAATGAAAATTTTTGTTATTATAAATAATAATTAAATAAAAAATTTTTTATAATGTATGATTTTATTAATATATTGCAATATAGTTAACATTTGTTTTCAAATAATTAATATATTGCAATGAATATTACATATGATATATCTATGTAATATTTTGTTTTTAGTATTATATAAATATATTATTTTCTAATAGTTAGGTATACTAATTTTATTTTAAGTATTTTGTTATTTGTAATAATGTTATACGAAATATGTTAAATGTTTTTATCTGTATAACAATTATTTTATATTATATGCTGTAATAATAGGTATTTATAAAAATTATGATAAAATTGTATGATAATTATGATAGTATATGTGTTGATATTTTACAGAATTTCTAAGTATTTCTTAGGTTTTTTTATTTGATACTTATATTTATATTATATTTATTTTATGAATTTTTTATAATTATATAATATATTAAATTGTTATTTTTGTAATACGATAAAAATTTTTTTAATATTTACACATTTAATATTTTTTGAATCATTGTTTTATCATAATATATGCGATAAATATGAAATCTTAAAAAATGTTACATTATTTATATTTTCTAAATATGTATATTTTATTTAATTGAATTTTTTTTACATCATTACGATAATATTTCGGTAAAAATGAAAAATATTGATATATTAAACATGTTAGTAGAAAGAGGACTAATTTCGCAATTGTCTGATAAAAAAAAATTAACAAAATTATTGCAAAATCAGTCTATTACTGTATATTGTGGTTTTGATCCCACTTATGATAGTTTGCATATAGGGCATTTGTTATTATTGTTATGTCTAAAAAGATTTCAATTATCTGGACATCGCCCAATAGTACTTTTAGGTGGAGCTACCAGTTTAATTGGTGATCCTAGTTTTAAATTACACGAAAGAAAATTACATATTTTAGAGAATATTCAAAAAAACACAAAAAAAATCATAAAACAAATTCAATTATTTCTTGATTTCGATTGTGGAGCAAATAGTGCAATTATTGTAAATAATTATGATTGGTTTAAAAATATGTTTGTATTAGATTTTTTAAGAAATATTGGTAAATATTTTTCTATTAATAAAATGCTTCATAAAAAATCTATAAAAGATAGAATTAATCGCATTGGACATGGAATTACTTTTGCAGAATTTTCTTATAATCTTTTACAGGGATACGATTTTTTTTATTTATATCAAAAATATAATGTTGTGTTACAGATTGGTGGTGCAGATCAATGGGGGAATATTGTTTCTGGGATAGATTTAGTACATCGTTTGAGTAGTCATATAGTTTATGGTTTAACAGTTCCTCTTATCACTCGATCTGATGGTACTAAATTTGGCAAAAGTGATTTCGGAAAAATATTATGGTTAGATGAGAAAAAAACTAGTATATATGATTTTTATCAATTTTGGATTAATGTTTCTGATGAAGATGTTTACCGATTTTTAAATTTTTTTACTTTTTTAGATATACATAAAATACGAAATTTATTTAACCAAAATCAGAAGAAAAATATGTATATTAATAAAAATGTTTGTGATTGTACTCCGCAAATTATGTTAGCGAAATTGGTTACTAAATTAGTACATGGAAAATATGGATTATCTTCAGCGCAAAGGATTACGAAAAAATTGTTTTTTTTAAATGTCAATAAGGAATTAAGTAAAAGAGATTTTGAACAATGTATTAATGATGGAATTACAGTAATATTTGTTAAAAAAAATCATGTTCTTTATTTACAAGAAGCTTTAGTGATGACTAATTTAGCCTTTTCTTATAGGCAGGCTAAAGATCTAATAGCGTCCAAAGCAATTTTAGTAAATGGTAATAAACAAGATAATAAAAAATATATTTTTACAAGTTTTGATAAAAAATATGATTGTTATACATTGATATGTCGGGGAAAAAAACATTATAGATTGATTTGTTGGAAATAATTTTTTGTGTAGTTATATAATATGATGAATATATGTTAAAGATATTTTTTATTAAAGTTTATTTGTAATTTTTATATAAAATATTTTTCAGATTTTATAATATTTATAAATTTACAATATTATATTTGATGTTTTATATTATAATAATTTATATACTAAAATATGTTTTCATAAATTAAAATGATCTAAAATTTATAGATTATAAAATTTTTTGACTTTAATTTTTTATTTTAAGTAATTGAATTAATTTTGGCGCAAAAAGTAACATGAGAATTGCAATAATTCCCGAAAATACTCCTATTTTTATAAATACTTGATTATACAGTATAATAGATTTTTTAGGATCATTACATGTATTTGGAATAGTAGATAAATTTGCAATGGAACCTGCGATAATTGCAGAGGTTGCTGTAGTTAAAAACCATGCTCCCATGATAAACCCCATCAATCTTTTTGGAACTAATTTTGCTATCATAGCTAGTCCTAGTCCAGAAATCATAAGCTCTCCAATACTTTGGAGTGCATAACTTGAAATTAACCAATACACTGAAACCATATGCGAATCATCTGTTAATTGAATCCCCAAAGAAAGAATTAAAAAAGATATTGAACATAGAGCCATTCCAGTAGCAAATTTAAAAGGAATAGGAAATCGGTTTCCAATTTTGTTGTATATTATGCTTAATAATGGACTAGCAATAATTATCCAAAATGGATTGAATGCTTGATATTGTTCTGGTTCAAATTTTATTCCAAATAGTGTAGTTTCAACATTATGAATAGCAAAAAAATTTAAAGAAGTTGGCATTTGACTATATAATACAAAAAATACTATTGCTTCAAGCATCATGATAATGGCAACTAACATTTGTTTTTGATTAATTCCATAAAGTTGTGTAGTTTCATAAAATAATATTGTAAAAACAATGCAAGTAATTATTAATAATATAGCTCTAGCAATATTTTGGTTATAAAGTAACCAACACGATAAAGGAATTAATATAATTATCCCTCCTACTACTGTTAGTAAGCAATTCCATTTTAATGATAAAAAATCTGGTTTAGATCCATATTGTTTGATGATTTTTTGAAATGCTATGAAATTTAATAATGTAATACACATACCTATTACGCTCAAAGAAAACGCAGAACTCCATCCATAGTGTATAGCTACCCATGGTGTTAATAACATAGATATAAATGATCCTATATTAATAGCCATATAATACATTGTAAAAGCACTATCTATTCTTGGATCTTCTTTGTTATAACATGTAGATAACAATGCTGATGGATTTGCTTTAAATAATCCACTTCCTATGGCTATGGTGGCCATTCCCAAGTATACTTTAGATATTTTATGTTCTGACCATGCTATAATTCCATATCCTAAAATTAACACTATAATGCCAAGAATGATCACTCGTTTTGTTCCAAGTATTTTGTCTCCTAACCATCCACCTATAGCTACAAATCCGCAAACTAAAGCGCTGAAAGAAGAAAAAAGAGTAATCGAAGCAGATTCTGATAATCCTATCATTTTAACTAAATAAATTGTAAAAATTCCTTGTAATCCATAATATCCAAATCTTTCCCATATTTCAATGGATGAAATTAGATAAAATAATTTTGGTTGTTTAAAATGATTGTTTTTATATTTTATATGGTTTTTTATGTTTTTTTGGTATATTTTTTTATGTTTCATATACTATAAAGCCTTAAGAATTAATTATATATAAAAATTTTTGTACAATATATTGTAAATGTTTTGTATACTTATGTTTATATATGATTTTTGAGTTTATTTGTGATTGTGGAATGAATTTTTAACTATGCAATGGGTTATTTTAATTTATATATTATGAAAAGTGAAGACAATACGGTATATTAGTTTTGTTTTTATGTACTCGTGTGTATTCTTGAATGTAAAATTATCTATTTTTTACAATATTTAGATAAATTTAAAAAATTATGAATATATTTTTTATTTTAAGTGCATTGTGATAATAAAAATATCAAAGTTTTATTGTATTTGAATATAATATGTTCATATTTATGTGAAATTTTTTCATTATTCCATAAATAAACAATAAATCCATTTGATATCTTTTTTGTCATAGATGTAAATTTTTTATTTTTATATGAATTGGATAGATTTTTTCCGAAGAAATAGTTAGCATAATTTTCCATTATGATATATGTTTGTTACTTCTTGAAAATTTTTTAGGGCTTCAATTAAAGATATGGATTTTAATATATATTTTTGAGATAAATATAACGAAACAACAGGTATAATAATAATTGCAGATGATACAAAGTTTATTTGTAGTGTATTTAATTTGTTTTTTGTTTTTTCAAAATTTTTTTCTGTGGTATAAATTGTAAATGTTCCATTTTTATGTAATTTTATATCTTCTGCCATAATTTTTAGAGCAATTTTAATTGCGTCATCTTCGTTATTTTCATTTACTTTTTTGAAAGATAACTTAATCATTCCTATTTTTTTAAATAAATGCATTACTGAGCCATTTGCACTAAGTTTTCCTCCAAATTTTTTAAAAGTATATCGTATTTTTTGTAAAGTTTGAATATGATTTGTACTACAACATTCTACAACGATTGCTATGCCTCCTGGTCCATATCCTTCATAATGAATTTGTATTATTTTGTTTTTGTTATTTTGATGATACATTGCACGATACAATGTATTTTTTTTAATATTTTTTGATAATGCTTGATGTATTAAAGACTGTAATTTTGGATGAAAATTTTCATTTATTTTGGATAACATATAAGTTGTTTTTAATTTTCTAAGAATTTTAGTAAATTTTTCCCCCCTTTTTTTATCTTGTAATATTTTTTTGTGTTTTATTTTGGACCATTTATTATGTCCAGCCATGTTTTCTCCAATAATTTTTATATTTATATGTTGATATATAAATTTTGTATTTAATATTTATATACAAATATAATAAATCTTACAAAATTATATATTTATTTTACAATAACAAAAAATCTTTGAATAATTTTATAATAGATTTAAAATTTTTTATATAATTTTACATTAGATAATTAATATCAATAGTATACACATTTATTATAAATATTATACAAGCTTTATAAAGAATTTGGAGATTTTGTCATAAGATCAATGCCGGAGGTTGTTTTAGGAAACGCAATAACATTTCTTATATTATGAGTACTGGTTAATAACATAACTATACGATCTAAACCAAATGCCAAACCTGCATGCGGTGGCGTACCATATTTCAGTGCATCTAAAAAAAATTGAAATGTTTCTTGTTGTTTTTTTTTATTAATATTTAAAATATCAAAAATTATTTTTTGAATTTTGTTTTTGTGAATACGCACTGATCCACTACCTATTTCATATCCATTAATTATCATGTCATAAGAATCTCCAATAACAGATAATGGATGATGTATAAGATTTTTTATGCTTTGTAATTTTTTCGGTGCAGTGAAAGGATGATGCATAGAAACTATTTCATTATTGTTTTTCTTGAACATAGGAAAATCTATTATCCATAATGGTGCCCAATCTTTTTCATTAATATATTTTAAATTTTTTCCTAGTTTTTCTCTTATTTTTCCCAAGGATTTAATGTTATCTTTATTATCATCGAATATTATAAATACAAGAATATCTCCAATTTTTGCCTGATTTCTTTGAATAATATTATGAATAGTTCTTTTATCGAAGAAATTTTTTGCTGAACTATATGTTTTATATTCATTATTTTTTTTTTGTTGAATTTTGAGCCATAATATTGTTTGTTTTATTTGATAGTATGTAATATATTTATCATATTTTTTTAATATTTTTTGATTAAAATTTTTGCAATTAGGTAAACGTATAGAAATTATTTTTTTTTTTGGTGTGAATATTGGTAATATGTAATTTTGCATGAGATCTGTTATTTCAAAGAATTCTATTGGATTACGTAAATCTGGTTTATCAGAATTAAATCTTTTTATAGAATCTTTATAGGTTATTTGTGGAAATTTTTTGAGTTTTACTCCAAGAATTGTATTCCAAATTTTGCATATTAATTTTTCTGCTATTGCTCTAACTTTTTTTGCTGTAGTAAAAGAGATTTCTAAGTCAACTTGTGTAAATTCTGGTTGTCTATCAGAACGAGAATCTTCATCTCGAAAACATTTTGTAATTTGATAATATCGATCAAATCCTGCAATCATAAGCAATTGTTTAAATATTTGAGGTGATTGCGGTAAAGAAAAAAATTTTCCTTTTTGTTTACTGCTTGGAACTAGGTAACTTTTAGCACCTTCCAGGGTTGTTTTGCTTAATATTGGTGTTTCTATTTCTAAAAATTTATGTGAATTCATGAAATTTCGAATAGTAGTATTAATTTTTGCTCTTGTTTGTAATCTTTGTATCATTACAGGGTGTCGTAGATCTAAATAACGAAATTTTAATCTTTGTTCTTCAATATTTTTTGTATTATTATCAATTGGTAATGGTTCTGATTTATTAATAATAGTAACATGTGTAGCTAATATTTCTATAGAACCAGTAGATACATTTTGGTTTATTTGATTTTTTGGCCTAGCATGTACTATTCCCTTAATCTTTACACAAAATTCATGTCGTATTTTAGAAGCTTTAAGAAAAGTTTTTTTATTATTTGCGTTAAATAATATTTGTATTGGTCCATACCAATCTCTTATTTCAATAAAAATAACATTACCTAAATTACGCAAGTTATTTACCCATCCATATAAGGTAACATTTTGATTAATATGCAATGTGTTTAATTGCCCGCAATATATAGTACGCATAGGAGTATATTATAATATTTTTTATTTAATATGTAGTAGAAAATTTTTATGTAAAATATGATATATTTCAATAGATTTAAAATATATTTGCACATTTTGGAATTTTCATATAATGTTTTTAGTTATGTAATTTTTATATTTGATATTTGTTGATTTTTTAAAAATTTTCATGAATTTTTCTATTTAATATTTGCATAAATTTTTTTAATATTGTGTTATATTATTTTTTATGTATTTTATGATAACATTGTGAAATTATTGTTAATATGATATTTTACAATTATGTGTTTTATTTTTTAATTTTTACATTATTGCAGTTATAATAGTATAATTTGCAAAATACACAATATATTTTTTAAAAATAAAAACTTTTAAATTAATTTAATATTTAAACAAATAAAATAATTCTATAATATTAATGGATATTATTATTCGAATTTGTAAGAAATATTTATAATATATGATATTATTTGAAAATAGTAAATGTTACAATATCATATATAAGTCACAAAAAATTTTGTAGAATATTAAATTTAATATATTCTTTTATCTAAAATATTTTGATAAATATTAATTATAAAATAATTTTTTACATTATTATATAAAGATTGCTAATTTTACTGTATATTCTAAATAATATTAAAATATAGTTTTATTAAATGTTCGGTATATATGATTATATAAAATATTTTGTTATATTTATTAGTTAAAATATTATCAAATTTTATTTATAAAAATATATTTTATGTAATATTTAAATAAAATATATTTTACATGATTTCTATAAATAAATTTGATTATATTTTATATTATATAATACATAATATGAAACTTTATAATATAATTTTATATATTTTATGTTATCTTTTATACAAATATTATATTGTAATAAATTTATCGTATCCATTCATAATGTATATTTTATATTTTTTATATTGTACATAATTTAAAATATTTTATATGAACATCCGTAATATTTTATCAAAAGAATTTTATCGCGCTTTATTTATTGTAACAAATTCATCGATTAATACAAATTTGAAAATACGTTCTTCGCTGAAATCAAAATTTGGTGATTATCAAATTTCTGGAATGATGAATATTGCAAATAATCTTGGAATATCTTCATTAATATTAGCTAAAAAAACAGTCGAAGTTGTAAATTTACAAGAAGTAGCATCAAAAATTCAAGTGGTTCCTCCGGGATTTATTAATATTTTTTTACGTTCCTCATGGTTATCTAAAAATCTTATTAATATTTTGCATTCTTCTCGTTTAGGAGTTTTAGTTTGTGAAAAAAAAACAATTATTGTTGATTATTCTTCTCCAAATATTGCAAAAAGAATGCATGTTGGACATATGCGATCAACAATTATAGGAGATGCATTTGTTCGTATATCTGAATTTTTAGGACATAATGTTATTCGATTAAATCATATAGGTGATTGGGGTTTACAATTTGGTATGCTCATTGCATATTTACAAGATATGAAAATCAATATTCTTAATATAACATGGACACATTTGGAAATATATTATCATCTTGCGAGGAAAAAATATAAAAAAGATTTATTTTTTGCTAAATTTGTCAATCGTTGTGTTGTAAAATTACAACAAGGAGATTTGCGTTGTCGTTCAATTTGGAAACATTTAGTACATTTAAGTATTTTAGAAAATCAAAAAATTTATAATTTTTTAAATATTACATTAAAAAAATCTGATACTGTTGGAGAAAGCGCATATAATGATATGTTACCACATATTGTGCAAGATTTGCAAAAAAAGGGATTAGCGTTTGATAATCATGGAACTATTATAGTTTTTCTAGATATGTTTAAGAATAAACAGGGAAAATCTATGGGTGTTGTTATTCGTAAAAAAAACGGAGCTTATTTATATAGTAGCACAGATATTGCTGCTGTTAAATATCGATGTGATGTGCTTAAAGCAGACCGTATTGTATATTATATTGATTTTCGTCAAACACAATATTTAACCCAAATTTGGGAAATTGCTCGTCAAGCTGGTTATGTGCCAAATTCTGTTTCATTAGAGCATCATGTATTTGGAATGATTTTTGGCAAAGACGGAAAACCTTTTAAAACTCGTTCTGGAAGTACCATAAAGTTAATTTTTTTATTACAAGAAGCAGTAAAACGTGCTAAAAAATTAATATTAAGTAGGAGATTAAATTTATCCAAAAAAGAAGTTACGGTATTGTCTAAGATTATTGCTATTGGTGCTGTTAAATATTATGAATTATCTAAAAATAGAACTATTAATTATGTTTTTGATTGGGATAAAATTTTAAATTTTAATGGTAATACTGCTTTGTATATACAATATTCTTATACAAGAATTGTGTCTATATTGCAAAAATATTCTCAAAAATATCAATCTTTTACATTTTTGCAGGTTATTTTAAAAACAAAACAAGAACTGCAATTGGCTATACATTTGTTAAAATTTGAAGAAGTCATTTGTATGGTTTTCCGCGAAGGAATTCCGCATGTTTTGTGCAATTATTTATATGAATTATCAGTATTATTTTCTATATTTTATGAAAATTCTCCTGTTTTACATGTTAAAAATGATGATGTACGAAAAACTCGTATTTTGTTATTGTTATTAATTTCTAAAACTTTAAAAACTGGATTAAATTTACTAGGTATTGAAGTAATCGACAAAATGTAATATTGTGATGTATATTTATTTATAATTAATCGTTTATAAAATACGAAAGATATTTTAAAGAAATACCAATAATCCAAAGAACTATAAGATAAGAAAATATTCCAATAAAAATTACACTAATTAAACGACATAGTCTGTGAATCATGTTTCCTGTTTCCCAATCTGGCATAATTTGTAACATACCTAATAATATTAATGTCATGGTTGTTGATGCAATTAATAAACGTATTATAAAATTTAACCATCCAGGCTGGGGTTGGAAAATTTTTTTTTTTCTTAATTGCCAATATAATAATATAAAGTTTATACAAGCTCCTAAACTAATAGATAAAGATAAACTTATATGTTTCAGTGTGTTTATACATGCTACATTGATTAATTGTGTTATAATTACAGTGATAATTGCCATATGTATTGGAGTTTTTAAATCCTTTCTTGAATAAAAAGCTGGACTTAATACTTTTACCCCCAAAAATCCTATCACACCTATAGAATAACTAATCAGTGCTTGTTTTGTCATGAGTGTATCAAATGATGAAAACTGTCCATATTGAAATAATGTCACTATTAATGGATGTGCTAGTATTCCAAGAATTATTGCGCTAGGAAATCCAAGTATAAAACATATACGTAAACCCCAATCTAATAATCGGGAATATTCTATATAATTTCCACAGCAATAATTTCTAGATAATACAGATAATAAAATATTACTTAATGCAATTCCATGTAATCCGGATGGTATTTCCATTAAACGATCCGCATAATATATCCAAGATATAGACCCAGATGTTAAATAAGAAGAAAAAATTGTATTAATAATGTTGGATATTTGATTAATAGATACACAGATAATTGCAGGACCTATGGATTTTAACATTTTCCATATTTCATTATTTTGAAATTGTAAACTAGGTAATACTAGCATTTTTATTTTTTTTAACTCTGGTAATTGATAACCTATTTGTAAAAATCCACCAACAATTACTGACCATGCTAACGCTATGATTGGTGGATTAAAAAAAGAAGTTCCGAATGTTGCAAAACTTATAATACTAATATTTAGTAGTGTTGGCGAAAATGCTGGTATTAAAAAACGATTCCATGTATTCAGAACTGCAGTAGCTAATGATGCTAATGAAATTAATATAATATATGGAAAAGTAAGTCGTAACAATTTTATTGTTAAGGTAAATTTTTCAGGTATATCAAGAAATCCTGGAGCAATAATTATTACAATCCATGGAGCAATTATGATTCCTATAATTGCTGTAATAATTAATATCAAAATAAATAATCCTGTAGTGCAAGATATTAAAGTTTTTATAGAATTTACTTTTTTTTTATTTTTATGTTCTTCTAAAATAGGTATAAATATTTGTGAAAATATTCCATCAGAAAAAATTCTTCGTAATAGATTTGGTAATTTAAATGCGATAAAAAAAGCATCAGTTGCTATACCTGCACCAAATGTTTTTGCAATGATAGCATCTCGAATGAATCCTAAAATTCTTGAAAAAAAGGTTACAAAGCTAATTGTCATTAATGATTTTAATAAATTCATAGTAATTATTTCCTGATAATGATAAATATAAAATATTGTAATGAATTTTCAGTTATGTTTTTATTACGAATAATTTTTATGATTTTCTTGCAATTGTATATTTACATAAATATTGTTTGTGTAGTCATGTAAATATTTTAAATAATAAAATTGTAAAATATTATAAATGTATGTCAGGAATTCTTTAGATATTATATTTACTGAATAATTTACTGATTTTTTATGAAAATATTTTATAAATATTATATTTGTAATATTTAATATATATATTATTTTTATATGATAAAATGTATTCCCAATTTTTGTATTCTTATGTATCGCAAAAGTATTATATCATGTAACTATTTTACAAATCTCATTGTTATAAATGTAAAATTTTATTATTTCTACAATCAATTATGTATATTCATTATGAAATATATTGAAAAATTTTTGAATATTTTGATTTATTATGTATTTTATGGAAATATTTTATATTCAATATATAATATATATATTATGTGTATATTTAATATATTGCATAATGTTTTTTTATTGTATAGAAATATTACATGATATATACTATGTAATATTTAAATATAATGTTTCATGTTAAATATTATTTAGCGTTTTATGTATTATAATTTTATATATTTAATATTTTTATTTTTATAATATATATTTTTTGTTAATATTTTTATAAAATTGCGAAAAAATATATTTGTTATTTTTGTTTTTATTGTGTGTTTTATTAATATCGATATAATTAATTTATTTTTTATTTCAATATATAAAAATATTGATAAATTTTATGAATTCTGTATTTACTAAAGGTCAATATTGATTGCTTGTAGTGCGTTTTTTTCAATAAATATACGTCTTGGATTCACTGCGTCACCCATCAATGTATTAAATAATGTACTTGCTATTTTATCGTCATGTATTTTTACTTGAAACATTTGTCGAGTTTTTGGATTCATTGTAGTTTCCCATAATTGTTTTGGATTCATTTCTCCAAGTCCTTTATAACGTTGCACAATTAATCCTTTTGAAGATTCTTGCATAAGATATTTTATAATATCTTCAAAATTTTCTATTTTTTGATGATATTCTCCTTTTTGCATATACATATGATTATTATTTAATTCCTTAAATTTCTTTCCAAGTTCTGTTAATTTGTTATATATGTCACTGTGAATAAAGTGGTAATTTAATATATATTTAGTATATATTCCATGTGTATTAATAATAATTATAGGTTCAATGATTTGATATTTTTTATTTATTTTTAATTCATATTTACATTGATAATGTTTATTTTTATTTATTTTTTTACAAAATAATTCAATCCAATTTATAATTTTATTGTTATCTGTTAAATATGTTTTTTTTAATTTTTTTTGATACATTAAAGTATTTAACATAATTTTAGGAAAATTATATTTCATGGAACGCACAATTTTTTTTGCTGCATAGTACTCAAAAATTAAATTTTTTAATTGTTTTTTAGGTAATACTGTAATACAATCTTTTTTTTTAGAATATAATTGTATTTTATGTGTTGCTAAAGAAATTTGATATTTTATCATGTCATAATCATTTTTGATGAAATATTCTTTTTTTCCTTTTTTTATTTTATATAACGGAGGGGATGCAATAAATATATGACCTTTTATAATAATTTCTGGCATTTGTCGATAAAAAAATGTTAATAATAATGTTCGAATATGTGATCCGTCTACATCTGCATCAGTCATAATAATTATACGATGATATCGTAATTTATTTGGGTTATATTCGTTTTTTCCAATGCCGCATCCAAGAGCTGTAATTAATGCTACTAATTCTTTGGAAGAAAGAATTTTTTCTAAATTGGATTTTTCAACATTAAGAATTTTCCCTTTGAGTGGTAAAACTGCTTGATTCTTTCTATTTCTTCCTTGTTTTGCTGATCCTCCCGCAGAATCTCCTTCTACTAAATATAATTCGGAGAATTTTGGATTTTGTTCTTGACAATCTGATAGTTTTCCAGGAAGAGTGATAGAATCTAATATGTTTTTTTTTCTTGTGACTTCTCTAGCTTTTTTGGCTATTTCTCTAGAACGAGCTGCATGTATTATTTTTTGCAATATAATATTGGAATCTTGTGGATTTTCTAAAAGATATTCTGTAAGTTTTTCATATATTAATGATTCTATTATGGGTTTGACTTCTGATGAAATTAACTTATCTTTAGTTTGTGATGCAAATTTTGGTTCTAACATTTTTATCGAAATAATTGCGGTTAATCCTTCCCTCACATCATCTCCTGTTATATTTGTTTTATGTTTTTTATTATATCCTTCCTTATCTATATAAGAGTTTATTGTTCTTGTCATTGCTGATCGAAAACCTGATAAATGTGATCCTCCATTATTTTGGCGAATATTATTTGTGAAACATAAAATATTTTCTTGAAAGTTTTTGTTCCATTGCAATGCAATTTCTACAATGATATTTTTTCTTTCTTCTAAAAAATATAATATATTAGGATGCACAGGTGTATTATTTAAATATTTTATATATGTTTGTATTCCTCCTTGATAATGAAATGTTTTTTTCTTATTTGTTCTTTGATCTTGTAAAAAAATGGTAATACCAGAATTTAAAAATGATAATTCACGAAAACGATTTTTTAATATGTTGTATTGAAATTCAATATGATTGGTAAAAATAGAAAAATCTGGCCAAAAATGCACAGTTGTTCCAGTAATATTACTTGTTCCAATTTCTTGCAGTGGATAACATGGTATTCCTTTTTTATAAATTTGTTGATATATTTTATTTTCTCTGTTTATAGTCAATTTTAATTTTTTTGATAAAGCGTTTACAACAGAAAGTCCTACTCCATGTAATCCACCAGAAACCTTATACGAAGATTTATCAAATTTTCCTCCTGCATGTAACATAGTCATAATAACTTCTGCGGCAGATATTCCTTCGGCATGTAAATCTGTTGGAATACCTCTGCCATCATCTTGAATAGATATAGAAGAATCTTGGTAAATAACTATAGAAATTTTTTTGCAATATCCAGATAAAGCTTCATCAATAGAATTATCTATAATTTCAAATACCATATGGTGCAATCCAGTACCATCGTCTGTATTTCCTATATACATACCTGGTCTTTTTCTTACTGCATCTAATCCTTTGAGTACTGTAATATTTGAAGAAGTATATTTGTTTGACATAATATTCCGTATTTGATAATTGTAAGATAGTATTATATTAAAATGTTAATATTTATTGTAACATGCAGCTAATTAATATAAATAGTATATTTGATATTATTTAAATTCTTTTGATAATTTTATATTATGTTTAGTATATGTTTTCTAAAATTCAAGAATTTTATAATGTAATACCACTATTAATATTAAAAGTTAAATACTTTATTTGAAAAAATTTCGTATTTGGATACATTTTAGTACATAGATTGCTGTAATAATGTATTATAATATTTTATTGATAAATATTTGTGTATGATTTTATAAAAATTATATTATTTTTTCATAAATTGTGTAAAATCAATATTTATCAAATACATCATATAATGTTTTGCGTGTTAATATGTACAAAATATATACATTTCATCAATGATAAATAATTTTTCTTTTATAATATATTGTATAATATAATACATATTTTATAGGAAAAATTTTGTAAATTTTTTTTAATACTTATTGAATTTAATTATTAATTTATAATTTCATCGGCATAACAATATAAAATAATTTTTTATTTTCTGTATCTTCAATTTTTATACTAGAATTTGAATCTTTCAAAGATATTTTAATTGTTTCGCATTTTAACACATTCAAAATATCTAAAATGTAACGAGAATTTAAACAAATTTCTATATTTTTGTTGAAATATAAAATTTTTAAAGTTTCTTCTGCTTCATCTTGATTTAAATTATTTGATGTAATTTTTAAAGAATTATTAAATAAATACATTCTAATTCCGTAAAGCTTTTCATGTGATAAAATAGATACACGTTTTATAGCATTTTTAAGACTTATTAAATTTATACAAAAATTTATATGATTATTTTTTGGTAAAATATTTTTATATTCTG
Organism: Candidatus Westeberhardia cardiocondylae; assembly: GCA_024648765.1. Taxonomy (GTDB): domain Bacteria; phylum Pseudomonadota; class Gammaproteobacteria; order Enterobacterales; family Enterobacteriaceae; genus Westeberhardia; species Westeberhardia cardiocondylae_B. The sequence goes on along the minus strand of JABYQC010000001.1, from coordinate 319,228 downwards.
GGAAAATTCCATCAATAAGTTTTGTGGTAAATATACAATTTAATGTTATTATCCGTATATTGTTTTCTCCAATATGTAATTCAATTGGTTTATTTTGATCATGCTTTAAAATACGCAACAATTCTGTTATTCCTTTTCTTGGTATAATAATGTTAAGTGAATTTATATATTGAGTATCATGTAATATTGTGCAAATCGATAATCGATGTCCATCAGTTGTCACAGATCTAATTTGAGTGTTTGTAATTTCCAACAGCATACCATTCAAATAATGACGAATATCTTGATTTGCCATAGAAAATTGAGTGTATTCAATTAATTCTTTTATATATTTTGCTGTTGGAAATACAATTTTCGTTGATTTTTTTTCTATAATTGTTCTAGGAAAATCAGAAGGAGGAAGAGTGGCAAGAGAAAAAATACTATTTGGTAATTTTATTAAAATTTTTTCATTTTTTACACTTATAAAAACGTTTGATTCTTTTGGTAAAGTACGAAAAATATCAAAAAATTTCTTTGATGGAACTGTCATACTACCTTCTTCGTAATCCCCATGTAACTCAATTTTTATAATAATTTCTGTTTCAAAGTTTGCTCCAATTATTAGTAAATAATTTTTTTTTATTTTTAATAACAAATAATTTAAAATAGGTATAGTAGAATGATGAAAAAATGAACTGCTGATCTTTTGTAAAGATTTTAATAAATGTTCTCTTATAATACTGAATTTCATAGTATGAATGTGTATAGAAATTTGATTAATTAAAATAATTTAGTATTGTAATGTTTTGTATTGTCAAAATTGCGCAAATATATATAATTTGTTAAATTTTGCTATAACATATTTTTTAATATTTGAAATTTTTATGGTATATCAAAGTTATTAAAACATCAGTTATGTTTATTTAATATAAATAATATTATGTAGTATTTAGCAAAATCAACAATAATGTTACGTAATAATTACATTAGTAAAATACATCGTGTGATATGTTTATGTTATCATGTATATTATAAAGCACGATAAATATTATTTGTATAAATTTAAAATTTTTATAATTTATTTATATTTGTCAAATTTTTATTTCAATTTTCATTTTCAATTAAATATTAAATATTCAATATGTTATTATATAATATGAGTAGTCGGTATAAAATATAGGAGAATAATTTTATGTGTAATGTTTATTTAAAAATTTCTTCAATGGAATATATTATATATCAAATTATATAAATGAAAATAATACATAATGTTATGTAAAATATTGTATACTATTTGCAATATTATATTAATTGACAAAATTTTGTGTTTTATTTTATATACAATGCTATAATAAGTATGTATTCAAAATATATCAATATATTAATAATTTTTAAATTATTTAAAGTATAATATTTGTAAAAATTTTTATGTAATATTGGCTAATATTAATAGTCAATTAATATATTATTGTTGAATTGTAAATATTGTAGAAAAAATTTATATTTAACATATTTATAAGAATATATTATATAATTTTAAATACTCCATATTATAGTATTCATCATATTGTATGTTTTAAATAAGGAAACTAATTGTGAAACGCACTTTTCATCCTTCGTTATTAAAAAGATATCGTGTTCATGGTTTTCGATTAAGAATGTCTACTAAGAATGGTCGTAATATTTTGTCCAGAAGAAGATACAAAAAAAGATATTATTTAACTGTATCATGTAAATAGATTTTAATATGATGTCTAGATATTTGTTTTCTAAAAAATATAGATTATTAATGAACAAACAATTTATTCACGTTTTTAAACACGCGGAAAGATTTTACTACCCATACTTTATTGTTTTTAAACATTATAACCATTTAGGATATCCCTAGATTAGGAATAGTTATTTCTAATAAATACATTAAAAAATCCCATGAACGTAACCGTATAAAAAGAATTATACGAGAAAGTTTTCGTATACGTAAAAATATGTTGTTTAATTTTGATTTTGTGGTATTAATTAAAAAAAAAATAAACAAAATAGACAATATTCATGTAGAAAAAGAATTAAAAAAAATATGGAATTACTATCAATAGTTTTATGTTTTCATTTTACAATTTGAGATTATAATGTTAATGTTTTAACATATTATGGTAAAAGTATATTTATTTTTATGTGCGAAAAATATTAATCCCATAATATGGGGTATGATTAAATAAGTTGTATTCTTACCAGGAAAATTTTTATTCAAGTAATTACTATGGTAGATTTACAGAGAAATATTTTTATTATTGCATTATTAATTGTATCTTTTGTGCTTTGGCAAGAATGGCAAAAGGATGTTTTAATTTTAAATTCTACTATAGATACACAAAAAGATTTACATTGTGATACATCACATAATTTGAATCATACAAATAAATATATACATAATAAACAAGGAAAACTTATTACAGTAAAGACTGATGTTTTATCTTTATATATTAATACTTATGGTGGTAATGTTGAAGAAGCATTTCTTTTAACTTATTTTAAAACAGTAGATTCTTCTGATCCTGTGCATTTTTTACAAAATTCTCAAAATTATGTATATCAAGCCCAAAGTGGTTTAATTGGTAAAAATGGAGTGGACAATGTACATAAAAAAAATCGCCCATTATATTTCAGCCAGAAAGATCATTATATATTAGAAAAATCTGCAAATGTATTATATGTACCATTAATCTATATTAATTCTGAAGGTATTATATATAAAAAAATTTTTGTTTTGCATCGTAATAGTTTTGCAGTAAAAGTATATTATAAAATTAATAATATTACAGATTATCCATTGGAATTAATATTATACGGACAAATTCAACAATCTATTTCTCCACCCTCTAAAAATTCTAATATATTAGATAGTTCCTTGCTATATCGTACATATCGGGGTGTAGCATATTCATGTTGTCAAAATAAATATATAAAGTATAGTTTTGAGGATATAAAAAAAGATAATATATATATTAATACAAAAGAAGGTTGGATTGCTATGTTACAAAAATATTTTGTAACTGCTTGGATACCAAAAACTTCTGGAAATAATATGTTTTATATTAAGTATTCACCTAATCATGAGCAAATTATTGCAGGATTTAGGTCTAGCTCTATCATTGTATATCCAGGAAATCAAAATGTATTAGAATCAATTTTATGGATAGGACCAGAAATACAGGATTCTATGAGAGTTGTTGCTCCAAATTTAGATTTTACAGTAGATTATGGTTGGTTATGGTTTATTTCGCAACCATTATTAAAATTATTACAATTTATCCATGGATATGTAAAAAATTGGGGATTTGCAATTATTATAATTACTTTTATATTACGTGGAATTATGTATCCTTTAACAAAAATGCAATATATGTCTATAGCAAAAATTCGTATTTTGCAACCAGAAATTGCAAAAATACGAGAAAAATTCCATGATAAAATTCGTCAAAGTCAAGAAATAATGTTGTTATACAAAGAAAAAAAGATTAATCCATTATGTAGTTTTTTTCCATTATTGATTCAAATGCCAATCTTTTTAGGTTTATATTATATGTTATCTGATTCTATTGAATTACGTCATGCGCATTTTATTTTGTGGATAAATGATTTATCAGAAAAAGATGCGTATTATATTCTTCCTATTTTGATGGGATTAACTATGTTTATTATTCAAAAATTTTTTCCTTCTGCTCATACTATTGATGATCCGATACAAAAGAAAATTATGGTTTTTGTTCCTATTATATTTACTATATTTTTTTTGTGGTTTCCATCTGGTTTGGTTTTATACTATATAGTAAGTAATTTTGTTACGATTATTCAACAAAAATTTATTTACCGTGAATTAGAAAAAATAGGTTTAAATATATAAATATAGTAAATTGTTTAATGATATTTAATGTAATTAAAAAATAATTCTCGTTAAGAAATTTTATTTCAAGTATTAGTTTTTGATAATATGCAAAATATGAAAAATTTAGATACTATTGCAGCTATTTCTACACCTATTGGTTTTGGTGGTATTGGTGTAATAAGAATTTCTGGAAAATTAGTTACTTCGGTAATAATTCCTATAATATTAGGAAAATTACTTAAACCAAGACAAGCAGAGTATATATCTTTTAAAGATATACAGGGGAAAATTTTGGATCAGGGTATCGCAATATTTTATCCTTCCCCAAATTCTTTTACTGGAGAAGATGTTTTGGAATTACAAGGACATGGAAGTCCTATGGTATTAGATATTTTATTGCAAAATATTGTTTCGTTTTCTGGAGTGCGTGTAGCTCATCCAGGAGAGTTTTCTGAAAGAGCTTTTTTAAATAATAAAATAGATTTAACACAAGCTGAAGCTATTATTGATTTGATTTATTCTGAGTCTATTCAATGTTCTCGTTTAGCAATACAGTCAGTTTTAGGATCATTTTCTTCTTGTATTAATAAATTAATTAAAAAAATTTCAACAATTAGAACAAATATAGAAGGTATAATAAATTTTCCAGAAGATGATGTATTAAAGTATACTAAACATGATATTACAAATGATTTACAAAAATTAATTGATGATTTTCATAAAATATATTGTGAAGTAAAAATTGTTCGTGTTTTTCGGGAAGGAATAAAAATAGTTATTGCAGGAGAACCTAATGTTGGAAAATCTAGTTTGTTTAATGTATTAACAAAAAACGATAATGCTATTGTCACTGCATGCGCAGGAACTACAAGGGATGTGTTATGTAAAAAAATTTATATCAATGGTATTCCATTACATATTATGGATACTGCTGGATTATGTAATGATATATCTAATGAAATAAATCGCATTAGTTTACAACGTTCGTTATTAGCTATTAATAATGCAGATTATGTATTATTTGTAGTAGATTCACAAAAAATTTCATTACCTATGACGAATATATTGAAAATACAGTTTTTATCACATGTACCAAAAAATATACCTACTCTTATTATTAGAAATAAATCTGATCTTACTAATGAAAAACCCGAAAGATATAATATACAAAATTATCCTTGTATTACAATATCAACAAAATTGAATCATGGAATTTTTTTAATACAACAGTATTTAAAAGAGCAAATAACATCTAATATGTGTTTAAAAAATTTTCAAGGAAAATTCTTAGTAAGAAAAAGACACGTACATGCTTTACATTCTGCTAAAAAACATTTGCTGCAAATTGCAAAATATTTAGATAATCCCTTTTCTTTTGATGAATTAATATCTGAAGAACTGTATGCAACACAAAAAATATTATCTAAAATTATTGGAAAATTTAATTCAAATGATTTAATCAAAAAAGTTTTTTCTACTTTTTGCATTGGAAAATAGAAAATATTTTCTTTAGAGTACGATAAATATCGTATATTTATTTTTTAAGAAACATTTTAGAAGATTTTTTGTGATTTATGTATAATGTTTTAAAAAAATTGCATATAACTTTTTTATTTTTGCATTAATTAAAAATATTTAAAATTATAAATAAATAATTCATACATTAGGTAATTAATAATATAAAAAATATTTTGTTAGTGTATTATATAAAAAATTTTTTCAATTTTAATATTGTAAAATTTTTTTAGATTTTTATCATTTATAATAACTTTGGTATATATTAATAAATATTAAATCATTTTAATATTTTTTTTATTTAGTTGATGCATGGTTTTATTAATATTATTTTGAATAATTAAAATATTCGTGCATTGTATTGCTTGATTAATAGCATGGTGAATAAGTTTTTTTTCTTTCTCTAATGGTTTACCCAAAACAAATTCTGTTGTTTTATTTTTTTTTGGTTTTCCAATTCCTATACGTAACCGGTAAAAATTTTTTTTATTTTCTAAGGAATGAATAATATTTTTAATACCATTATGTCCATAATCACTACCACCAAATTTTAATTTAATATTTCCTGGAAATAAATTCATATCATCATGCGCTATTAGTATTTCATTGGGAAAAATTTTATAAAAAGAAGATATTTTTTTGATTGCTTCTCCACATATATTCATATACATATTTGATATAAATATGTAAATATTATTTGTAGTATTGATTTTTAACTGACACGTATAACCAAAAAATTTTTTATTTTTTGTAAGTTTTTTGTGAAATTTATTTAATAAAGCAAAAATATACCACGTACCTACATTATGTCTAGTATGTTTATAACTATTTCCTGGATTTCCTAAACCAACAATTAATTTCAACATATTTTATTATAGAAAAATATACTTATAATATTTACGTTGTCATTGATATAATTTATGTATAACGATGATTCATGTATATAGTTTTTATGAATATATTGGTTTTTTATATATCAACGATAAATATGTGATTTTAAAAATATTTACAAAAAATTATTTAAAAATATTATGATAATATAGAAACTCTTACATTTAATTATAACATATTTTATAAATATAAAACATTTTTTAGTGCATATTAAAGGTATCCATTTCCAAACATCGAAGAAAGAGATTCTTCATTGTTTATTCTGCGAATAGATTCTGCAAGCATTCCTGAAACTGTAAGTGTACGAATATTAGGAAGAGATTTAATTTTTTCATTTAAAGGAATTGTGTCACAAATTACTACTTCATCAATAAATGAATTTTTAATATTTTCATGTGCTTTTCCCGAAAAAATTGGATGAATTGCATATGCAAAAACTCTTTTTGCCCCACTTTCTTTAAGTGCTTTAGCTGCTTTGCATAATGTGCTACCTGTATCAATGATATCATCTATTAATATACAATCTCTATTCATAACGTCACCAATAATATGCATGACTTGTGATATATTTGCGCGTGACCTTCGTTTATCAATAATAGCCATATCAATATCATGGAATAATTTAGCAATGGCTCTAGCGCGAACTACCCCACCGATATCTGGAGACACAATAATAGGATTATATAAATTTTTCTGTAACATATCTTCTAATAAAATAGGACTACCAAATACATTGTCTACTGGTACATCAAAAAATCCTTGAATTTGTTCTGCATGTAAATCCACTGTCAATACTCTGTCTACTCCTACACTAGATAAGAAGTCTGCTACAACTTTTGCAGTAATAGGAACACGAGCTGATCTTACTCTTCTATCTTGTCTGGAATATCCAAAATATGGAATGACCGCTGTTATTCTTCCTGCAGATGCTCTTCTTAAGGCATCAATCATTACTACTAATTCCATAATATTGTTGTTTGTTGGATAGCAAGTGGATTGAATGATAAAAATATCCCCCCCGCGAACATTTTCATTAATTTGTACGTTTATTTCACCATCACTAAAACAACTTACTATAGCATTTCCTAATTTTGTATATAAACGTTTGGCAATATCTTTAGCCAATTTAGGAATAGCATTACCAGAAAAAAGTTTTATATCAGACATATAATAATTAGTATGTACAAGAAATTTTATTTTATTTCTTACGCAAATAAAAAGATTATATAATTACAATATTTTTCGTGAAAATATGTAATGTTAATTCTTTATGTATATATGTACTATTTGGTGTATTGTATTTCTATAAATCATGTATGAATTATACAAAATATATATAATATATTTAAAGTAAATTTTATATATTTTAAAAAAATTTTTTATAGCATTAATAATTGTATAAATTAATACTATATTATATGATATTTAATATGGTAACAAAATAAAATTAACTGAACAGATAATGTATATAATTATTATATATATGACTCGTGTAAACATATATATTATGGTGTATTTTGCATATTATGTATTAATTGTATTATTTATATTTGTGCATGAAATATTATATGTGTAATATTGATATGCTTCGATAGAATTTTGCTATATAAAATATATTTATTTTAATAAACATTGGACTTTTTTACAAAATATATTAATAAATTATATTTACTTTAATATGTTGGAATTTTTTTGTATTATAAAATATAAAATGATATTTTTATTTTTATATTATCAATTTATTTGATTTCGCAAAATGTTATTATATTATGTTGTGTATTATGAAAAATTCAGTCATTTTAAAATTAAAATTATTACAAAAACGTTTTAAAGATATTGAAATATCTTTGGGAAATTCTAATATTATTCGTAATCCTGAAACATTCAAGTCTTTATCCAAAGAGTATGCAAAATTAAGTGAAATAATATCTTATTTTCGTTTATGGTATCGTTATAAGGAAGATATTTATACTTCTAAAGAAATGTTATTGAATTCTGAATTATGTGATTTAGCTAAAGAAACCATAGAAGATGCTTTGATACAAAAAAAAAATATAGAAAATAAACTATATAATTTATTGTATCAAAAAAATTTGAAAAACAAAAAATATGGTTGTTTTCTTGAAATTCGTTCTGGTGTTGGAGGTAATGAAGCTTCATTATTTGCAGGTGTTTTATTTAAAATGTATAATCGGTTTGCTTGTATGCAGGGATGGAATATAGATATTGTAAGTAGTACTGTTGGAGAATATGGGGGGTATAAAGAAATTATTTCTCGTATATCGCATAAAGATTCTTATAGTCAATTAAAATTCGAATCTGGTGGACATCGTGTGCAAAGAATTCCGGATACCGAATCACAGGGTCGTGTGCATAGTTCTTCTTGCACTGTAGTGGTAATTCCTGAAATTCCTAAAAAATTAGCAAAAAATATTAATTTCAATGATATAAGAATTGATACTTTTCGTTCTTCTGGCGCAGGAGGACAACATGTAAATACAACAGATTCAGCAATTCGTGTTGTTCATATACCTACTGGAATTATTGTAGAATGTCAAGATGAACGTTCTCAACATAAAAATAAAGCTAAAGCTTTATCGCTATTATCTTCAAAATTATATAATAATGAAAAAAATCGTATCAAACAAGAAGAATCTTTGAAAAGACGTTGTTTATTAGGAACAGGTGATCGGTCTGATCGTATTAGAACATATAATTTTCCAAAAAAAAGAGTTACTGATCATAGAATTGGATTAACTGTATATTGTTTAGATAAAATAATCAGAGGTAATCTACAAATTTTAATTAATCCTATGATACAAAAAAAATCTTCTTTATTTTCTTAAAATCCTATGAATTGGGATCAATGGATAAAAAGTGCTTATATAAGATTATATAAAATATTTAAAAAATCTTATGTAATGCGTGAAATTGAAATATTATTTTGCAAAGTCCTTCAGATTAATTTATCTCAATTAATTGCATATTCAGATACTGTATTAACAAATGAACAATTAGTTATATTAGAATCTTTGTTACATCGTAGAGAAAATCATGAACCAATAGCATATCTGATAGGAAGACAAGAATTTTGGTCATTAGATTTACATGTTTCTCCATATACTTTTATTCCTAGAATTGATACTGAATGCTTGATAGAACAAGCATTACAGTTGATTGTATTGCGTCATGCCAAGATATTAGATCTTGGTACTGGTTCTGGTGCTATATCTTTAGCATTAGCTGTAGAAAAACCAACGTGGAAAATAACTGCTGTAGATTATTGTTTACATGCTTTAACAATAGCAAAAAAAAATTCTATTCTACTTGATTTGAAAAACATTAATTTTGTATACAGTAATTGGTTTCAATCTTTAAAATTTCAATTATATCATTTAATTATTAGTAATCCTCCATATGTTTCTTTAGAAGAATTTTTATGTTTAGATAAAGAAATTTATTATGAACCACGTTATGCTATATTATCCGAAAATAATGGTTTAAAGGATTTGAAAAAAATATGTTTTCAAGCTAATTATTATCTGACTTCTGGTGGATGGTTAATTTTGGAACATGGTTGGAATCAAGGAAAAATAGTACGTTCTTTTTTTTCTCGTGCTATGTTTTGTAACATTATCACGATTCAAGATCATAATAAAAATGATAGAATAACATTAGGACAATGGAAATAATTTGTATAATTTTTTGATATTATTGTTTTTTAAAATAAATCGGCGAGAAAGGATTTGAACCTCTGACTTACTGGTCCCAAACCAGTCGCGCTACCAAGCTACGCTACTCGCCGAATTTTATATTTTATAATAAAAACTACTGTATATATTTTCTGCGAAGAGAGGGATTTGAACCCTCAATTTCCTTGTAAGGGGTACTAGTATCTGAATCTAGTGCGTTTACCAATTTCGCCATCTTCGCAAATATAAAAATTATTTGGGGTGATTGATGGGATTCGAACCCATGACAACTGGAATCACAATCCAGGGCTCTACCAATTGAGCTACAATCACCATGTGTACATATTAATAATTATTAATATAAAAAATTTTTTTAATAAATTTATACAATATTAATGATAAAATTTTCTAATTTTATTTTACAAAAAACGCCTGCTGGGTTTTGAACCCAGAATTCTCTATCTTCGGAAGATAGTGCTTTATCCATTTTAGCTACAGGCGCATAAAACACATATATCTTATTAAGATATTATATATTGTATATTATTTGAATAAGCACATAACTTGTATATATACTTATTATTATTTTAATATCAAAATATAAAAAATATTTTGAATTTTATTTAAGATTTTTTACAAATATATTACATTGAAATATTTACAAGCTAAAATAATATATTCTATTATAGCATAAATAAATTGTTTATAGCAACTAATTTACATACAAACACTATTGTGGAAAAATATATATTATTATATTTGAAAATTAATTTTATGAAATTTTTTCATATTTAATAATTTGTATATATATCATGTTCCTCACTATTTCATAAAAAAATTTCATTATTCATTACATTCATAAATGCTATATCAAAATAATACATTTTAAAATTTTTTTATTTTTATACAAGGAATAGTAATAAATGATACATAAATAATTTATGTATATATAACTATGGTCTTTTCATCATATTAAAAAATTCATTATTAGTTTTTGTCATAGATAATTTATTCATAAGAAATTCCATAGCATCAATTTCATTCATAGGATGAATGATTTTTCTTAAAATCCACATTTTTTGTAATTCTTCATGTGATGTAAGTAATTCTTCTTTTCTAGTACCAGATCGATTATAATCGATAGCTGGAAAAACTCTTTTTTCAGAAATTTTTCTTGATAAATGTAATTCCATATTACCAGTTCCTTTAAATTCTTCAAAAATTACTTCATCCATTTTAGATCCAGTATCAATCAAAGCAGTTGCGATAATTGTTAAACTACCTCCTTCTTCCATATTACGAGCAGCTCCAAAAAATCTTTTAGGTCTATGCAAAGCATTTGCATCTACCCCTCCAGTTAATACTTTTCCGGAAGAAGGCATAATACTATTATAAGCTCTAGCTAATCGTGTTATTGAATCTAAAAGAATAATAACATCTTTTCTATGTTCTACTAACCTTTTTGCTTTTTCGATTACCATTTCAGCAATTTGAATATGTCTAGAAGCTAATTCATCAAAAGTTGATGCTATAACTTCTCCTTTTACTAATCGTTGCATTTCTGTAACTTCTTCTGGTCTTTCGTCAATTAACAGTACTATAAGCATACAATCATTATGATTATATGCAATACTTTGTGCAATGTTTTGTAATAACATAGTTTTCCCTGCTTTTGGTGGAGCTACAATTAGTCCTCTTTGCCCTCTACCAATAGGAGACGCTAAATCTAAAACACGTGCTGTTAAATCTTCTGTAGACCCATTTCCCCTTTCCATACGTAATCTTGAATTTGCATATAATGGTGTTAAATTTTCAAATAAAATTTTATTTTTAGCATTTTCTGGTTTTTCATAATTAACTTCATTGACTTTTAAAAGCGCAAAATATCTCTCTCCTTCTTTGGGGGGTCTAATTTTTCCTGAAATTGTATCTCCTGTTCTTAAATTAAATCTTCTAATTTGACTTGGAGATACATAAATATCATCTGGTCCTGCTAAATAATAGCTATCACTAAAACGTAGAAAACCAAATCCGTCTTGTAATATTTCTAATACACCATCCCCAAAAATATCTTCTCCACTTTTTGCATGTTGTTTGAGAATAGAAAAAATAATATCCTGTTTTCTCATTCTAGCTAAATTTTCTAGTCCCATGCGTTTTCCAAGACTTAACAATTTTGAAACTGTTTTATTTTTTAATGTACTAAGATTCATAATTGAAGATACTAATATTAAGATAATATGTATTACTATGTTTTATTAAAAAAATTTATATATATTTATATATTTATATTGCAATATTGCTAAATTATATATTGTTCTTATATTTTTTAATAATACTGTGATGTTTATAATATATAAATAATGCAGAATTGGATATTTTATTTCTAAAATTAGAAAATAATAATCAGACAAACACTGTACATAACAAAGTACAAAATTTTATTTTGTAAATTATTTATTGCAGTATTCATTGTTGAGTATTTATATCATATTCCTTTTAATGAGAAAAGAAATATTATTTACAATCGATGTGTTTTTGTATAAACATCTTACATTTTTCGTGAGATAAAGAACCCACATGTTTATCAATAATTTCTCCATTATTAAATAATAACAATGTAGGAACACTACGGACATTATATTCAGATACTATTTTGGGATTTTCATCAACATTTAATTTGGCAATAACTAATCTTTTTTTAAATTCTTTTGCTATATTGAATAGTATTTTTTGCATAATTTTACATGGATTACACCATGTTGCCCAAAAATCTATTAGAAAAAATCCTTTTTTTTTGAATATTTTTTGAAAATTATTATCATCGATTTGAATAATATAATTTTCCATAATCTAATCCTCCCGTAAAAATGTACATCATATTGGATTTCATAAAATCATTTAACAAATTTTGACAAATAATTTGTCATTTTATATAAGCATCCTATGAAAATAATTCTTGCATTTTATTTTAAAATATAAATGTATAAAATATTTCATTTTTTTAATTTTTATAATTAAATATAGTGTTTGGTATTATTGATATTTATCATTGACAGATTATATTATTTATTATAGATAAATGTCTTTTAAAAATTAATTGTGATACAAAAGAAGAATTAAATGGGTAAATATTAAACAAATATTTAAATATAATAAATCGTATCATTTACGTGATATGATGTCAAATAAATAATAGCAACAATTTTATTACTGTTATTATTTATATACAATAGTATCATGGTATTTTAGAATTTTATCAATATATTATGAAGTTTTTAAATTTTATTTTTCAGAATAATGTTGTTTTGTTAACATTGTGATAATAGATATTACACAAAAATTTTAAATATAGTTTTGTAATGTACATGCAGTACAAATCGTAAGTATATTTATAATAATTTTTTATTTAAACGGTTATTTTATATATTATATCATAATTAACATATTATGTTTACACAATAATGTTTATGTAAAAAAAATTTTATCTTGTATACATTATATTGTTTGACAAAATAATAAAATTGTCATATATGTACAATAAAATTTCTTGCATCTCAATTTTTCTTTATCTATAAAATTTATTTTGTAAAATAAGAATCTTATGTTATTTGTTTTGTTGATAATTATATAATTCAATGATATATTTAAAAAAATTTTTGTAATTTGATTTTGGAGGATTGATGAATATTACTATAAATAAATCTCATACATTGCATACTAGTTTTACTTTTTTTGTTTGTTTTATGGCAGCCCTAGCTGGATTATTATTTGGATTAGATATTGGTGTTATTGCTGGAGCACTACCATTTCTTTCCATTGATTTACAAATTACAGATTACCAAAAAGAATGGGTGGTAAGTTCCATGATGTTTGGAGCTGCTATAGGAGCATTTTTTTCTGGTTGGATTTCAGCGAAATTTGGAAGAAAATTTAGTTTACTTGTTGGTTCAATATTATTTGTTATTGGTTCATTGTGGTCTGCATTTTCACTAAATGTAGAATCTTTAGTAATTGCCAGAATTCTTTTAGGATTAGCAGTTGGTATTACTTCATATACTGCTCCACTATATTTATCAGAAATTGCTCCAGAAAAAATTAGGGGTTCTATGATTTCTATGTACCAACTTATGATTACTATAGGAATTTTAGTAGCATATTTATCTGATACTGCTTTCAGTTATTATGGATCTTGGCGTTGGATGTTAGGCATTATTACAATTCCTGCAATTTTGTTATTTATTGGTGTGTTATTTTTACCAGGTAGTCCTCGTTGGCTAGCTTTTCATGGTAAATATCAAGAAGCCAAAAAGGTATTAAATATGTTACGTGATTCCACAGAACAAGTTCGAAAGGAACTAAATGAAATACAAGATAGTTTAAAAATTAAGCAAAGTGGTTGGAAATTATTTAAAAATAATAATAATTTTCGTCGAGTTGTATTTTTAGGAATATTGTTGCAAATTATGCAGCAATTTACTGGTATGAATGTCATTATGTATTATGCTCCGAAAATTTTTGATTTAGCTGGTTTTAATGATACAGTTAGTCAAATGTGGGGTACTGTTTGCGTTGGCTTGGTAAATGTATTAGCTACTTTTATTGCAATTGGTTTAGTTGATAGATGGGGGAGAAAACCTACTTTAAAACTTGGGTTTTTAGTGATGTCTGTTGGAATGATTATATTAGGGATATTATTATTTTTCGGTATCAATGATAATTTTCAAAAATATTTTTCCATTATTATGTTAATGATTTTTATTATTGGTTTTGCAATGAGTGCTGGACCTTTGGTATGGGTATTATGTTCAGAAATTCAACCATTAAAAGGTAGAGATTTTGGTATTACAGTATCTACTGCTACAAATTGGTTGGCTAATATGATTGTTGGAGCTACATTTCTAACTATGTTAGAAATATTTGGTAGTTCTAATACCTTTTTATTTTATGGTTTATTAAATTTTACATTTATTATAATTACTGCCGTATTTGTTCCAGAAACAAAAAATATTTCTTTGGAAAGTATTGAAAAAAATTTAATGCAAGGAAAACTATTGCGAAATATTGGAAAATAAAAAATTTTTTTGTAAAAAATTGCATATAAATACATTTTGTTGTGTAATGTATTTTGTAAAATATTTTATAAAATTTTTTTGTATATTTTTTATATGATTGTTCAACATAAATTAAAATTTTATTGTTTATATAATTTTCTTCACTTTATGAAAAAGAATGTTTACTTTGTTGCATTTGATATAGGTACAAAAAATATTGGAATTGCTATTTCACATTATAGAATCAAAATAGTACATCCAATAGGTGTATTTAAAATTTTTAATGGTAAACCTAATTGGTTAATAATACAAAAATTTTTTAATGAATGGAAATTTTTGAAAATTATTATAGGATTGCCACTAAATATGAATGGTACTGAACAGCCATTTACTTTACAAGTTAGAAATTTTTCTCATCAAATACAAAATCGTTTTAGCTACCCGATTATTTTTCATGATGAAAGATTAAGTACTTTTGAAGCAAAATCTAGATTAAAGAATAATAATTTTTGCTTCATTAAAAAAGATAATGTTGATGCTCTTTCTGCGGCTGTTATATTAGAAAGTTGGTTATATCAACAGCAAAAGTAACTTTTATTTTCAATATTTTATTTCAACACATTCAAATACCTGTTTGTAAATAATTACATGTGTCATTAATTTTTTTTAATATTTACAAATATGCATTGTAATACATGCGACATATATTATAAATGTAAATCTTATAAATATTTATGCTCCTCCGACTGGACTCGAACCAGTGACACGCGGATTAACAGTCCGCTGTTCTACCAACTGAACTACAGAGGAAATATTGGAAAATTCTCTAGATATAAAAACAATTATTCAAAATTTGTAAAATATTTCCAAAATTAATCAAAATACACAACATAATGTTATAAAATTTATTGTGTATTGTCAAATATATTTTTTGATATGATTGTGTACATATGTTAATAGTATATTTATAAATATATTATGTTTTTGATTTTTTTTATAAAATATTATATAATTTGTTTTATTTTGTTCATATTGCATTGTATGAATATTTTTAAAAAATTTTTTATTTTTTGAATATATTATATACATATATACTTAAATATTTTATTGTAATTATTAATGTTTTATTATTTTTATAGGTTTATGTATTGTATATGTTTACATATTTTGTGTACTTATATGTTATAATTTTTGTTCAATATATTCTCTTTGTGTTATTTTATAAAGTATGTATGTATTCATAATATATCATATCGTATTTAATATAATTTGGAATTTTTGCAAAATTTGTAAATAATAAATTTATTTTCAATAATATTTTATGTTAAAAATATTGTTAATATTGGTATAAATATTTTTATTTGAAGTGTGAATTTTATGCTTGTTATTACTTTTCCAGATGGCAGTAAAAAATCTTTTGATTGTTATGTGTCACCATTAGATGTATCTCGTAGTATTAGTTTATCTCTTGCTAATTCTTGTCTTGCAGGTTTTTCCAATGGAAAATTAATTCATGCATTAGATTTAATTAAAGAAAATACAAATCTTCATATTGTTACTACTAATGATAGTATTAGTATAAAAATTATTCGGAAAACTTGTGTTTATTTATTAGGTTATGCAATAAAAAAAATTTTTCCTTATGCAAAAATGGTTAATGGATCTATTATAAACAAAAAATTTTATTATGATATTGACATTGATCATATTTTAACAAAACATGAATTAAACAATATAGAACAATTAATGCGTGATTTTATTACAGATAATTTTACTATTTTTAAAAAAAATGTTACCTTGCCAACAGCAGTCTCTATATTTTCCAAAAGAAATGAAAATTATAAGGTTTCTATTTTAAATAAAATAAAAAATCATAATGATTGTACATTATACTATCATCAAAAATATATAGATATATTTCAAGGAATTCAAGCTCCAAATACAAAGTTTTGTCAATATTTTAAATTATATAAGAATACCTCTGGAATTTTTTGGAAAAAAAGTAATGGAAAAAGAAAAATATTACAGCGTATTTATGGTATAGTATTAGAAAATGAGAATAAATTTTATTCTCATTTACAAGTTGTTAAAATAGACAAAAATCGTGATCATCGTATGATCGGAAAAAAACTTGATTTATATCATATTCAAAAAGAAATTCCTGGAATGATATTTTGGCATAATAATGGTTATGTTATTTTTAGGGAATTACAAAATTTTGTTCGTATACAATTACAAAAATTTAATTATCAAGAAGTATATACCCCGTTTATGTTAAACCGTTTTTTATGGGAAAAAACTGGACATTGGGAGAACTATGCTGCAAATATGTTTAGCACATTTTCGGAAAATAAAGAATATTGCATTAAGCCAATGAATTGTCCTGGTCATGTACAAATTTTTAAACATAATTTACGTTCTTATCGAGATCTTCCTTTTAGGATAGCAGAATTTGGATGTTGTCATCGTAATGAACCCTCTGGTTCTTTGTATGGTTTGATGCGTTTGAGAAATTTTACTCAAGATGATGCACATATATTTTGTGAAAAAAAACAAATAAAAAATGAAATTATAAACTGTATTAAAATGATATACGATGTATATGCTATATTTGGATTTAATAAAATTATTGTAAAATTATCTACAAAACCATCCAAATATATTGGAAATGATGATATTTGGAATTATATGGAAGAAAATTTAGTTACAATACTTTTAGAGAATAATATTGAATTTCAATATAATCCGGGAAAAGGAGCATTTTATGGACCGAAAATTGAGTTTTCTTTTTTTGATTGTTTTAACAGAGAATGGCAATGTGGTACAATTCAATTAGATTGTTTTTTACCATATCGTTTGGGTGCATTTTATATTAATAAGAAAAATGAAAAGATTGCTCCTATTATGATTCATCGTGCTATTTTTGGATCTATAGAAAGATTTATAGCAATTTTAACAGAAGAATTTTCTGGACGTTATCCTACTTGGTTATCTCCTATACAAGTTGTTATCATGAATATTACCGAAAAACACACACAATATGTTATTAAAATAAAAAAAATTTTTTCTTACACTAATATTAGAACAATAGAAGATATAAGAAATAAAAAAATAAATTTTAAAATCAGGGAACATACTTTGCAAGAAATTCCTTACATGTTAATTTGCGGAGATGAAGAGGTTCAAAATAATACAGTTTCTGTACGTACACGTTGCGGAAAATATGTTAAAAATATGAATCTTAATAAGTTTATTAAAAATTTAAATAAAGAAATTATAAATAAAACTTTAAATATACAAGGAGGAGAAATATTAAAGGGGGAAAAAAAATAATACGTAATAATCGTATTAATCAAGAAATTCTTTCTAAAAAAATTCGATTAATTGGTTTGGATGGAATATTATTCGGAATTGTTTCATTAGATTTTGGTTTAAAAAAAGCTAAAGATTTAAATGCCGATTTAGTAGAAATTAGTTCCAATTCCATTCCTCCTGTTTGTAAAATTATGAATTATGGAAAATTTCTTTATGAAAAGAACAAAATAATTAAAAAACACAAAAAAAAACAACAAATTATACAAATTAAAGAAATTAAATTTCGTCCCAATACCGACGAAAGAGATTATCAAATTAAATTAAAAAATATTTTGCGTTTTTTACATCATGGAAATAAGGTAAAAATTACATTACGATTTCGTGGTAGAGAAATTATACACCAAGATGTTGGTATAAAAATTCTTTATAGAATTCGCGATGATTTAGTAAATTTTGCAATAATCGAATCAATGCCAAAAAAAATAGAGGGAAGACAAATGGTTATGGTTGTGATTAAGAAAAACAAATAAATACATTGTAATTATTTTATTGAATATTGGTAATATTGTGATAAGGAAATTTAAATGTTAAAAATTAAGACAATTCGTGCTGTAAAAAAAAGATTTAAAAAAACTGCTTTAGGTAAGTTTAAAAGAAAACGTGCAAATATGCGACATATTTTGACAAAAAAATCTTCAAAACGTAAAAGACATTTAGGTGCTACATTTTTTGTCTCTAAAGATAAAAAAAATTTAATTGCACGTTGTTTACCATATCTATAATGTGGTTTCATACTAGTATCTTATATAAAACTTTTTATAAATATTTTATACTATGAGGATAATAATTTATGGTACGTATTAAACGAGGAGTTATAGCGCATTCTCGTCATAAAAAAATATTAAAAAAAACCAAGGGTTATTATGGTGCACGTTCCAGATCTTATCGAGTAGCATATCAAGCTATGATAAAATCTCATCAATACTCTTATCGGGATAGAAAACAAAGAAAAAGAATATTTCGTAAAATATGGATTATGCGTATTAATGCTGCAGTAAGAAAATATAATATTACATATAGTCAATTTATGCATCATTTGAAAAAGTCTTCTATCATAATAAATAGAAAAATTATAGCAAATATTGCAATTTTTGAAAATACTATTTTAGATAAATTAATGAAACAAATTAAATGTGTAAAATAAAATCTTATCTTAAATAATACTTTGTTTTATGAATATTATATTTTCAATACAATAAATTTTTCATATTTTTTGTTATATATTGGAAGCAAATTATAATATTATGAATATTTTAGTAAAATTCATATATAGAATTTATTTATAAATGTACCAAATATTGCTTGATGTATTGATAAATTTTTTTAATAATCGCAGGATAGTTATTATGTATGTGTAACTATAGTAAAGTATTTATAAAAATGAAAGAAATCATTGACAAATCTATGGATATAGATGCGTTAGAATGTATTCGTGTAAAATTCTTTGGTAAAAAAGGATATTTTGCAAAACAAATTAAGTTAATCAAAGATTCTCCATTGGAAGATAAAAAAAAAATTGGTTTCATTATTAACAATGCTAAAAAAGAAATTTACGAACATTTAATAAATCATAAAAATTTTTTAGAAAACAATATTATTCATAATGACATAAATAATGATTTTTTTGATATTTCTTTGCCAGGAAGATATAAAGAATATGGTTCTTTACATCCAATTACATATGCAATATTCCATATAGGAAATTTTTTTGAAAAAATTGGGTTTTCTTATGTTTCTGGTTCAGAAATAGAAAATGATTATTATAATTTCGATTCTTTAAATATCCCAATAAATCATCCAGCAAGATCTTGTAAAGATACTTTTCGTTTTGATAAATGTAGATTATTGCGTACACAAACAACAAGCATTCAAATGCGTGTTATGCGAAAAATTCCTCCTCCAATGAGAATTTTTTCTTGCGGTAAAGTTTACAGAAGAGATAACGATAAAATTCATAGTCCCATGTTTCATCAAATTGAAGGATTCGCTATAGATATTAATATTAAATTTAGTCATTTAAAACAATTATGTTATGATTTTATTTACAATTTCTTTGACAGAAAAATTGAAATGCGTTTTCGACCTTCTTATTTTCCTTTTACCGAACCTTCTGCAGAAATAGATATCAAGGAAGATGGAAATTGGTTGGAAGTTTTAGGTTGCGGCATGATTCATCCTAATATTTTAAAAAAAGCTAATATTAATCCAGATATTTATTCTGGATTTGCATTTGGAGCAGGAGTGGAAAGACTAGTGATGTTGCGTTATAAAATTCCTGATTTACGCATTTTTTTTGATAACGATATAAGATTTCTTAAACAATTTAGATTATAAAAATATTTAGAATACTATATGAAATTCAGTGAATATTGGTTATGCAAATGGTTTTCGGTGCATATAGATCATAATTCTTTGTTAAAAAATTTCTCTGCAGCTGGTTTAGAAGTCACGAGTATAGAGAAAGTATCTAAATATTTTAAGAATGTAATTATAGGGAAAATCACAAAATGTATAAAGCATCCCAAAAATTCAAAATTATATATAAATACAGTAGATATTGGTTTACCTACTACATTAAATATTGTTTGTTCTAATAAAAATTGCAGAGTTAATTTAAAAGTTGCAGTTGCTACATTGGAATCTACATTTCCCAACGCTTATAAAACGCATACTATGAATATAAAACATTATATCTCAGAAGGTACATTATGTTCTGCTTATACATTGGGTATATCATTATATGATTCCAAAAAAATTATTGAATTTCCCAAAAATGCACCTATCGGTGCTGATGTATATAAATATCTTAAGTTATACGACAACATTATTAGTATTAATGTTACAACAAATCGAACTGATTGTTCTAGCATATTTGGAATAGCAAGAGATTTATCTTTAGTGAGTGGTTATAAATTAAAAAAACCAATATTTAATAAAATTTTTCCTGTTACTCAAGAAAAATTATTAATTTCTGTAAAATCCCCAAAATTTTGTCCTCGTTATATAGGGAGAGTAATAAAAAATATTAATGTTAATGTTACAACTCCGATATGGATTGCAGAAAAATTACGACGCTCTGGATTTATTTCGCAAGGTATTATCAAAGATCTTTCTAATTATATTTTGTTAGAATTAGGTCAACCCATATTTGCATATGATTTAAAAAAAATAGAAAAAAAAATTATTGTCAGAGAAGCCAAATCCAATGAAATATTTTTTTTATCGCACAATAAGACAATTAGTTTAACTTCTGGTACTTTAGTAATAGCAAGTGATACAAATATATTATCAATAGCTGGCATTATACACAGCATGTATTCACATATTACTATTGATACAAAAGATATATTTTTAGAATGCGCATTCTTCGATCCAGAAAAAATTTTGAATTGTTCTCATGATTATAATTTATATACTGAAACTTCTCAATATTATGGAAATGGCAATGTGGATCCATTTTTTTCTTTTTCAGTTTTTGAAAGGTTTACTGCATTGTTATTAAAAATTTGTGGAGGAGAACCAGGACCTGTCATTAATATAACTTGTAAAAAGTTTCTTCCTGTGTTAAAAAATATAATATTATATAAAAAAAAAATTACAAGATTAGTAGGTAATTTTGTTACAAAAAAAGAAATTGAAAACATTTTACTTCGTGTTGGTTGTAAATTAATATCTACAAAATTTTTTTGGAATGTCTACATACCTACATGGAGATCTGATTTATCTATCGAAGAGGATTTAATTGAAGAAATATTTCGCGTATATGGTTACGATAATATTCCTGGAATTCCTATAGATTTTCCTATAAAACCTTCTGTATCAACAACAACTATATTACCTCTGCAACGCATTAAAGTACTATTATCAGATCGAGGTTATCAAGAAGTTATTACATATAGTTTTGTAAATCCAAAAATACAAAAATTAATTTTTCCAATGAAACAAGCATTAAATATTATAAATCCAATGTCTCAGGATATGTCAGTAATGCGCTTATCTTTGCTTACTGGTTTAATAAATGTTGCAACATACAATAAAAATCGTCAACAAAATCGTATCCGTATTTTTGAAAGTGGTTTATGTTATATTCCTGATGGTAATGCATGTTTTGGTGTTCGTCAAGATTTTATGTTATCTGGTATTGTTATAGGTTCCCGTTTTAACGAACATTGGGATATACCAAATCGAGAAATAGATTTTTATGATGTAAAAGGAGATTTAGAATCCATTTTTTATCTTACTTATAATGACAGCAATATTGTTTTTAAAAATTCCACAAATAATTTTATCTTACATCCCCAAAAAAGCTCTGATATTTATTACCAAGGAAAATCTATTGGATTTGTAGGTGTTATACACCCAGTATTAAAGAAAAAATTAAATTTTACTAATGTTTCTATTGTGTTATTTGAGTTATTTTATAAATATTTTTATAAATATAATATTCCCTATTTTAATAATATCACTAAATTTCCTGTAAATAGAAGAGATATTTCTATTATTATAAAAAATGAAATTTCTGTAAAAGATGTAATTAATTTATGTAAAAATACTTTATATAATAAAATAGTTGATATCAATATATTTGATATATATAAAGGCAAAGGTATACAAAATGGATACAAAAGTTTATCTATTAGTATAATTTTTCAATGTAACACAAAAACTTTACAAGATGAAGAAATTTCTAATATGGTGAACAAATGTTTAACAGCACTGAAAAATAAATTTAAAATATCATTAAGAAATACATAAAATTTTTAATAGCATGTCATATGCTTAATTATAATTACTGTTCCATGTTCTGTGATCTTTAGTAATCATATTTATAGAAGATATCGGCCCTATTGATCCAGAGCTATATGGTTTAGGCATATCATTGATATCTGTTTCCCATGCTTGTACAATTGTGTCAATCCATTTCCAAGATTCTTCTATTTCATCTCGTCGAACAAATAAAGTTTGTGTTCCATACATTGTTTCTAATAAAAGTCTTTCATACGCATCTAACAAAAAATGTTTATTTGTAAATTTATCAGAAAAATTTAAGTTTAATTTATTTATTTGTAATTGATGTTGTGAATCTAATGTAGATAACTTATTTAAAATTTGCAAATCTATTCCTTCATTTGGTTGAATTCTAATGGTCAATTTATTTTTTGGTAATTCTTGGTAAGAATTGTGAAATAAATTTATTATAGGATTTTTAAAATATATCACAATTTCAGAATACTTTTTTTTTAAACGTTTTCCTGTACGTAAATAAAATGGTACACCTGCCCATTGCCAATTATCGATATCAACACGAATAGCAACAAAAGTTTCTGTACGACTATTTTTTTTAATTCCTTCTTCTTCTAAATAACCGCATATTTTTTTTCCTTTTATAATACCTTGTGTATATTGTCCTCTTACCGTGTTTTTTTTAGCATTAATATAATTAATTGGTCGAAGTGCGCGTAATATTTTAATTTTTTCATCTCGTACGTTATCAATCATTAAATTTAATGGTGGAGACATAGCTATGATAGTTAAAATTTGCAAAAGATGACTTTGTACCATATCTCGCAATTGCCCAATATTATCAAAATATTTCCAACGACCTTCAATACCTATTTCTTCGGATACCGTAATTTGTACATGATCAATACTACGATTATCCCAATGTGTGGAAAATAAAGGATTAGCAAAACGTAATGTAAGTAAATTTAAAATAGTTTCTTTGCCTAAATAATGATCTATGCGATATATTTGTTTTTCATTAAAATATCTTGATACCTGGTTATTAATAATTTTTGAGGATTCTAAATCATTACCAATGGGTTTTTCCATAACAATACGATTTGGTTCATGATTTAATCCAATTTTACTTAAACCTTTACAAATTACTCCAAAAGTTGTAGGCGGCATAGCTAAATAACTTACAGTAATTTTATTATTTTGATCAATTTTTTTTGCTAATTGATTGAAATATTGTGTTGCATTGACATCAAGATTACAAAAGTCTAATCTTTTTTTTAAAATATTCCAATATTTAATATCTACTGGTTCTTGCATAAAAGTTTCTAATGCTTCATGCACAACATGTGTATATAATTTAATATTCCATTCAGCTCTACCAACTCCTATAATACGTGTTTTTGGATGAATTAAACCTATTTTTTCTAATTGATATAATGAAGGTAACAACTTTCGTCTTGCTAAGTCTCCTTTTGTGCCAAAAATAATCAAATTACAAGATGGAGGAATTTTGGGTGTTGTTACCATAATATGTATTTATATTAGAAAATTTTGATGTAATATTATAAATGTATATTTTCATCAGTGTTAACCAAGAAATATTTTTTACTTTATACACTTATATTCAATATTATAAAATTCATGGTTTATAATAATGTTTTGAAAATTCTTACAAAAAATGTTTTTTTTAAATTACAAATTTCATTGTATATCATACATTATTGAAAATTTTATGTTATTTTATACAAAATATCTCGTATTCTATATAATATAAAAAATTATATATATACATCATGAATAATCACACACATATTATAATTATTTCGTAATATCCTAAAAATAATATTTTAATGAATTTTATTATTTAAATATTTTTATTGCACATGTATAATAACGTTTATTTCATATCAATGCACAATAAAATTCTAAATTTTTTTAAATATTTTTTGTCATTATGGTATTGTGAATATATATATATTCAATATATATAAAATTTTAATATTTTTATATTTATCATCACAAATACTAAGCTATCATATAACAAATTCATTTAACATATAGTATTTTTATTTTCTTTTTTTAAAGTATTTTTAATTAAAATTTGCAATTCGTTACAATTAAACATTTCTGTGATAGTATCACAACCTCCTATCAGTTTTTTATTTATCCATAACTGGGGAAATGTTGGCCAATTGCTAAATTTTGGCAACATTATTCTAATATCTTTATTTTCTAACACATCGATATACGAAAAATTTTTTGTACATTGTTGTAATATTTGAAAAGCTTTAAAAGAAAACCCACACATTGGCAATTTAGGAGATCCTTTCATATATAAAAGTATTATATTTTTTTCTATTTGTTTTTGAATTTTTTTAAATGTTTTATCTATTAACATTGCTTTAATAAAAATTTAATTTTGAACGTTGGATGTAGTTTATTCTATAATTAAAAAAAAAGCAAAATATTTTAATAATTTGCAATTGCATATTGTATATATATATTAAATATTTTAAAAAATTTGGGAACAATAGATGTATCATGATATATATATTATATTTTACATAAAACATGTATATATGAAGTATTATAAAATTTGTGGATTTTCTTTGTATTATATTGATAATTTTAAAAATTTTTTATTTTGTAAATTCATAATATTATTTTTATATTATACAAAATTTTTATGAAAACTATTGATAAAAATAATATACAGAAATATATTTTTAGAATATTAAATATTTTTAATTTTTATTTATAGTGTATAAAATATCATTTTAAATATAAAATATAATAAAATTATAATTTATAGTAAAATTTTTATGTACTA
This sequence comes from Candidatus Westeberhardia cardiocondylae, assembly GCA_024648765.1. Taxonomy (GTDB): domain Bacteria; phylum Pseudomonadota; class Gammaproteobacteria; order Enterobacterales; family Enterobacteriaceae; genus Westeberhardia; species Westeberhardia cardiocondylae_B. The sequence continues at coordinate 293,266 of JABYQC010000001.1, read as the reverse complement.
ATCAGTGTTGTACATAATTTAAAATTAGTTTTATGATAACATTTATTAATAATATGTATTAAGTTTTTAAAATATTTCAGGATATATCTTGCAAAAATACCTTAAAGAAGCACGTATTGTACTCACTTTAGCTATTCCAGTAGTTTTTGCCCAAATTGCACAAACTGCTATGGGAATTGTTGATACTATAATGTCTGGATCAGTAAGTGCCGTTGATATGGCTGCAGTTGCCGTAGGTACTTCTATTTGGTTACCAGTTATTTTATTTGGACATGGTTTATTATTAGCATTAACTCCGATAATTGCACAATATAATGGTTCAGGAAAAAGAAAATATATTCCGCATCAAGTGTGTCAAGGATTATGGTTAGCCGTAGGAATATCGTGTATTATTATGTTTTTATTGTACCATAGTAATCAATTTATTAATTACATGTTAAATTTAGAAAAACCCTTAAATGAAAAAACAATAAACTTTTTATTTTATTTGTTATGGGGTACTCCTGGGTATTTATTTTTTCAAGTTTTTCGTTGTCAATGTGAAGGTTTGTCGTATACTAAACCTGGAATGATTATTAGTTTTATAGGTCTATTTAGTAATATTCCTATCAATTATATTTTTATTTACGGAAAATTTGGTATGCCTGTTATGGGAGGAGCAGGTTGTGGCATTGCAACAGCATCAGTCTATTGGATTATGTTTGTTTTGTTATACATGTATATACATTATTCTAATACTTTCCGTGATTTTCGTATTTTTCAAAAATATAATAAACCAGATTTAGTTGTATTGAAAAAACTTTTTTATTTAGGATTACCAGTGGCTCTATCGTTATTTTTTGAGGTTACTTTATTTGCTTTAGTAACAATTTTAGTAGCTCCACTAGGAATTGTAGCAGTAGCCGGACACCAAATTGCTTTAAATTTTAGTTCCTTAATGTTTGTTTTGCCATTATCAATAGGTGTTGCAGTCACTATTCGTGTAGGGTTTTGTTTAGGAAAAAAAAATGTAGAACAAGCTAAAATAAGTTCTTGGACAAGTTTAATTATAGGAATTTTTTTAGCTTGTTGTACTGCACTTTTAACTAGCATTTTTCGTGAACATATTGCATCATTATATAATGATACACCTTCTGTTGTATCAATTGCATCACATTTAATGTTATTAGCATCTATTTATCAAATATCTGATTCTGTTCAAGTTATAGGAAATAGTATATTACGAGGTTACAAAGATACACGTTCAATATTTTATATAACTTTTTTTGCTTATTGGTTATTAGGATTACCATGTGGATATATTTTAGCTCTTACAGATATTGTTTATCCTGCCATGGGTCCCAGTGGTTTTTGGATAGGTTTTATTATTGGATTGACATCTTCTGCTATTTTAATGGTTTTTAGAATGCAAATATTACAAAAAAAAATATCTAGAAATTTAAAATAAAATTTTATTAATAAACGTTTATAATATCTAATAAATACTACAAATATTTGTTATAATATATTCAAATATTACTAATGCAAAAAAATTATTTCGAGATATTACAAAGTTTTTTATTTTTATTTTATGTATAAAGAAATATCATATACATATAATGGAATTTGTTAATACTGAAAAATATTGCATTATTTCCAATATATATGTATATTATTTAATAAATTTTTCAATATGCGTCCATAACTCAATTGGTTAGAGTGTTACCATGACATGGTAGAAGTCAGTGGTTCGAGTCCACTTGGACGCATGATTAATAATATGAAAAAATTTATCATATGTTGTTGTTATAATATATTTTAAATATATTCATTGAAGTATTATATATATATTGTTATTTATAACATATTTCCATATGTAGAAATAAGTTTCATATATTATAATAGTAACTTTGTGTTATATTTATAATGCTATAATTTTTAAACTTTGCACTAAAAATCGCTTATATATTTTTAAAAATAACTCTTTATATAATGTTGTATAAATATAATTTTATGAAAAAAACAAAAATAATTTGCACGGTTGGTCCTAAAACAGAATCAAAAAAAATGTTATTTTCTTTACTTAAGTACGGAATGGATGTTATGCGTCTTAATTTTTCTCATGGAAATCATGAAGAACACAATCAAAGAATTGAAAATCTACGAGAAATTTTAAAAAATACTAATAAACAAGCTGCTATACTTCTAGACACTAAAGGACCAGAAATTAGAACAATGAAATTAAAAAATGGTCATGATGTATTATTATACAGTGGACAAATTTTTACTTTCACTACTAATAAAAACATTTATGGAGATAATAAATGTGTAGCTGTGACATATTCTAATTTTTCTAAAGATTTAACTAAAGGAAATATTATTTTGGTTGACAATGGATTACTCAGTTTTTTGGTAATAGATATTAATAATGATACTGTAATATGTAAAGTACTTAATACTGCTGTACTTGGAGAAAATAAAGGAATTAATTTACCTGGTGTTTCTATTTCTTTGCCTGCATTAGAAGAAAAAGATAAATTTGATTTAATTTTTGCTTGTAAAAAAAAAGTAGATTTTGTTGCTGCATCATTTATTCGAAAAAAATCCGATGTATTAAAAATAAGGAAATATTTAAAAAAATATGGTGGGGAGAAAATACAAATTATTTCAAAAATTGAAAATCAAGAAGGTTTGGATAATTTTGATGAAATTTTGAAAGTTTCCGATGGAATTATGGTAGCTAGAGGAGATCTTGGGGTAGAAATTCCAATAGAAGAAGTAATATTCTCTCAAAAAAAAATTATTGCAAAATGTAATTTTTATAAAAAAATTGTAATAACTGCTACACAAATGTTAGATTCTATGATTAGACAACCTAGACCTACTTGCGCAGAAGCAGGAGACATAACTAATGCAATATTAGATGGCACAGATGCAGTTATGTTATCCGGAGAAACAGCTAAAGGTAAATATCCTTTAGAATCTATTAAGATTATGCATACTATTTGCAATCGTACTGATAGAGTTTCATTAAAAAAAATAAAAGTTTTGGACGAAAATTATAAACTAAAAATTACTGAAGCAATTTGTTGTGGAGCTGTTGAAACTTCTGAAAAATTAAAATCTCCATTAATTATTGTAGCAACTGCTTGGGGAAGATCTGCAAAAGCAATACGAAAATATTCTCCAAATGCGAATATTTTAGCTATAACAACCAATGAATTGACTTCTAGACAATTATTATTATGCCGCAGTGTTTATTGTTCATTAGTGGATAGAATTGATTCAAACGATGATTTTTATAAAATTGGAAAAATAATTGCTATAGAAAGAGATTTAGCTAAAAAAGGAGATATTATTGTCATGGTATCTGGAGGTTTAGTTCCTACATATGCTAGAAATATTTCTTCCGTACATGTATTATGACATTATAAATTCTTTATCTCATTTGTATATTTTTGTAAAACGAAATATTTGTCTTTTATTTTGATACATTGTGTAGTATTATGTATGTAGAATATGAAATAAAATTGATAAATTAAAATTTTTTATTTATTAAATTATGTGCTTGTAATTGAATATTTTCAATAATAGATAATAATCCTTGAGAACGAGATTTACTTAAATATTTATTTAATGATAATATATTAAGAAAAGAACTAATTTCGAAATCTATTATTTCTTTTAATGTTAATCCCTTATACAAAATAATTAATATAGATACTAATCCTTTAGTAATTAAAGCATCACTATCTCCATATAATTTAACATGATTATATTTATTCGTCATCATAATCCATACTCTACTTTGACATCCTAATATCAAATATTTCGGAATTCTTATATTTTTTGGAGCTTTTGGTAAATTTTCTCCTAATTCTATAATATAGAAATATTTTTCTTCCCAATTTACACAAGAAGAAAAATTCTTCAATAATTTTATTTTATTTGGCAAAAATTTCATAAATATTTATTTTTTTTATTTAAAAAATATTTAATTTTGTTTATACTCTCTATAAAATAATCAATATCTTCTTTTGTAGTGTATATTGCTAAAGATAATCTACACATACTGTGAATTCTAAAATATGACATTAGAGGCATAGCACAATGATGCCCTGTTCTAATAGCAATACCATATTTATCAAGTAACGTTCCAATATCATAAGCATGATATTTGTGTAAATTAAAAGAAATTATTCCTATACGATTATCTTGTCCATATATAATTATATCTGGGATTTTTTTTAAAGCATTCATAGTATAATTTGTTAACTTAGTTTCATATATTTTTATTTTGTCTAATCCAATTTTATTAATATATTGAATGGCTGCTCCCAATCCTATAATACCGGATATATTTGGTGTACCTGCTTCAAAACGCCATGGGATATTACGAAAAATTGTTTCTTTTTTTAAACTAACCTTATGAATCATTGACCCACCACCTTTCCATGGAGGCATATCTTCTAATATTTTTTTTTTAGCATATAATACACCAATTCCTGATGGTCCATATAATTTGTGTCCAGAAAATACATAAAAATCACAATCTAATTTTTGCACATCAATTTTTTTATGCATAACAGCTTGTGCTCCATCCACCAATATAAGCGCATGGCTAATTTCTCTTATTTGTTTTATTAGTTTTCTAATAGGATTAATTGTTCCAAGCACATTAGAAACATGGGTTACAGAAAATAGACGTGTTTTTTTATTCACAAGTAATGGTATTTTTGCAATATCTAAGGTACCATTAGGTAATAATGGTATATATTTTAATTCAAATTTTTTCTCTTGCGCCAATATTTGCCAAGGAACAATATTGGCATGATGTTCCATTTCAGTAATTACAATATTATCTTTTGATGTGAGAAATTTTCTTCCCCAGCTATGGGCAACTAAATTTATACCTTCTGTGGTATTTTGAACAAAAATAATTTCTTTTTCTGAAGATGCATTAATAAATTTTGCTATTTTCCAACGAATATTTTCCATACGATTTGTTACATGATTACTTAAATCATAAATACCTCGATGTACCGGAGCATGTTCTGTATAATAATATTTTTTTTCGCAGTTGATAACAAATTTTGGTTTTTGTGCACTTGCTGCATTATCAAGATATACTAATGGAACATTATTTATTGTAGTTGATAAAATAGGAAAATCCGATCGAATATTATTAATTGGATAATTCATAATAATTTTATATTTTTATTATTTTGGAAAATCTCATAAATACGAAGAAAAATTATTTTTTTCAATATTTTACAATCGATACTTTCTAGAAAATCTGCAAAAAAAGAAAAAATTATCATTTTTTTTGCATCTTGATAAGATATCCCTCTAGATCGCAAATATAATATTTGATTAGAATCTATAGATCCTATGGTAGCAGCATGATTACAAACAACATCATCTGTGTAAATATTTAACTGAGGTTTAGTATTAATTTCTGCTAATTTGTCAAGTAACAAATTATGATTGATCATTTTGCTATCTGTTTTATAAGCACATCTTTTTACTTTAATTATACCGTCAAATATTCCTTTTCCATATTTATGAACAATGATTTTATGTAGTTGTCTACTGATACAATTACTCTTATTATGTTCTATGTATGTTTTGCTATCTCCAATAGTATTTTTGGTACATGGTATTAACAAACTATTGATAATTATGTTGGAATTTTTTCCATTAATTTTAACATTAGTTTGATTCCTATTAATTTTAGATCCTACCATAATAGTATTACTGGAAAATATGGAATTTTTTTTTGTATAAATATCATTATACCCAAAATGATAACTGTTATGATTTTCAAATCCTAATTTAATATATTTAAGTTTTGCTGAATTATTTAAAATAATTGAAGTTCTTGTATTATTGAAATATGCTTGAAAATTATTTTTACTAACAAAATGTTCAATAATTTTTCCAGTAGATCCATTATTTAATTCAATATGGTGTCTATAATTTATTGTCGCTAAAGTGTTTTCTTTTGTGCTCCCTTGATTTATATGCAAAAGATATAAAGGTATATTTTCTTTTTTTTCTTTTGGAAGAAATATGGTAATCATTTCTTTTCTTAAACTTTCTATCAAATATGCAAATATATCTGGTATAATAAGTTTTTTTGTTAATTGATGATTTTCTTGATTTTTTGTTTTTATTTTCCAATATCCTAATTTCTTGTCACTTAATAATGATGAATATTTTCCATTAATGAAAACTAATTTATACGCATGTAATTTTAGACTTAAAGAATTACATTCTTTTTTTGATATATTACAATATATAGCATCTATAAAATGATTGTTAAAAAATTCATTTAAAGATATATATTTCCAATTTTCTTGTTTTCTCATTGGTATCCCCAATGATTTAATTTGTTCCCAATTATATTTTGCTTCCTTGGATGGCAATATTTTTTGCCTTTTTTGAAATAATTTATACCATTTATGTAATATGTTAATATTATTTTTTGATAAATTTTGCATAACCTGTTTCTCCAATGTCTTTTATTAAAGACAAATTTCCAGATTTTATAATATTTCCATGATACATAATGTGTATATAATGTGGTGTAATATATTTAAATATATTTTGGTAATGTGTTATAATCAGAAATGATCTTTTTTCATTTATTAAACTATTGATATTTTTTGATATCAATTTTAATGAATCAATATCTAATCCTGAATCTGTTTCATCCAAAATACATAAATCTGGTTCTAATAATATCATTTGTAATATATCATTTCTTTTTTTTTCTCCTCCAGAAAATCCTAAATTTACTGATCTATTTAATAAATTATTTGGTATATCCAATGCATTAATTTTATCTGTAATTAGTTTTTTAAAATCATATTTATCTAGAATATTTTGTTTGCGATGTTTTCTTATAGTATTAATGATTGTATGTAAAAAAGTTTTATTATTAATACCAGGGATTTCTATTGGATATTGAAATGCCAAAAATATCCCTTCTCTTGCTCTTTCTTCTGGTTTTAAAAGAAACAAATCTTTATTTTTGAATAATATTTTTCCAGAAATAACTTTATATTCTTCATATCCTACTAATGTAGATGATAAAGTACTTTTACCGGATCCATTTGGACCCATTATGGCATGTATTTCTCCTGGTTTTATTTCTAAATTTAATCCACGAAGAATAGATTTACCTTGTATATTAACATATAAATTTTTTATTGATAACATTTTTAATTATTTGTTTATATAATCATATTGGTTTTATAATAAATGGAGATACACTTAACCAACACTATTTTCTATATTAATAGCTAATAACTTTTGCGCTTCTACAGAAAATTCTAACGGAAGAGTTGTAAATATATCTTTGCAAAATCCATTTACAATCATAGAAATAGCATCGTCTATTTTAATACCTCGTTGACGACAATAAAACAATTGATCTTGACTAATACGTGAAGTACTAGCTTCATGTTCAATTTGTGCAGTATTATTTTTCGCTTCAATAACAGGAATAGTATGAGAACTACATTTATTACCAATAAGCATAGAATCACATTGAGTAAAATTTCTTGCATTTGTAGCAGTTGAAGTTATTTTAACTAAACCTCTATAAGTGTTTATACTGTTTTCAATTGAAATACCTTTAGCAATAATAGTTGATTTAGTATTTTTCCCAATATGAATCATCTTTGTTCCAGTATCTGCTTGTTGTTTTCCTGTTGTAAGTGCAACAGAAAAAAAACTTCCAATAGAATTGTCTCCTTGTAAAATAACACTTGGATATTTCCATGTAATTGCTGATCCTGTTTCAGATTGTGTCCAAGACATCTTAGAATTTTTTCCTAAACATAATGCTCTTTTTGTAACAAAATTTAATATTCCATCTTGTTTGGTTTTTTTTCCAGAAAACCAATTTTGTATTGTAGAATATTTTACCTCAGCATTTTTCAAAATTATCACTTCCACTACTGCGGCATGTAATTGATATTGATTGTTTAATGGAGCAGAACAACCTTCAACATAACTAACATAACTGTCTTCATCAGCAATCAATATAGTTCTTTCAAATTGACCTGTTTTTTTAGAATTTATTCTAAAATATGTAGATAATTCTATAGGACATCGTATACCTTTAGGTATATATACAAAAGTTCCATCGGAAGCTACTGCTGCATTTAAAGATGCAAAAAAATTATCATTTAAAGGCACTACACTTCCTAAATATTTTTTTACTAGTTTTGGATAATAATGTATAGCTTCGTTAAATGAACAAAAGAGAATCCCCTGTTTTTTTAATTTATTTTGATATGTTGTAGATACAGATACAGAATCAAATATTGCGTCAACCGCTATATTATTTTCTTCTTTTACAGGTATTCCTAATCTATCAAAAGTGTTTTTTACTGCATGAGTTAAATAATTTTTTTTATTTGTATATTTTTTCTTTTTATTTAAAGTATTAACTTTATTATAATATGGAGCAGAAAAATAACTATAATTATTGTAATTTAATTTTTTAAAATGTCCATTTAACCAATGCGGTTCTTTCATCTTTTTCCACGCATCATATGCATGTAGACGAAAATTTAACATCCATTTTGGTTCACTACGTTTTTTTGATATTTCTTGTATTATATGTTTATTAATTCCACATTGTAATTCTTCTGTTGCAAGTTTTGTAAAAAAATCATGTTTATTCTTTTGTATTTTATATTTTTTTTCTTTAATTGAATTTTCCTGTAAAAAAATATTTTTATTTTCTCTCATATAATGCTCGCATATTAAAACTTTTTCCACATCCGCATTTCTGTAAAATATTTTTATTATCAAATGTGAAGGTATAATTAAAATTTTTTTTTATATAATCTATTTTAGTATTATTAATATATAAGTTTAAATTATTTGGTACACATAGATTAATTTTACAATTTTTGTTTTTATATACTACATCATGGATTGAAAAATTTTTTATTTTTTCTATTTTGTAAGTATACCCTGCACATCCAGATTTTCTAATATTTAATCGTAATCCAAAAATTCTGTATTTACTTATCAAATTTTGCATTTGTATTAATGCAAAATTTGTTACTATTAAAATAGAAAAAACATCCCCATTAACCGCATAAAAGATTTTATCACAATTTTCTTTTTTCATCAATAGTGCCCCATGAAACATAATATATACTAAAATATTTGAAATGTAAAAAGTAATACATGCTTTTATATATTATGATATTTTATAAGTATTATTTAACGATTACAAAATATATTGCATTGTGTTTATCTTACAGATATGAAAAATTTTATAATTTTTTTTTAAAAATATAATATGTATATATAAAATATCATTTATATTGCAACAATATTAATTAATAATCATTTCTATATATTCACTATGATTATTAGTACAATATTTTAGAAATTTATAATCACAACATTATATGTTATCACTAAACATATATAAGACAATATATAATATAACTCATTGAATCATTTAAAAATTTACATTATAAAATAAAGATAAGGTGGTTTTTTTTTCAGATATATTACACAAATTTTTGTAAAAATTTTCATTCCATTTAGTATAATGAGAAAATTTTAATGATAAATTATTGGTCATATTTATTTCCAAAGAACTTTTTGATTTTAAAATAGGAGTACTTTTTGTCAATAAAGAAACTTTTTGACTAAATTTTGTATTTTCAGTTAATTGATAATTGTAAAAAGCAGATCCATAAAATATAATCTTTTTATTCATATCACTTTCTTGATATTTTTCCAGGTACATACCTGGTCCAAATTCTATTTGCAAATCATGAATATGATTATCAAAAATTTTTTTACCTTTACCTATTAAAATGGTATTTTGAGAATTTGTGTGATAATTTTTTTCCATTAACAGTTCTTCTTGAAGAAAATAATAATTATCTGTATTAGTATTGCGTTCAATACGTATCCCTGCATGATTTTTTGTGGAACATTCCATATGATCATCAGTAAAATTTTTATTAGTTTCTCCCCATATTTTATATTTATGAATTTTTTGAATCCATTGCAATATAAAATTACAAAGAGTATTAGAAGTATTATGATTATTTTTCTCAATATTATAACTTGCTTGAATATCAAAATGATTTTTAGACATTGATGTCTGATATGAGGAGGAATGTATAATTTCATTTGCAATCGATGAACATGTATCAATATAAAAAAACATCAACTGCAATAAAAAAATTATAGAATACTTATATTTCGCTTTCATGATATTAGTATTAATATTTTATGTATTTATATATAATATGAGTTTATACCATATGCAATAATATTACTTGGCATTTCAAAATGAGTCAATAGAAAATATTTATTCATTATATATTTTGAATTATTATGTAAAAGAATTATTATAAATTTACATTACATTATAATGTATTATACATATAATAATGAAATATTGTATACAAATAATACATATATTCATTAATATAATAATATTTATGTTCTAATAAGTTTGTATGAAATTTGATCCCATGCTAATATTAGGAAGTATTATACTAGATTCTCTCCATAATCTATTAAACTCATAAATATATTTATTAACAACATTAGAATAATTTATTAAATAAATAATATTTTCTGCATTACGAGAAACAGCATTTTTTGTATAATTAAACGATCCAGTTTGCAAAGATACATTATCAAATATCATAAATTTATTATGCATAATACTATATTTATCGTTAAGTTTAATTGGAATTTCATGATTATTTAAATATGTTATAGCTGTATATTTGTTAGTATTAGATTTTTTATCTGCTACAATTCGTATCTTAACTCCTCTATTTTTAGCATCAATTAATGCCAATGTAATTGGTTTACTAGTAAATGAATACGCTGCTATATCAATGGAAAATTTTGCATCCTTAATTGCGTGTAAAATAATTTCTTTAGCTGAATTTCCCGGAGAAAATCCAACTATTATTTTTTTATTATTCTCATTAGCATATGTTGTATTTGTTAAAAACAAACAAAGTATTAAAATAATAAAAAAATTTTTTATTTTTTGCATAGTATATTTTATAATAATTTCCAATAAATATATTTTATTATCATTATACTGATATAAAACATATTGTAAATCTTTTATAACTCATTGAGATTATTTATGATAACATTTATTTTATATTTGATGGTTCCAAATATATATATGTAATACTTTATTCAAATATAGTATGTGAAAATTTTTTCAGATAACTGGAATAATTTCTTTATTAATATATAACAATAATTTTATAAATTTTTACCATAGATAACTGATACATTTTATGAAATAAGATAATTATTTAAAAAAATATTGTATATTTATATTGATACATACAATATTTTATTTTATCATATTTTACATATATAAAAATTTTGTATTTATATTTTTTTATATATTAATAATTTCTATTATTTTTTACAAAGTTTTTTATTTTAATATTGCGAAAATTCTTTTTTTTGTTAAAATGAGGTTGTTTTGAGTAATTTTGTTTTTATTTTACAATAGAAATAAATTTTTACTCAAACAACATAATATTTTATAAATAAAATTTATAAAATTGATATAAATATGTGAATAATTTCAGATAAAAATTGAGATTTGGATTTATTTTTTAAATAGTTATTTATATATTATGATGTACTATTGCAAAATAGTTCAAATATTTTATAATTAATAATATCAAGTATGTATTCTCATTATTTTATCTTGAAATCATATATTCTAATAAATAGAACGGTTTAAAAATTAAAGGAAATAAGTCAGATGGTTAAGATTAAAGGTCAAGTTAAATGGTTTAATGAATCTAAAGGTTTTGGTTTTATTACACCAGTCGATGGAAGTAAAGATGTGTTTGTACATTTTTCTGCAATCCAGGGAAACGGGTTTAAAACATTATCAGAAGGACAACATGTAGAATTTGAAGTACAAGATGGACAAAAAGGTCCTTCAGCTGTTAATGTTACTACTTTGTAGAATATCTGTAATATTTTAGTGTAAATATTATTTACATTATATAGGGGGGTTAAATAACTTTTATTAACTCCCTTATTTATTTGTTCATTATGAAAAAAATCTTTTATATTTTATCCAAAAATATTTTAATAAAATTATTTAAAAATTAATTTTTATAAAAACTGAATATATAAAATTTGTGCCTAAATATAAAATATTTATATTTGAATACATATATATTTATAAATGCAAAAATATTATGCAATTTTAATGTTTTATATATTATTTTATGTACATTGAATACAAAATTAAAGGTTTTCTATGAAATATTCTGAATACTTGATATCTGTAATAATATTAATAGATTATATATTAAATGCTTAAAAACTATTTCATGCAATATTTAGCATAATATATATAATGTATAAATTATTATTTAATTTTAAATATTTAGAAATAATTTATAATTTTTATAATATAAACTGTATATCATGTATAATATTTTCTATTTACGTATCATGTATTATAAATATTATGGTGAGGTGTCCGAGTGGTTTAAGGAGCATGTTTGGAATACATGTATATACAATATCAGTGTATCAAGGGTTCAAATCCCTTCCTCACCGTATATTTAGAAATATATATTTTGTAATATAACTTTTATTTTGCATAATGCATAATTACAAATTGCATAGTGATTTTTACATTTATACAATAAAACTGCTATGTATAAAATTTTGCAATATATTTGCAAATTTTTATATATTAAATTTTATTTTATTCTAAAATTTAATTATAAAAAATTCTTGAAAATAACACTGATATTATGTTAACGTAGTAAATATTGCAAAATAAAGTTTTAAATTTAAAAAAAATTTGATATATTTATGGTATAAAGTAGAAAAATTGAATAATTGGTGAACATATGATAACTAAAATAGGAATTAATGGTTTTGGAAGAATAGGTCGTATTATTTTTAGAGAAGCTCAAAAACGTACCGATATAAAAGTAGTATCTATTAATGATATATTAAATAGCGACTATATGGCTTATATGTTAAAATATGATTCTACACATGGTTTGTTCAATGCTCCTGTAAAAATTGATGATAATAACTTAATAGTAAATGGAGAAACTGTATTTTGTACTTCTAAAAACAATCCTATAGATTTGAATTGGGGAAAATTAGACATAGACATAGTAGTAGAATCCACCGGTGTATTTTTAACAAAACAAGATGTTCAAGGGCATATTTTGTCTGGAGCCAAAAAAGTAGTTATAACAGCACCTACTAAGGACAATACCCCGATGTTTGTTATGGGTGTTAATCATACACAATATGATAATCAAAATGTTGTCTCAAATGCTTCTTGTACAACCAATTGTTTAGCACCTATAGCAAAAGTTGTTAATGATAATTTTGGAATACACGAAGGTTTAATGACTACTATACATGCTGTTACAGCTACACAAAAAGTTGTTGATAGTATCTCACGTAAAAATTGGAGAGAAGGAAGGGGAGCGTTTCAAAATATTATTCCTTCTTCTACTGGAGCTGCAAATGCTGTAGGTAAAGTTATTCCTGAATTATATGGAAAATTAACAGGTATGTCATTTAGAGTACCTATATCTAATGTTTCCGTGGTAGATTTAACAGTTCGTTTAAAGAAAAAAGCATCTTATGCAGATATTTGTTCTGCTATAAAATCTGCTTCAGAAAATGATTTAAAAGGAATCATGGGATATACTAACGAAGATGTGGTATCTAGCGATTTTAATGGAGAAACCCTAACATCTATTTTTGATGAAAAAGCTGGCATATCATTAAATGATTATTTTGTTAAATTGATTTCTTGGTATGACAATGAAGTTGGATATTCAAATAAAGTGTTAGATTTCATTTCTTATATTTCTTCCTAATATATCCAATAGAATTTTAGCATATATTATTATCAATGAATTTTCATGAAATAACTTTATACTTGTTTCCTGAATATTTCAAATATTACAAATAATACTTTTTAATATAAATGTATTAATTAAAATATAAAATATATTTGTTAATTAGGTATATTAATATTTAATTATAACATTTAATTTTGCGTAAAAATCTATGTATTATTTGTTTGTTTGGTACAACAGGAACAAGCTTTCGGTTTTTAATCTTTATTATATCTAATTATTATTGTTTATTCAGCACCAAATATTAATTTGATCAATATATTTTGATATTTATATTATGCAAAAAAACTCATGTAAATATTTATAAATTTGTACAAAAATTTTTATATTTTTTAAAATATTAATATATCTTCGTATAAATACACGAAAACCTTTAATTATAATTTATAAAATTCCATATATTTATTTTTCATATATCAATTATATCAACATATAAAAAATCATATATTATTTAATATATAAAATAAAAATCTCAAATATATCATTTACACTATCTACACAAATAGATGTATAACATAATGAGTTTTTTATTGAAAGCTATTTTTCAATTATCTTAGAAACATTGTCTATATATTATTAATATACACAAACATGTAACATATATAGAATAACATGTACTAATATTAATTCCGGTACAATATTTATACATATAATATACCATTATTATTGTAATGTATCATAATGTATATCTAAAATAAAAACATATTAGATTTTTGCATAAATAATTATCAAACATTTTTCTTATATTAATAAGGTTAATAATAACATGGTTTAAGTGAAATTTTTTTATTTTTTGTAATTTTTTATATATTTCCAATACAATTCTTTGTACAATCAAAATATGTGATAGAGTTATTATTTTGCATATTTAATCATTGATATTATAAATATATATTGTAAAAATATTACTAAATATTTTCTTAAATATATAAAATTTTAATTTCTAAGAAATAGGGGGGTAAACTTGGAAAGCAATACTATTATAAGTTTATTTATTATTGGTTCAATTTTAGTAGGAGGAAGTATTGTACTCAGTTCATTATCTTCCCGTTTAGGAATCCCTATTTTATTTATTTTTTTAGCTATTGGCATGTTGGCTGGAATTGATGGAATAGGGGGTATTGCTTTTGATAATTATCCTGTAGCATATCTTATTAGCAATTTAGCATTAGCTGTGATTCTTTTAGATGGCGGAATGCGTACAAAATCTGTTGCTTTTCGTGTTGCTTTATGGCCAGCTTTATCTTTAGCTACTATTGGTGTAATAATCACTTCTGGATTAACCGGAATAATAGCAGCATGGTTATTTAATTTAGATATTATCGAAGGTATGTTAATAGGAGCTATTATAGGATCTACTGATGCTGCAGCAGTTTTTTCTTTATTGGGTGATAAAGGAATGAATCAACGAGTAACATCTACATTAGAAGTGGAATCTGGAAGTAATGATCCAATGGCGGTTTTTTTAACTATTACTTTAATTGATATGATTCAAAAACATAAAACATTTCCGGATTGGTCTTTTTTTGTACATTTTCTTAGAGAATTTGGTTTAGGAACAATATTTGGATTTGGAGGAGGATGGCTATTACAACAAATAATCAATCGTATTTCTCTGGCTAATGGTTTATATCCATTATTAGCTGTAAGTGGTGGAATTATGATATTTTCTTTTTCAACTGCATTAGAAGGCAGTGGAATACTTGCTGTATATTTATGTGGCTTCTTATTAGGAAATATTCCTATTCGCAATCGATATGGAATTTTACAAACTTTTGATGGTATAGCATGGTTAAGTCAAATTTCTATGTTTTTAGTTTTAGGGTTATTAGTAACTCCTAGTGATTTACTAGTTATCGCATTTCCTGCATTAATATTGTCATTTTGGTTAATGTTGATTGCGCGACCACTTTCTATATTCATTGGATTATTTCCTTTTCATAACTACACCATGCGAGAAAGATTCTTTTTATCTTGGGTTGGTTTACGCGGAGCAGTACCAATTATTTTAGCAGTGTTTCCTATGATGGCTGGTTTAGATAACGCAAAATTATATTTTAATGTTGCTTTTTTTATTGTTTTAATTTCTCTACTATTACAAGGAACTTCTTTGGGTTATGCAGCAAAATTAGCAAAAGTAGTAATACCACCAACGGTTTCTCCTATTTTTCGATTTGGCATGGATATTAATCCAAATAATATATGGGAACAATTTATTTATCGACTTACTAATGACAATTGGTGTATTGGATTATCCGTAAAAAATTTAATATTACCAAAATCTACTAGTATTGTTGCGTTATTTAGAGGGAATATGTTGCTAAATCCTCATAATAATGTTAATTTATGCTCTGGAGATTTATTATGCATTATTGGCAGAGAAAAAGATTTACCATCATTAAATAAATTATTTAGTTATGCCCAATTTACTTTACCTAGTCAAAGATTTTTCGGAGATTTTATATTAGAAGCTAATGTGACATTACAAGACATTTCTAATATATATGGACTAAAATTTATTAATCATATGTATTATAAATTAACAGTAGAACAATTCGTTACATCCTTGTTAGGCGGAGGAGAACCTGTTATTGGCGATAGTGTTATATCTGAAGGAATTATTTGGATCATTGCGGAAAAAGAAGAACAAAAAATTAGTAAAATTGGTATTAAAATTTCTAATGAAGATAGTATTTAGCATATAGTGTAAAAAAAATATTATTTTATAATTCAATATATAATTTTCATTGGGAAAAATTTATCTAAATTATTAAAATAATTTATAATATATTCCTAATATTCATAAAGAAAAATTTATCAAATTTTATTAATATTTATACCAAAATTTTTATAATTTATATAATACTGATAATATATTCTGCCATAAAAAATACTCATAATTAACAATCATGTAGTATAATGATATAATTTACAAAAATACGCCAAATATACATTCAACGTATTTATATATATGATTATTTATATATTCAATAAATACACTGGCTTAATTGTTGTTTTTTGTTTTATTTTCTTATAACACAATTGTTTTTTTACTAATGATATAACATCTTGTGCATTAGGATAAATATTATTTATATAAGCATATTGAGATATTTGATTAAAAATATATTGATCATTTTTTAAATTGACACCAACAACTATCCATTTTCCTGATAAATTTTTTAAAAGAGTTTGTATTTTTTTAACTTTTATTATTGTTTCACTGTTTTTCCCTATCCAAATACCATTATTGTTTCTAATGTATTTTGCAAAATATACCATTCCTTGTTTAGCATGCATAATAATTAATACTTTCGAGTATTGCATACACCTCCAAACACCTTCTGCTAGTGTCATCATGGTAGATATTCCTACAACAGGAGTATTAATTTTGAAAGCTATTCCATGTATAACGCTAATTCCAATACGTATTCCGGTAAAAGATCCAGGTCCATGACTACAAGCCAAGTAATCAATATTATTTATGGTAATATTTGCTTCTTTCAATAACTCATCAATTATTTGTAAAATATATTTTGTATGTTCAGAATTACTCATGATTTCACGATTAAATATAGAATTTTTTTTCATTAAAGATGCAGAACATACTTGTGTAGTAGTTTCTATTGCTAAAATATTATCAATGTATTCTTTATTCATACATACGTATATTATAAATAATAATATCAAAATTCACAAATATATATTCGATATATTTCGTATAAACACAAATTTAATATATACTGAAATAATTTTAGTACATATGGAACATTATTACATAAATGTACTCTGTATTAAATAATATTATATGTAATATTAATTTTTAAATACTATAATTTTATAAGTTATATTTGAAGCAAACACTCCATTAAATATTCTATATTATTTTTATATAAAAATAAATTATTAACAAATTTATATATTATGTTTCTCGTAAATATATTAAAATTAACATTTAAACAAATAATATAACTATATACATTTTTCATATGTAACATATTGTAAAACTAAGATGTTTTTATTTCTATAAAATATTTTAAAATTATAATACATGAATATAATGTAATTTTTCGAAATATTGCATAAATATATGAAATTTGCATAATATGTTATTATTAAATATTATATATAAAATATGTAACATTATATACAATATTAATATACAAAAAAATTTATAATATTATTTATCAAAATTATAAAAATAAAATTTATTTACAATAAATATATTGTATACTTTTATATATATAAAAAACTTATGATAGAAATAATACTTTTAAAAATACTTTTATAATTATATAGCAATATGGGATTTCTTAAAAAGAAAAAATTTTTAGTTACTGGAATTACTAATAATCGTTCTATTGCATATGGTATCGCACAAGCTATGTATCGCGAAGGAGCGCAATTAGCTTTTAGTTGTAAAAATAATAAAATAAAATCTAAAGTAGAAAAATTAGCTATGGATTTTAATTCCAGACTAGTTTTTACATGTAATGTTCAATACGATAGTGACATCAAAAAATTATTTTATGCATTATATAAAATTTGGCCTCAATATGACGGATTCATTCATTCTATTGCGTATGCCCCAAAACAACAATTCAAAGAAAACGATTATGTAAATTCTATTAATAGAAAAGGATTTTTCATTGCACATGACATTAGTAGTTATAGTTTTGTTGCTATGGCAAAAATAAGTAGAACTATGCTAAGTTCTCAATCTTCGCTAATAACATTAACATATTTGGGGTCTCAGCGAGTGATTCCAAATTACAATGTTATGGGTGTTGCTAAAGCTTCTTTAGAAGCGAATATTCGATATATGGCATATACATTGGGAAAACAAGGTATTAGAGTAAATGCAATTTCTCCTGGACCAATTAAAACTTTAGCATCTTCTAATATTAAAAATTTTAACAAAATACTTTCTTACTGCAAATTAACTAATCCTATTTCTCGTTTAGTTACTTTAGAAGATATTGGAAATGTTGCAGCTTTTTTATGTTCTAATTTATCAGCGGGGATTACTGGAGAAATTGTACACGTTAATGGTGGTTTTAATATAATGGGTATGCATAATTCAAATATAATTCCATAATTTTATATTATTTATATATGTTTTTAATACATACTGATGAAAAAATTACATATCAACAAAAACTATATATATACATATATTTTGAATATATTTGATATTTAGTGCAAATATCAATATTTAATATAGTTCCTAATATTATAAAAAATTTTTGATATTTAATAAAATCATTCAATGTGCTGCATTGATAAAATTTATATAATCATGTAAATACAATATCAATATTTTAAAATTTTTATATTTTTGTGATAAAATAAACATGTTAATACACTAATTTAAATAAACTCATATATTTTATATATATAAATCTCATACAATTGCATAATAAAATTTTGATTAATATTATGTAACATTAAAATGCGCAAAAGACACCCACATTGGTTGTTTTCCTACTTGATATCTTGATAAGTAAATAAGTTCCCCTGTTATGTTATTAATTTTATAGACTGTAATATGATGTGAGGATTGTCCGGCTACTATTAAAAACTTACCATTTTTATCTATATCAAATCCATGAGGTTGATCTTCTGTATCTTGATAATGTAACAATGTTAATCTATCTCCATTTTTAGAAACAGAAAAACAACTAATTAAATTTGTTGAACGATTTGAACAATATAACCATTTACTATTAGGGGTTATATGAATTTCTGCGGCCCAATTTAAAGAGTTGTAAAAAATTTTTGGATGCATACATATTGTTTGTATAATTTTAAATGTATTGATAAAAATAACAGAAACTGTACTATTGAATTCTTTAATTACATATGCATATTTCTGATTTTTATGAAACACCATGTGTCTTGGTCCAGAATTGTCTTCGGTTTTTATAGAAAACATATATTTTTCTGGAAATAATGTGGCACGATCTATTTCATATAATTGAATTCTATTGATATTTAAACAAGGTACCCATATCACATTACGAATATTGTCTATATATACAGAATGACAATTTGTTAAATTTTTTAAAATTTTTATTTTTTTACAAATTACACCATTATTTATAGAATAAATTTCCATAGAATTATTTTGATAAGATATACAATATAACATATTAGTTTGAATATTTATCGCAAGAAATGTGGGACAGTTTGCCTCTATGAAATATTTATAATGTAATATTCCCATATTATCAATATAATATGTTATGATACCTGACGGTGATCGTGTGCCAAGATATAAATAATTTTGCTTTGAATGTATTACTATGGGTTTTCCTTGTCCAAAAGTTTTTACTTTTTGTAAAAATTTTAAATTTCCATAACTATCTATTTGAAAAACATGTATATGTTGATTTTCAAAATTAGATATATAAACATATTGCACAATAGTCATTATAAATTTCCAAATAAATTATTAAATTATATATTATACTAAATATTAAAAAAATTTTTATAAAAATTTTTACTGTATTATGTAAAAAATTATATAAAATCATTAAAATTTTTTATATATTTACATAAACGTAAACAGTTAAAATTTTTTAATATAATTTTCTAAATAAAATAATAAAATTTTAATTAATTTTTATTTAAAAAATATTAATAATATTATATATGTACTATTGTATAATTAAATAATTTTCATAAATTTATAATATTATAACATTCTTATAGGTTTCAAACATGATAAACAACATTGCAAAAGTAGTATTTGTACGACATGGGGAAAGTCAATGGAATTACGAAAATCGCTTTACTGGATGGGAAGATATAGATTTATCTAACCAAGGTTGTATAGAAGCAAAAAATGCAGGTCTTTTATTAAAAAGACATAGATATTTATTTGATTATTCATATTCCTCAGTATTAACAAGAGCTATACACACATTATGGATTATTTTATACACATTACATCAAACGTGGATACCAGTGGAAAAATCTTGGAGATTAAATGAACGTCATTATGGTGCTTTACAAGGATTAAACAAAGATAATACTACAAAAAAATATGGTATTGATATGGTAGAAAATTGGCGTAGAAGTTATTTAGCAATTCCTCCCCAAATCGATATCCATGATAAACGATTTCCTGGAAATGATCCTCGTTACTCTCAAGTAAATATTACCGATTTACCCATAGGAGAAAGCTTGCAATTGACAGAAAAACGCGTAGTTCCATATTGGAAGAATACCATTATTCCTAATATGAAAAAAAATAAATTTATATTAATTGTTGCGCATGGAAACTCTATTCGTGCTATGATAAAATTTTTAAACTGCTTAAGTGAAAAAGATATATTTTATGTAAATATTCCCACAGCATCTCCGTTAGTATATGAATTCAATCATAATATGAATATCATAAAAAGTTATTATTTATCTCAAATGTAATTATTTTATATTTTTAATTATTAAATATAAAGTTTATTTGTATAATATTTAGTATTTCATAAATATATGAAACATCTTACCAATTGTTGTAAATTAAAATTTATTCTATGACTTCTAATGAAAATAAGCACTTCTTAAATATCAATATTTGCAAATATATAATGTAAATTGTCAAACTTACAAAAATTCTTATTATCATAAAATTCGAATAATAATTATTATAAATACTCTTAATAATAAGAAATAAATTATAAATATTCTATACATTTTTACAATGTCATATATTAATAAAATAACTCATATTATGTGATCAATATTATTTGTATTGAAAATAAATAAAATATTCAAATAAAAATTGCGATATTAAAATATCCACAATATATTTTACATTTTACAAAATATGATATATTTAATACTTTCTAAATACAGTAAAATATTAAAATAAAAAATTATTTTTTATAAATTTTATTTTTTTATATTATTATAAGTAGGATGTGTTTATATGGAAGTTACATATATTATGATACATTGGTTTTTATCTTTAGGGTATTATATTTTAGTATGTAAAATCATTTTAGAAATTCTTATAAAAAAAAATACAATTTCAGAAATTATAGCATGGTTATCAATAATTTACATTATTCCAGTTATAGGTATCATGCTATATTATTTTTTTGGAAAAGTAAATATTGATAAAAAAAGAAAAAAGAGAAACAAAAATATTTTCTCTTTTTCTAAATTATGGATAAATCATTTAAAAAATTATCAATATATTTTTACAAAAAAGAATAGTAATCTTGCATATCCGATTTTTCAAATATGTAAATGTCAACAAGGAATAGATGGTTTAACTGGAAATAAAATTCAATTATTAATCAATGCATACGATATTATGCAAAAATTAATTCAAGACATTAAATTTGCCAAAAAAAATATTGAAATTATTTTTTATACTTGGAAAGTTGATGGGTTAATCAATCAAGTAACTCAAGCTTTAATTGCAGCTGCTAAAAGAGGTGTACATTGTAAATTAATTTTAGACTCCATTGGAAGTATGCAATTTTTTTGTAGTTCTTATCCAAACAAAATGCGTGATGCTGGCATAATTATTATAAAAGCTTTACACATTGATATATTACATATATTTTGTCGTCGTATGGACTTGCGACAACATAAAAAAATGATTTTAATTGACAATTATATTGCTTACGTAGGAAGCATGAATATGGTAGATCCAAAATTTTTTAAAAGAAATATTGGAATAGGTGAATGGATTGATATTATGTTACGTATAGAAGGTCCAGTAACTGTATTTATGAAAATTGTGTTTTCTTATGATTGGTGGACAGAAACCGGGGAGAGAATTTTATTTTTTCCAATTACTTTCAATATTTTATCTATTAAGAAATTTTCTAAACATGTGTTACACATTATTTCATCTGGACCTGGATTTTCAAATGATATAATACATAAAGCATTATTAACTTCTATATATTCTGCAAAAAAAATTTTAGTAATTACCACTCCTTATTTGATTCCTAGTCATGATTTATTATATGCAATTTGTACTGCAGCTAAACGAGGAGTAAAAGTATACATTATTGTTCCATTAGAAAACGACTCTATATTGGTAAATTGGGCTAGCAGAGTATTTTTTTCAGAATTATTAAATTCTGGAGTATCAGTATACCAATTTCAAGGAGGAGTATTACATACAAAAAGTATTTTAATAGATAATCAATTAAGTTTTGTTGGTACAGCTAACTTAGATATTCGTAGTTTATGGTTAAATTTTGAAATCACTTTAATTATTGACAGTAAAGATTTTAGTAAAAATTTATCAAAATTACAAAGAACTTATATATCACAATCTAAATTACTTGAAGCAATTTCTTGGTCCAAAAGACCTTATTGGAAAAAAATTGTAGAAAAAATATTTTATTTGTTTAGTCCATTATTATGATATTACATAAAAATATTTTTAGATATTGTTAAATTTATTAAAAAATTTTATATAAAATAATATTGTTATGCAAATATTTTATAATATATCAAAATATAAAAAACTATGTAACATTTTTTTTTAAAAACATAATGCATATTTATTAGAAATACAGTTATTATCTTTGCAATTTTTATCATTATTTGTGTTTATAATATTTTTTATGAAAATGTTTTCGACATACTGATACATATCGTTTATTATCACCTATCAATATTTTTTTCCCCGTAAGTATTATATTTCCCATATTATCTATTCTAAGTACTCGATTTGCTTTGTTACCACAAAAACAAATTGTTTTTAATTCTATCAAATTATCTGACCAAGCTAATAACCACATGCTTCCTGTAAATAAATTTTCTTGGAAATCAGTACGTAAACCATAACAAAGAACTGGTATATTTAATATATCTACCACCTGACATAAATCTTGTACTTGATGTTTAGATAAAAAATGACATTCATCAATTAAAACACAGTGAATAATATTTGTATTATGAATCCGTTTGATTTTATGAAAAAATTTTGTATTTACATTAAATAATTTAGCTGGGGAAAATAAACCAATTCTAGAATTTACTTGTCCCATTTTATATCTTTTGTCAATTTCTGCCGTAAATATCAAAGTTTGCATTCCTCTTTCTTGATAATTATACGAAGATTGTAACAAAGATGTTGATTTTCCAGCATTCATCGCAGAATAATAAAAATATAATTTTGCCATTTGTTTTCTATACTCATATAAAAATTTTATGATAATTAAATAGAATAAAAAATTTTTTTAATGTTTTTTTTGATTATAAAAATGTTATATTTATTTTATATTATATTTTGTATATATTTTATCATGTATACAAATAAATTTTTTCAAAAATATTTATATAATTATAAATAAAATATTTACATATAAAACAGATATAAATTTTAATAAAAAATTCATTAAATAAAATTTTAAAGTTACTATGAATTTTATAATATATAAAATAATATTATATAACATACAAATAAAAACATTATTGTGATTAATTATGAATGTATAATATTCATGTGCAATAGAATGTAATTCCGAAATGTTTATATAATATTACGAATGTTATTATTAATATACATATCAATAACGTTATATATTATACTAAAAAAAATAAAAAAATTAACATATGCACTATTTATATAATATGTATATTTTAATATTATATATATTATAAGATTATATAAATTTTTTTTTAATAAAATTTAAAAAAAATTTATACAAAAAAATTTTTTTGCATTTATAATATAACAATCATAACACATGAAATTTATTTCTTTTAATATTAACGGAATACGTGCTCACATTCATCAGCTACAATATATTATGGAAATATTACATCCTGATATACTTTGTTTGCAAGAAACTAGGGTGCATGATGATTTGTTTCCTATCAATATGATTTCTAAATATAATTATCATGTATATTATTATGGTAAAAAAAGTTATTGCGGTGTTGCATTACTAAGTAAAAAAAAACCAATAACTGTTTCTACAAATATTTTATATGATTATAATCATGAAACAAAAAGAATAATTCAAGCCAATTTTTTCACTTCTCAAGGAATCTTAAACATAATTAATATTTATTGTCCTCAAGGAGCAAATCGTAAAAACGCAAAATTTTTAGAAAAAAAGCTGTTTTATAAAAATTTTACACTTTACTTATACAAAAATTATAAAAAACATGCGTTATTATGTATTATGGGAGATATGAATATTGCTCCGAATTATTTAGATATTGGGTTGAAAAACACACACTACAAATCTTGGTTACATTCCGGAAAATGTGCTTTTTTGCCTGAAGAACAACAATGGATTAAAAAATTATTAGATTTCGGTTTAATTGATTCTTATCGCTATTTGTATCCTCAAAAAAACAATTTATATTCTTGGTTTGATTATCGATACAATAGCTTCAAACAAAATATTGGTTTACGTATAGACCTATTACTTGCTTCGTATTCACTAAATAAGTTTTTATATTCCGCTGGTATTGATTACAAAATTCGCGCTATGCATAAATCATCAGATCATGCTCCAATATGGGCGAATTTTTCAATATAAAATACAATTAATACTTATAATAAATTGGAATTTTATAATAGTTGTACAAAATTATTTCATACTTTTTTATATATAAAATTCTATACTATATCATGTGTAATATACTATAATTATACTTGTACAATATAATACATATTTGTAAAAAATTTATCAACAAACATTACATCCATTAAAAACATTCTATATCTTGATAAGATATTCATAATTATACATAATATGAAGAATTCAATAAACATTATTGTTTCCATTTTGTATGAAAAAATCCAATTTTATCGATTCTTTTGTAAGAATGTGATCCAAAATAGTCTCTTTGTGCTTGAATAAGATTCGTTGGTAATATTGCAGATCTATAAGCATCATAATAAGTAATGACTGCAGATAATGCCGGTACAGGAACTCCATATGTCATTGCTAAAATCACTACTTCCCGAAGAGATTTTTGATAATCATTGATTATATTAATAAAATATGGTGATAAAAGAAAATTATTAAAATTATTTTCGTAAGCATATATAATTTTTTTTAATAATTTTGCTTGAATAATACAACCATTTCTAAAAATTTTTGCTATTTTTGTATAATTTAAGTTCCATTGTCTTTTTATAGAAACATTTTGCAATTGAGAAAATCCTTGAGCATAAGCAATAACATTACCTAAATACAATGCTTTTCGTATTTTTTCGATATATGAAGATTGGTTAATATTATATTTAATAAACGATAATGGACCAAAAAACACCTGTGAAGCCTTTATTCTATCTTCTTTCAATGCAGATAAATAACGAGAAAAAACTGCTTCAGTAGTAATTGTTAGAGGTTCATTTAACTTTAATGCATCATAACTTGCCCACTTTCCTGTACCTTTATTATCTGCGATATCCAGTATATTATCTAAAATATAGCTATTATTTTCATCTTTCTGTACTAAAATATCACTGGTAATATTAATTAAATAGCTACTTAACTCTCCTTTTTGCCATTTTTTAAAAATCATAGAAATATGATTATTAGTCAAATTTAATATATTTTTAAATAAAGAATAAGTTTCAGAAATCAATTGCATACTTGCATATTCAATAGCATTATGTATCATTTTAACATAATGCCCAGATCCATTTGGGCCAACATATGTGACACACTTTTCTCCAGTATCAGTTTTAGCAGAAATTTTTTCAAAAATAGAAGATACATATTGATAAGCATATTGTTTTCCCCCAACCATAATTGCTGGACCTTTTAATGCACCTTCCTCTCCACCAGAAATACCAGCACCAAGAAAATATATTCCGTGTATTGATAATTCTTTTTCTCTACGAATAGTATCTTGATAATATGTATTACCACCATCTATAATAATATCTTTTTGTTCTAAATAAGGTTTCATTAAATTTATGACATCATCTATTCCTTTTCCAGCTTTAATCATTAAAATTATAATTCTAGGAGTTTGCAAAGAATATACAAAATTTTTTATGGTATAATAAGGAAATAATTTTTTCCCTGGATTTTCATCCATAATTTTATTAGTTTTTTGTTTAGAACGATTAAAAATAGATACACTATAACCATTTTTTTCAATATTTAATGATAAATTTAGCCCCATTACCGCCATACCAATAATTCCTATTTGTTGTTTTAACATCACATTATACTCCTACATAAAAATTGTACAAAATAAATACAGTTTAAAATTTTTTCCAAATATTATAATTTTCAAAATCATTATATAGATAAATTGATATATAAGTAATGTAATAAAATTTTATATTGTTAAATATTCATATACAAAAATTTTTATACAATTTTATCAAATTACATTTGGAAAAAATTTCGTGTGTATAAAATAATATTATTTGTATATAATATATCAAGATTATTAAAAAATTAATATTATACTCATTAATATTTTTGTTAAATGAATATTTTTAATTTTTACACTAAAATTTCATTTTACACAATAATTTCTAAAAACAATAAATATTTTATTTTAAAATCTTTAATAAATGAACTCTAGATATATAATATTAAAAATAAAATTGTAAATTTTAAAAATATTACATACATAATGTTTATAGAATAATAAAACAAAATTATTTAAATTTTTCAATATAGTACTGCATATTTTTAAAATATTTATTTAATATAATCAATTAACATTATTATAATTATTCTAATGATATATATTAAAATTTTGTAAATATTTACAGAAATTACAAAATAATCATAAAATACCAAGATTTAGCATGAATCTTTTTAATTATTCTGTAAATCAAATAAAATATTTTTAATACCGAAAATATATTATACAAAATACTGTTTCAAATACCATATTAACAAATAAATATCAATACCCTAAATTACTAATATAGTATTATCAAGATAAAATTTTTATGCAATATTTCTCAATATGTTTGTATGCAAAACTATAAAAATATATCCATAATAATACATAAAATATTAAAAATTTATATATTACTCATATAAATTTTTTTAATATTTATTACATACACAATATTATATACCATATTACTTGGAGAAGTAGGGATTCGAACCCTAGTAAGATAAATTCTTAAACAATTTTCGAAACTGTCCCGTTTATCCTCTCCGGCACTTCTCCAAATTAAATTTTTTATTATACAATAAGAATTTTTTATATTATTATAAAAATATTTAAAATATTACATATATAGAATAATATTACATTACAAAATACATCAAAACAATCTTTATAAGATATGATTTTGTATATATAAAAACATTATTTCAGATTTCGAAAATTTATTAATTTTCCATAAAGTATGACATAATAATTATATATTATATGTTATAATAAAAATTTATTTCAATGAATATATATAACATGTATTATAATATAATAAAAAACAATTTTGTACTATCAGTTATCCTTAAAAACATTTATTATTTATAAAATAAAATTATGATAAACATTGATCTAGAATACAAAATTAACAAAAAAATTAATAATAATAAATTTATTGATTATGTTCCAAATGGATTACAAGTAGAAGGTAAAAGAGAAGTAAAAAATATTATTACTGGTGTCACAGCTTGTCAAGAATTAATTGATAAAGCTGTTCAAAATAACGCTGATGCTATTATAGTACATCATGGATATTTTTGGAAAAACGAATACCCATGTATTACTGGAATAAAATATCAAAGATTACAAAAATTATTATTACACAATATTAATCTTTATGCATGGCACTTGCCATTAGACATGCATTCTGAACTAGGAAACAATATACAATTAGCAAAAAAATTAAATATTATAAATGTTAATTTATTAGGAAAATTTGCTATGCAAGGAGAATTATTAACTCCATGTCATGGCATATTATATAAAAAATATATAAAAAAAATACTATCTTGTTTCAATATTTGGCATTTTTATGAAAATGCCCCAAAAATTATAAAAAAAATTGCTTGGTGCACGGGAAAGGGTCAAGAATTTATAAAATTAGCTATACAAAAAAATTTAGATGCTTATATTAGCGGAGAAGCTTCTGAAGAAACTATACATGTAGCAAAAGAAGGAAAAATAAATTTTTACGCTGCAGGACATCATGCTACAGAAAGAATTGGTATTCAAGCATTAGGAAATTGGCTAATCAGTAAATATAATTTAAATGTCAATTTTATTGATATTCCTAATCCTATATAATGATATTATATATAAATATTATTGAAATGTTATTTATATACGATTTTGCGTTAAATAATTTCCATAAATGTCAATACTATAAAATTTATTTTACAATGATACAAAACATATGAATAATACAAATTTTATATAATTTTTAAAAACATATATAAATAACAATTTATAACATAAGTCATATTATATAAAAAATTAAGATGCATAGATATATATATATTAATAATTGTAAAAATTTTTATCATACTTTGCACTATAGTATATAAAAATAAAAAAAATGAATGCAGAAACAATTTTTATAAGTGTAATATTATGTTATAAAATATCATTTAATTAATATGTGTAACAACTAAATATGATGAAATTTAATTTTCCTATTTTTCTCACATTGTCACGAATCATCATTGTTCCTTTTTTTGTGTTGATTTTTTATCTCCCGCAAACAGCATCCATATACTGTACAATAATTTTCACATTAGCATCGTTAACAGATTGGCTTGATGGTTTTTTAGCAAGAAAATGGAAACAAACCACTAAATTTGGAGCTATATTAGATCCTATTGCAGATAAAATTATAGTAATTACTACATTAATATTAATTATAGAATACTTTCATATATGGTATATTACATTATCTTCTACAATTATTATTATTCGAGAAATAATTATTTCTATTATTCGGACATGGATGATAATATACAGTACAAGAACAATTATATTAATGTCTACAGTCAGTAAACTAAAAACTAGTTTACAAATGTTTGCATTAATTGCTTTATTGTGTAGACAAAATATAATTATAGAGAAAATAGGAATAAATCTATTACATACCGCGACAATATTAACACTTTTATCCATGTTACAATATTTTTACATTGTTTGGAGAAATATTGTAAATCATTAAATAATTTGTGATATTTCTATCAAAATAGATGACATTCTAAGCTTAATAATTTATATTAATATATTAAGATTTTGTAAAATTAAGAAAATTTTGCGGGAATAGCTCAGTAGGTAGAGCACAATCTTGCCAAGATTGGGGTCACGAGTTCAAATCTCGTTTCCCGCTATTTAAATAAATACGCACAATTTGATATATTTTATGTTGCATGATTTTTAGAAAATTTTTTTATGTTTATCAAGACCATAAATGAAAAGTATAAATTTTGTTAAATATTATTCACAAAATATTGTGATAATTTATGTAAATTAACAAAAATAATGCATTTTATCAAATAACATCAACATTTTTATTGGATAGTATTAAAATAATGATATACTTTTAAGTTGCAAAATAATTTTATGACATGTGTATGAATACACAAAAATATGTAAATATTTCATAAAATTTTATAATAAGGCGCGTTGACAGAATGGATAATGTATCGGATTGCAAATCCGGGTATCTCGGTTCGATTCCGAGACGCGTCTATGAAAAATATAGCCCGGGTGGTGAAATTTGGTAGACACAAGGGACTTAAAATCCCTCAGCTTTTAAGCTATGCGAGTTCAAATCTCGCTCCGGGTATTTCAAAAAGTATTTTAATAAAACTTGAAAATAATCAAATATTATGGTATTATTTTTGAAAATTTTTTAATATTGCAACTCTATTCATAGATCGTATTTATCACAAAATCATATTTTAAATTTAAATAATATTTATAATTTTTATATATCGAAATATTGAATATTAATAATTGTATAAATATTAGCTTTAGATAATATAATACTAAAAATACTTATGTAAGTATGTATCAATTAATTTTTATTCAATTAATAAAATAATAATTTTATACAAAATTATTTAAAATTTATGTTTTAATGTTACAATACGATTAAATACTAAATTCAAAGACCCTTTAGAGTTATTATAAGTATCAACACAAAAATATCCTTCTCTTTCAAATTGATAGCATTCTCCACGTTTTGCATATAACATTCCAAGTTCTACAAATCCACTTTGAATCACTAAAGAATTTTGATTAATATAAGATAAATAATCCCCATGTTTTATATTTTTTGTATTTAATAATACATCATATAATCGGAATTTTGCTGCAACATTTTTTTTTGCTGATATCCAATGAATTACACCAGATATTTTTCTGCCATCTTGCGGATGTTTATGCAAAGTATTAGGATCATGTGTACAAAATACAGAAATAATATTTCCCTGATTATCTTTTTGTACATAATTTGCTTTAATAACATAAGAATGTCTTAAGCGAACTTCCTTACCCAAAACTAAACGTTTATAATTTTTATTAGCTATTTCTCGAAAATCAGATTTATCTATATATATCTCTCTACTAAAAATTACCTTTCTTGTTCCCATATTTAATATATTAGGATGATTCAATATGGTAATAATTTCTTCGTATTTCTCTGGAAAACTTTCAATAATCACTAATAATGGATTAATTACCGCCATAGTTCTCATTGCTTTTTTGTTCAAATCCTTGCGAATACATGCTTCTAAAGTAGAAATAGATATATTATTATGTTGCTTAGTAATCCCAATTTGATAACAAAATTCCTGAATAGATTGAGCAGTATACCCTCTTCTTCTTAACCCAGAAATCGTTAACAAACGAGGATCTTCCCAATTTTCAACAATTTTTTTGTTAATTAAAATACTTATTTTTCTTTTAGATGTAATAGAATATTGTAAATTTAAACGAGAAAATTCATATTGTTTGGGATACACATCAGTAGTAATATTTTTTAAAATCCAATTATATAATTGACGATTTTCCTGAAATTCCATAGTACACAAAGAATGTGTAATACCTTCTAAAGAATCAGCAATGCAATGACTAAAATCATATGTTGGATATATACACCACGTATTTCCTGTACGATGATGGCGTACAAATTTAATTCTATATAATATGGGGTCACGCATAATCATAGATTTATCATGCATATTAATTTTTGCGCGCAAGCAAGCACTACCTTCGGAAAATTCCCCATTTTTCATTTTCAAAAATAGTATTTTATTTTTTTTAACACTTTGATAACGATATGGACTATTTTGTCCAACACATGTTAACGTTCCTCGATATTTTCGAATTTCATCTTGCGATAATTGATCAACATAAGCCAATCCCTTATCAATCAATTCTAAAGCATAATGATATATGTAATCAAAATAATCAGAAGAATATTTAACATTCTCATGCCAACGTATACCCAACCAACGAATATCATAAATAATAGCATTAATATATTTATCATTATCTATATTTGGATTAGTATCATCAATTCTCAAATAAAAATATCCTTGATAATGTTTAGCAAGATAAAAATTAAAAAAAAGAGACTTTGCGTGACCTATATGTAAATAACCATTTGGTTCAGGAGGAAATCTAGTACGTATTATACTGTATTTTCCTGAAGAAATATCACGATCTACAATTTTAGAGATAAAATTATTTGTATACATTAGAAAATTATCAGTATTTCGAAAAATTTTATTATATTATTGAAATTAACTAAAATTTTTTTATTTATATAATAAACTCACAAAATTTAAATATCAATAAAATTACAAATAATTTGTAAATTAAAAAATGAAATATTACGAATTCTATGATATTATATATAAAATTCCATTATATCACAATTTCTAATAATATTTAAATATAAACAATAATTCATATATGTTTGTTACAAATATTACATTGAAATACTTTCAAAGATATTAAAATAATATATATTTAAAAACTTAAATAATCATTTTATATGTTTATTACATATTACCAAAATAATTTGATTTTTTTATATATAAAATAATATTTATGCACAATATAAATATATCATTTTAATATTATTTCAAGACTTAATTATATCTCACGCGTTCTATGTAATAAAATAATAATACAGTTATTTGAGAAAATAAATATTCAATGAATATACTTAATATAATGAAAATATTTCAGGATACATTATGATACATAATATATTAACTATACAACCTATTAATTATGTTCAAGGAAACATTAACTTACCTGGATCCAAAAGTCTATCTAATAGAGCTTTATTGCTAGCGGCGCAAGCTTCTGGAAAAACCATTTTAAAAAATCTTCTTTTTAGTGATGATACATATCATATGTTATCAGCATTACAGAAACTTAATGTCAAATATATTCTTTCAAAGAAACATGGTTCTTGTAAAATTTATGGATTAGGAAAACCATTGTTTTCTCATATTCCATTAACTTTATTTTTGGGTAATGCTGGAACAGCTATGAGACCATTAACAGCCACATTATGTTTGAATAAAAAAAATATAATTTTAACTGGTATATCCAGAATGAAAGAACGCCCTATACAACATTTAGTAAATGCTTTACAACAAGGAGGAGCAAAAATTGAATATCTTGAAAAAAATGGATATCCTCCAATTAAATTATATGGAGGATATATGGGAGGAACAATCAATATAGATGGCAGTATTTCAAGTCAATTTCTTAGCGCATTATTAATGATGGCTCCTATGGCTCCTAAAAATACTTATATCTATATTAAAAGCAAATTAGTTTCACAGCCTTACATTACTCTAACATTAAAAATTATGAAAAAATTTGGTATTACGGTACAACATGATAATTACCAAATATTTCGTATTCAAGGAAATAACACATATTCTTCACCAGGAGAATATACAATTGAAGGAGATGCCTCAAGTGCTTCATATTTTTTAGCTGCATCAGCAATTCGTGGAGGAACAGTACGTGTTACAGGAATTAAAAAAAATAGCATACAAGGGGATATTAAATTTGCAAATATATTAGAAAAAATGGGAGCAAAAATTCATTGGGGTAGTAATTACATAGAATGTACAAGAAATACATTACAATCCATTGATATGGATATGAATCATATTCCTGATGCTGCTATGACAGTAGCTATTGTTGCATTATTTGCAAAAAATAAAAATCCTACTATTTTACGTAATATTTATAATTGGAGAGTTAAAGAAACAGATCGACTACAAGCTATGTCCATTGAACTTAAAAAAATAGGTGCACATGTTATAGAAAATAAAGATCATTTAATAATACACCCTCCACAAAAATTTATTTCTTCTACTATAGAAACATACAATGATCATCGCATAGCAATGTGTTTTGCATTAATAGCATTATCTGGTATATCTATAAAAATTATTAACCCCAAATGTGTAAACAAAACTTTTCCAGATTTTTTTAATCAATTTAAAAAAATCAGTACATTCAATAAATAAAAATTTTATAATATTTTGATAAACGTAGAAAGGTATTTTATAATACTATGAATTTTAACTGCTCTATCAATCACTTACCTCCCGTAATTGCCATTGATGGTACTAGTTCCTCAGGAAAGGGAACTTTATGTATGTTATTAGCAAAAACATTGCAATGGAATATATTAGATTCTGGAGCAATTTATAGAACTATAGACTTATTAGCACGATATCAAAAAATATTTCATAATAAAGAAGAAAAATTATTGTCAATTGCAAAAAATCTTAATATATCATTTAAAATAATTGAAAATCATTTATCTATAATGTTAGGACATAAAGATATTAGTTGGGATATTAGAAATAATTGTAATGTTAATATGATTTTACAGATTTCTTCTTCTCCAAAAATTCGAGAAATTTTATTACATTATCAACGTAAATTTCGTGTTTTACCTGGTCTTATTGCCGACGGAAGAGATATGGGTACTGTTGTATTTCCTGATGCAAAAATAAAAATATTTCTTGATGCTAATTTAGAAAAAAGAGCACAAAGACGTTTTCAACAGTTGCAGAAAAGCAATGTTAATGTTACTCTTAGAGAAGTGCTGAAAGAAATTAAAAAAAGAGATTATTATGATAAACATAGAAAAATATCTCCATTAATAAAAACCAATGATACTTATATTCTCGATTCCACTTATTTAAGTATCAATGATGTACTTAATAAAGTCATGACATATATTCAAAATATTCAGGTAGTATAATGATTATATATATATAAAATATATATAAAAAAATTTTTTATTTTATCAATACATACATAATTGTATAATTATACAACATTTTATAAAATAAAAAATTTAACTATAACAGAAATGAAATATGAAAGAATCTTTTTCTCAACTTTTTGAAAATTTTTTAAAGAACATTGAAATTCGCCAGGGATCTATTATTCAAGGCACAGTCTTATCCATTAAAAAAGATATAGTTTTAGTTGATTCTGGTTTAAAATCAGAATCTTATATTCCCATTGAACAATTTAAAGATAATCAAGGAAATATAGAAGTAAAGGTTGGAGATAAAATTGACGTTTCATTAGATCAAATAGAAGATGGATTTGGGGAAACTATTTTATCTCGTGATAAAGCCAAATGTTATGAGTCTTGGTTAATATTACAAAAAACTTATGAAGAAGAAAAAACTATTTTTGGTACTATACAAGGTAAAGTAAAAGGAGGTTTTACTGTATCCATCAATAATATTCGTGCATTTCTTCCTGGTTCTCTTGTAGATAAAAACATGAGAGAGGATCCTCTGTTAGATGGAAAAGAAATAGAATTAAAAATTATTAAATTAGACAAAAAAAGAAGTAATATTGTAGTTTCTAGAAAAGCTGTTATTGAATCTTGCAGTAGCAAAGAAAGAATGCAAATTTTAGAAAAATTTCAAGAAGGTATGAAAGTTACAGGAATTATCAAAAATTTAACTGATTATGGTGCTTTCATAGACTTAGGGGTAATAGATGGTTTATTACATATCACTGATATGTCTTGGAAAAGAATAAAACATCCTAATGAAATAGTTAATATTGGAGATGAAATTACTGTAAAAATATTAAAATTTGATTTAGAAAAGTCTAGAGTTTCTTTAGGATTAAAACAACTTACAAAAGATCCTTGGATATTTGTTAAAAAACGTTATCCAATAAACAATAAAATAATTGGAAAAGTAACTAATATTACCGACTATGGTTGCTTTATAGAAATAGAAGAAGGAATAGAAGGATTAGTACACATTTCCGAAATGGCTTGGAAAAATAAAAATATTTCCCCATATAGCATAGTAAATATAGGAGATATGGTAAATGTTATAATATTAGATATTGACGAAAAACGTCATCGTATTTCTTTGAGTATAAAACAATGCACAGAAAATCCATGGAAAAATTTTGCTAATATTCATCAAATAGGTGATTATGTTAAGGGAACTATTAAATCTGTTACAGATTTTGGTATTTTTGTGGACCTTACACATGGAATAAATGGCTTAGTTCATATATCTGATATCTCTTGGAATAATATAGGAGAAAAAATAATACATACAAAATACCAACAAGGCAATGAAATAAAAACTGTATTATTACATATTGATACAGAAAGAGAACGAATTTCTTTGGGAATCAAACAACTGAAAAATGATCCATATGATTATTATTTATACAAGAATAAAATAGGTTCTGTAGTAGATGGAAAAATTTTATCTATAAATGAGGAAAAAAGACATATGTTAATTCATCTACAGAATAATGTACATGGATATTTATATATTTCCCCAGAAGATAATGATTATCAACAAAATATAAAAAATATTTTTTTCATTAATAATATTATTCAAGTAAAATTAAAACATTATAATTATCACAATCAACATATTACTTTATCGATTTATAAAAATAATAATATAGATAAAATAGAAAAAAGTGAATGAAATAAAAATTTTTAATACATTTCTTTATATAAGAAATAAAACAAATTATATTTTTATATCTTATTATATTCTTATAACGTTGTTATTGCAATAATACAATATTTTAAAAATTATTTTTTATAAACATCAAAATTTTCTATTCATTGAAATATAACTAAAAATCAGCATTATGAAAGGTACGGGGAAACGGAATGACATCACGAATATTTTTTACTCCTGTAACATACATTATCAATCTTTCCAAACCTAATCCAAATCCGGAATGAGGAACTGTCCCATATTTTCTTAATTCTCTATACCATTGATATGTATTTTTCTCTAAACCCATATTTTTTAAACTTTTATCTAATTTATCTAAACGTTCTTCTCTTTGTCCTCCTCCAATAATTTCACCAATACCTGGTACTAAAATGTCCATAGCTGCTACAGTTTTAAGATCATTATTACATCTCATATAAAATGCTTTAATATCCTTTGGGTAATCTGTTATTATTACCGGTTTATTATAATATTTTTCGGTTAGATAACATTCGTGTTCAAAATTAAGATTCATACCCCATAAAATTTTATTGTTAAAATTTTCTTGAGATTTTTTTAATACATTTATTGCTTCCGTGTAACTAATATGAACAAAATCTTCACAAATTAATTGATGTAAATATATATGTACCTTTGCATGTTTATTTACAAATAAAAATTGTATATCATCTTTTGCATGAATTACTATTTCTTTTGCAATATATTGTAATAATTTTTTTGCTAATTCAATAATATCATTTAATGTAGCAAAAGCCATTTCAGGTTCAATCATCCAAAATTCAGACAAATGTCTTCTTGTATTTGAATGTTCAGCACGAAATGTAGGACCAAAAGTATAAATTTTAGATAAAGAACACGCATAACTTTCGCCAGCTAATTGCCCAGAAACAGTTAAAAAAGTTTTTTTTCCAAAAAAATCTTTAGAAAATTTTTTAATTCCATAGTTTTTCTTTTGAGATAAATGTACAACTTCTAATGTAGAAACACAAAACATTTTACTGAAACCTTCTGTATCAATAGAAGTAATTAATGGCGTTGCTATCCAATAAAATCCTTTCTTATGCATAAATTTATGGATAGATTGTGCTACAATATGACGTATTCTAGTAATAGAACTAAATAAATTTGTTCTAGGTCTTAAATGTAAATGTTCCCGTAAATATTCTGTAGTATGATATTTAGAAGATATAGGATATTTTTTTGGATTATCAATCCATCCCAATATTTTTATTTCTATAGCTTGTATTTCATATTTTTGATTATTATTTGGAGATATTTTTAAATTTCCAAAAACTTTTATAGCACAACCTGTAGTTAACAATAATATATCTTTTGTATAATTTTTTAAACTTGTATTAGCAATTATTTGTAAATTTCTTAAACAAGAACCATCATTAATAACTATAAAAGAAATCCCAATTTTAGAATTTCTTTTAGTACGTATCCAACCTTGAACAATAACAGTAGAATTAATTTCTATATATCCGCGCAATATATTTTTTATAGATACTGGTTCCATATTTTACAACATATCCTAATTATTATAAAAAATTTAAAAAATAAACATTATTTTAAGTAAATACCATATAATCACATATTGATATGAAAATTTATATATTTATACATTTAATAAATTAGTCATATATTTTATATAATTATTACATGCTAATAAATAATATTATGTATATTGTAAAAAATTCTGTTACTAATCAATATCTTAAAAATATAAATTCATAAAAAATATTCCATTATATAAATGTATGTTGTATCTATATTTTTCTATATATTAAATAATTTACTACGTATATATTGTAATAAATTTCATAACAATAAAATAATTTATACATATGTAGTATCAAACTATATGATAGTATCATGATTTCATAAAAATACACAACCATTATCATAAATACATAAATATATTGCAAATATCTCTATATTAAAAATAAATTTTATATATACATTATGTCATTCAAAAAAATTTAAAAATATTTTTATAAAATAAACACACACACATATATATATATCTACACATACATATTTTATGAAATATATAATTTAATAAATTACATCAAAAATTACAAAAAACTTTTTAATTATTTCATTTGTACATAATATATAATATAAAATTATCTCTGTAATTCAATTATAATTATTTATTATAAATCATAAAACTAAACCTTATTTTAAAATTTTGATTATATTTTGCAATTATTCAGAATTCTTATTTTTATATAAAATATCACATTGCATGTCTTCGTATATTTGTTCTATCCACATATTTATTCGTTTATTAGTCAATTGAGGTTGACGATCTTCATCAATAGCTAAACCAACAAAATATGTTTTATCTATTACGCTCTTAGAAGATTCAAAATGATAATTCTGAATTAACCATTTTCCAACCAAATTTGCTCCGCGATTTTTTGTAATTTCATAAATATCACGTAAAGCATCACAAAAATATTCTGCATAATCTTCTTGGTCACCACATCCAAAAATAGCAACTGTTTTTCCAGTAAAATCTATTTCTCTTAATTTTGGAGAAAAATCACTCCAATCGCATTGCATCTCTCCATAATACCACGTTGGTATTCCTAGTAATAATTTATCATATTGTTCTATATTTGCTTTATTAGATCGAGAGATATCGAAAACATCAGAAATATCTTTACCAATTTTTTCATGTATAATATTAGCAACATTTTCTGTATTTCCGGTATCACTGCCAAAAAAAATTCCTATATCACTCATAAACATCATTATTATATAAATAATTATTTAATATAAATGCAATTTATTTATTCATATTGTAAATAAAAAATTATCTCTTGCAACATAATAAAATATCGATAATAAAATTTTTGTATTATTCTCTCGTTAATATATTTACAGTTCTTCTATTTTTTGCATGAGAAAATTCATCATTACCAGAAGTAGCAAGCTTTTCTTTTCCATAAGAAACAGTGTGAATTTGATTACTAGAAACTCCTTTATTTTCTAAATATTCTTTCACAGCATTGCTTCTACGATTTCCTAATAAAATATTATAATCTGGTGTTCCTCGTATATCTGTGTGACCTTCAATCGTTATTGTATATGATGGATGCTGCAATAAAAATTCTGCATACTCATCTAACATATTAAAAAATTCGGAACGAATTTGATATTTATTTAAATCAAAATATACAGTATTATTATATTGTAATCTATGTAATATTGATTGCTCATCATCATGTGACATTTCCCAATTATTTTCATTTTCATCTACAAAATCAAATTCTTGTTTTTCGTCTTGTATAGAAAATGAATCTTTAGGAAAATCAAAATTAGAATTTTTATTTGGAGAATCACAAGAAGTCAGTAAAGTGAAAGGAAGAACAAAAATTATTTTTTTAAAAAATTTAGTTAATTTCATTTATAATTTCTCCATGTTACGATTAATATAATAAATTAAAATCTTATATGTATTACAATTACAATATATATCCATTGTACAATATAATAAAAAATATAAAAAATTTTGTAAAGTACTATATTTTTATAAAATCAAAAATCTACTTTGTATATTTTCATAAAAATCTTTGTATTTTGCAAAAAATTTTTTAATATTGTAAATATTGTGATACTTCTTTATAAGAAAATTTTCAAAATAACATTATTATAAATGTTGGCAAAAAATCTATAATATACATAATATTAAAACAATAATTTTACACTATTGTCACGATTATTAAAATCATAACATTTTTATACAAAAACATACGCACCAGATATTATATCACAAAACACTAATACAAATTATTTCTCTTACATAAATTTATTAATTACATTAAAAATTTCGCATATCCAATAAATGCAAAACAATTATTTTTTATCATTTTATTCAAAATTTTCCATCATATTTATTGCCATGTTAACAAAAAATGCGAAAATAACATTTCACGATTAATACTTTCAACGTTATCACAAATTCTTTTACAATTCAACCAATTTTTCCATTGTACGAATAAAGTAGAAATAGAAAAATTTTTCACAAATAATTGAATTAACTGTAATTGATCTAAATTACTTATCAAAATATATTGATTGTAATAAATTATAACAGAATCAGACAATATAGTTAACAACCATAATATTAATTCATTAGAAATATTTTTGTCCATAAACATGGATAACAAAAATAAAAAATTTTTTTTTGAAATATTTTTTTTAATTTGTGCAAAAAATTTTTTTCTTTTTTTCCATAATATAGAATTTAGTAAATTTCTCGCTTGTATTGGAGATCCATTATATATACGAAGAGCCGTTTTTAACTCAATGGAAGAATAATCTTTGTGTAAGTTTTTTTGCAACCAATATAAGCTAATTTTTTCTTTTGGCGGATGCAAAAAAAAATAAAAACAATAATTTTTAAGTTGTGACAATAATCGTAAACATTCTTGAGAACAAGAAAACAAAAAATAAGTTTTTTTAGGAGGATTATGTATAATGTTCTTTATTGTATTAATAAATGTTTTTGAAAGCAATTCACTATGTATAATAGATATTATTTTTATTTTTCCATAACAAGGTGATTTATATATATTATCAGTTAAATGATATAAATTTTCTAAATTATTTTTATTATTTTTATCTAATATAATCTCATAATAATCAGGATAATTGTTAAATTTCATTAATTGACAATTAGGACATATATTACAATATTGTTTATTATTAGGATTTAAACAAAACAGCCAAGTACTTATTTCGCGCAATAAAAACTCTGTCCCAATATCCTGAATACTATGCAATAAAAAAGGCAAATAATCATAGTGATTTTGGTAATAATTTACAATCTTTTCATATGTTGTTGTTAACCAAGGATACAAATACTATACTCTCTTTTTTAACCAATTTATCATAATATTTTCAATATTCATATTTACATTTTTCAATGTATCATTTGCATTAACAATTGAAATATTTTTATTCTTTTTCACTAACTTTAAATACGATGTCCTCACTGCATTAAAAAAACATAAAGATTCCTTTTCAATTCTGTCTAATTTTCTTTTTTTTTTTATACGAAACAACCCTATTGATGGTGTAACATCCAAATATAATATCAAATCAGGATAAAAATTTCCAAGTATAAATTTACGCAAAGTATTTAATAAAACTTTATTTATTTTTCTACCTCCTCCTTGATATGCCTGCGAAGAAAAATCGTGTCTATCTCCTACTACCCATGTACCTCTAGACAAAGCTGGCTTAATA
Organism: Candidatus Westeberhardia cardiocondylae; assembly: GCA_024648765.1. GTDB lineage: Bacteria > Pseudomonadota > Gammaproteobacteria > Enterobacterales > Enterobacteriaceae > Westeberhardia > Westeberhardia cardiocondylae_B. The sequence continues at coordinate 251,106 of JABYQC010000001.1, read as the reverse complement.
ATATTTTCTACTAATTGTGCTCTTGCAAAATAAAATAAAAGCAATTCTGCATATTTCGTAATAGGTTCATTTATTAATTCTTGTTGCATTAATGCGTATATTTTTTTTGATAATGGAGTACTTTCTGGTTCTTTTGTATTAATTACATTGTATATATTATTAGCATGCAAAATTTTTACAATGTTTTTTGCTGCTGTTGTTTTTCCAGAACCTTCCAATCCTTCTAAAACAATAAATTTACCTCGCATACTACTCCTTGAGTATACACACAACTAATATATAGTTTAACAAATAAATTAATTAAATAAAACAAATTATCTAATTTATTACATATTATATAAATTATTATATAGTAAATAATTTATCAAAAAATTTATATTAATTCACATATATGCAAGATTTATAAATAAAAATATAAAACCTCAAATACCAAAAGATTTATACGTATAATAATTAAAATATAGTATTTTATTATATAATTTAAAACTTTGGCGGCATCAAGCCGCCTTTTATAGTATTATGAATTTGTTGTACTACTATTTTTTTTTATAAAATCAATTACTGATTGAACAGTAGTAATTTTTTCAGCTACTTCATCTGGAATTTCAATATGAAACGCTTCTTCTAATGCCATTACCAACTCCACAGTATCCAATGAATCCGCACCAAGATCGTCAACAAAAGAAGCATGATTTACTACATCTTCCAATTTAACATCTAATTGCTTAACAATAATCTTTTTTACATTTTCTTCGATAGTACTCATTATACAATAATCTCATCAAAATTCATATTTTTCATAATTTTCCTTATAAAATTTTCCAAATCAATTATATACAAATAATTTATAATATTTGACTTATATATATTATTATGACATATACATACCACCATTAACATGTATTGTCTCTCCAGTAATATATGAAGAATAATCTGAAGCAAAAAATGCTACAACATTAGCGATATCTTCCACATGACCGAAACGTTTCATAGGAATTTTGGACAATATCTTTTTCTTCTGTTTATATGTCAAGAATTTAGTCATATCTGTACAAATAAATCCAGGTGATATAACATTAACTGTAATTCCTTTAGATGCTACTTCTTTTGCTAAAGATTTGCTAAATCCAATTAATCCAGCTTTTGTAGCAGAATAATTTGTTTGCCCAACATTCCCTATAGAACCAATTATTGAACCTATAGTAATAATTCTTCCATAACATTTTTTTATCATAGTATGTATTACTGCTTTAGACATATGAAATACAGAAGTTAAATTAATATTAATAACCTTATTCCAATGTTTTTCGGACATATTGATTAATAACGTATCATATAAAATTCCTGCATTATTAATTAAAATATCTATTGTATTAAATTTTTTGTATATTTTTTGAAAAAACCTATTTATAGATTCTATATCTGATACATCTAATTTGACTCCCATTCCTATTTTATATTCTTTTAAATATTGATTGATTTTTTTTACCCCCTTAGTATTTGTAGAAGTACCAATCACACAAGCACCCAGTTTCGCAAATATTTTGGCAATTGCGCAACCAATTCCTCTACTAGCTCCTGTAATCAGTACAATTTTATTTCGAAAAGTCACTTTTTTCTCCAATAATTTTATTATTTCTAGCATACATTAAAGATGCATAATTATTAATTGCTATACCTGTAAAAACATTATACATATTATGACATTGTATAAATTTAGTTAAAACTTTTCCTGGACCCATTTCTAATAATGTATATATATTATTTTTTAGAAAATATTGCATAATATCTTTCCAACGAACCGGATTATATATTTGTCGTACCAAAGCTTTTTTAATCATATCAGAATCTTGTTCAATACGCACATCAACATTATTTATAATTGGAATTTTTGGTGTTAAAATAATAATATTCTTAAGTTTTTTTTTAAATTCTTTAGCAGCAGACTTCATTAATACACAATGTGATGGTACACTAATAGGCAATCTCAATACTTTAGTGGCTCCAGCTTGCATGCAAGAAATTTCAACATCTTTTACAGCACATGTATGACCAGAAATTACTATTTGATTTTTTGTGTTAAAATTTGCTAATTCAACAATTTTCTTATCATTTTTAATACTGTCACAAATATTTTGCACAATTTTATAATCTAAACCTATAATTACAGACATAGAACCTAAACCTTTTGGAACTGCCGATTGCATAATTTTACCACGAAATTCTACTAATTCAATAGCAGTCAAAAAATCCAAACTGTCAGAACATACTAATGCAGAATATTCCCCATGACTATGTCCTGCCATAAATTTTGGTATTTTCCCTCCAATACTTTTCCATATTCTCCAAATAGATACAGAGGATGCTAATAATGCAGGCTGTGTTTTCCAAGATTTATTCAATTCTATTGCTGGTCCCTCTTGAACTAATTTCCATAAATCATAACCTAATACAGAAGATGCTTCATTAAAAGTATTTTTTACTTCAGAATAAACACGAGATATATTTGATAACATACCTACTTTTTGTGATCCCTGTCCTGGAAATATTACAGAAAAAATGACAACCTCCTATATATCTTGATGTGCAAATTGCATAGTATACTCATATTTCATTAAAAACATACTATTAATTATTATTTTATACTACTTGTGTAAAGATACCATTTATTGAAAATAAAATTATGCATATGTTAACACAATATTTTGTATGTTTTCATAAAAAATTTTTTATAAATATTATAATTTTTATTTAATTACTTTATGTAAGTATAATATATTTTATTTTCTTATATCATATATATATATATTAAATATATAGAAAAATTAAAATTATCACTTTAAAAATTTTATTTTAATATTACAGATAAAATAAAATGATATATTTACAATATTTTATTAAATGTTGTATACAAAATCTTATTGTATGCACATACATAACAAATATATTTACTAACATCATGTAAAAAAAATTTAAATAATATTTGTATAATTCCTGATATTATAATGTTATCTATAATATAAAACATGCATATAAAACATTTGTATATTATACATTTATATTATTTTGATTACACTATACAAATGCACACAAACTATACGTAAAAGTGCTATTCCAATAATTATTGCACATAATAAATAATTTTATACAAAAAATATACAAACATTTTGTTATGATAATTATAATCAATATTTATATTTTAAATATATACTTTATGCAAGTACTAATTAATCTATTAACAAATATCATTGTAATATATACATACAAACCAACACATACACTGCTACATAATACTTTTTTTGAAAATACTATGTGAAAACTATATTGATAAATATAAATTATAAAAAAGAAAACATACAATACAACAACTCCATTGTTTCTGAAAATAATCTTATTGTATATAATATTATATGATACCAAAATATCTCTTAATAAAAAATTCTCATATTATACTTTTCTTATCAATATTACTTTTTTACCCCGATAAAATCCATTCAAAGTAGCATGATGTCGCAAATGCATTTCTCCTGATTTTTTATCAACTGACAATGTTGGAAATATTATTTTGTTATGTGATCTCCGCATACCTCTTCTGGAACGAGTAACTTTACTTTTTTGAACAGCCATACATGTTTACCCAATTATATTATAAAAAAAATTTAATAATTTTACTATTATATTGAAAAACTTGCAATTTTTTTAAAACTATTCTTAATTCTTAACAGTACAAATTTTAACAAGTAATATTATATTGAAAATATTGCGTAAATATAAATATAATACTTTTACTTTATAAAATTTAACATCATATTTTTATATAAACACAATACCCCTTTAAAAATATAAAAAATTATGTATTAATATAAAATTTTATATGATACCCATTTATTATAAAAAATTAATAAAATATCACACAAAATTATTTACAATACAAATTACTTTATAAGTATGTTTTATAAATTAATTAACATCAAATATATATATATACAGATTTAATACATCTTTCAAAAAATCATAATAAAAATTATTGCAAATACTATATATATATTAAACACATGCATTACATGCTATACTAAAACAAAAAATTAATTCTCACGAACTATAATATATAGAACAAATTATTAATTTGCAACATATATTGTATATATGATATTAATATTTCTAAATATTATTTATACTTTATAAGTAGAACAAACGACACGTAATTTTTGTAAACATTGCAATAATGTTTTATCTAAAGGAGCTTGAATAGATAAAATTTTTTCTGTATTTGGATATTTAAAAGATATAGAAAATGCATGCAGAAATAATCTATTAACACCAAAATATTTCATTTGTAAATCAAAATTTTTGTCACCATAACGATCATCACATGCAATAGGATGCCCAGCGTATTGCGTATGTATTCTTATTTGATGAGTTCTGCCAGTAATAGGAATCGCTTGCATCAATGTAGCAATTTTTGCAAATCTCTCCTGAACTTTAAAAATAGTTTTAGACAATTTTCCATATTTTTTATTAACTTGCATTATACATTTTTTTTTTATAGAAAAAAATTTATACAACGGTACTGCAATTTCAGTAATTTTGGATGACCAAACACCAGAAACTAACGCTAAATAATTTTTTTTAATTTTTCTATTACGTAATAATTCATGTAATGCACGCAACATAGAATTTTTTTTAGCTATCAATAAAATCCCAGAAGTATCTTTATCCAAACGATGTACTAATTCTAAAAAATGAATATTTTTATAATACATTTTCAACATTTCTATTATACCTCCATATTGCCAATTATACCCCCCATGCACAGCTATTCCAGTTGGCTTATTAATAATCATTAAAGAATCATCTTCGTATATAATATATTTATGCAACGCAATACACTTAATTGGTTTTTTTTGTACCATTTTGTACATATGTAAAGGAGGAATACGAAGTATATCATTAATTTTTAATTTATATTGACATTTAATTCTTTTCTTATTTATCCGTACTTCTCCATTACGAATAATATGATATATCTTGCTTTTTGGTATTCCTTTTAAATAATTTATTAAAAAATTATCAACACGCTGATTAAATTGATGTGAAGAAATAACTATAAAATGTACTTTCACACGTTTAATATCCATAAAATATATTAAGCATCAATCATTTTGTTCATAAAAAATAAAATATACAATACATACTATATTTATATATATTATTATAATAATTATATAAAATTTTTCAAAAACTTAAAATATTTACTAAATATATTAACTATAATGCATTTATTAAACAGAAATAACGTTTATAAACATTAAAAATAAAAAACTTCATAATATAATACATTTATATAATTTATAAATAACTCTAAAAATTCACACAAATATAACAACATAATATATAAACACCAAATATACTCAAATCACTCTACAAATAATTATTTTTATATCAAATAAAATTTATAAAACATTTCAAATTATAATATTCTAACAAATATAAAAAATTTCATAAAATCAATCTACATATTTTACTAAATAAATTACAATATTATTTTCTGTATTCATAATATTTATATAAATTTTTTATTTATTGTATACATATTATCATATACATACTACAAAATAAAAATATAAATAATTTTATAATCAATATTAATATAAAATTATAAAAAATTATTTATACAAAATTTAAAAAAAATTTGATGATTTATATCAATACATTCTATTTATCAAACTTATAAAATATAATAAACACACACAATAGAATACAGTTAATAACAACTATATTTGTAAAATACATCATATATTTATGGTAATTCCATATATATATATTTATAATTTTAAATAATATAATAAAATAAATTCAAATTTTTCACAATATTTACATGCATAATTCTTAAATACATATGAATATTTTCACCTATATTGACATATAATTTACCTTGCAAATGTTAAAATAAAATTTCAATGTTATATCTAATATTTATTCTATAAATATATTATATAGATTCATTGCAATTTTATTCTTAATAATTAAATCACGAGAAACATAATAAATTATATAATGAAAAAAATACTTATCAACACAACTTCCAAAGAATTACGAGTAGCCTTTATAGAGAAGAAAATATTATATGATTTCATTATAGAATATTCAAAATATAAACAAAAAAAATCTAATATTTATAAAGGAAAAATTTCACATATAGAACCAAGTCTTGAAGCAATTTTCGTAGATTATGGTGTTGAAAAACACGGATTTTTGCCATTTAAAGAAATTTCTCAAGAATATTTTCCTTACCAATATTCTGTATATAATAAAAAAAAAATTCAAGATATATTATATAAAGGACAAGAAATTATTGTACAAGTATCCAAAGAAGAAAAAGGAAATAAAGGTGCAGCATTAACAACCTTCATTAGTTTAGCAGGAATTTATTTAGTATTGCTACCAAATAATCCAAATTCTGGAGGAATTTCTAGAAAAATTGAAAAAAACAAACGTGTCGAATTAAAAGAAATTCTATCTTCTTTACACCTTCCACAAGGAATGAGCATAATTATCCGCACTGCTGGATTAGGAAAATCTATTGAAATCTTACAATCTGATTTATCATTTCAATTAAAACATTGGCAAATAATCAAAAAAATTTCTGAAAAATGCAAAGCACCATTCTTAATCCATCAAGAAAGCAATATTATTATCCGAATATTTCGAGATAATTTACATTCAGATATTTCTGAAATACTTATTGACAACATACAAACATTAAATTTAGCAAAAAAATATATTACTCTATTGGGAAGATGTGATTTTATCGATAAAATTAAATTTTATAATAAAAATATTCCATTGTTTAGTTATTATCAAATAGAATCACAAATAGAATCTGCTTTTCAAAGAAAAATTACTCTTCCCTCTGGGAGTTCTATTGTAATTGATACAACCGAAGCATTAACAGCAATTGATATTAATTCTGCAAAATCAACTAAAGGAATAGATATAGAAGAAACAGCATTTAAAACAAATTTAGAAGCAGCTAACGAAATAGCGAGACAAATAAGAATACGTGATTTAAGTGGACTCATTGTTATTGACTTCATTGATATGTCTCCAATAGAACACCAAAGAGAAGTAGAAAATTGCTTCAAAAAAGCTACACGTCAAGATCGCGCTCGTATTCGTATTGGAAAAATATCGGATTTTGGTTTATTAGAATTATCTAGACAAAGAATAGGTACATCTTTAGAAGAATTAAAAAACTATACGTGTCCTACTTGCCGAGGAACAGGAACAATACGAAACTATAAATCATTCTCTGTATCTATTTTAAGAATTATTGAAGAAAAAATATTAAAAAAAAATACATACGCTATTTATGTAAATGTCCCAAATACTATTGCATATTATTTATTACATGAAAAAAAAAATGAAATTAACCAAATACAGAAAAGACATCAAAAAAAAGTAAAAACCATCATTATATCAAATCATCACATACAAATACCTCAATATTTCATATATCGTATAAAAAGAAAAAAAGAAATTTCTTCTGCAAATAATTTTTTAACTAAATCACATAATATAACCACAACAATATTAGAAAAAAAACATAAATATATCCATACAAAGACAAAAACAACTAAAACATGCAAAAAAAAAATATCTACTAGGAAAAAATTTTTCTCATATTTAATCGATAAAATCGATATCTATATTAATAATTTCACAAAAAATAATATAAAAAACATTTTTTCCTGGAATATTATCAACAAAATATGGAATAAGTTATCACATATTTTACATCTTTGCATAATGTATATAAATATAAAAAACTTTCTGGAAAAATTAAATAAATAAATACTATTTAGCAAATTTTTACATTCTTTGTTAAAATATATATTGAAAACCCATATTGTTACATATAAGTTTTAATTTCTACAATATAGATAAAGATACAAAATTTAAATATATAATAATTTTTACATACTATAAATAATTTTATAAAAAATCACAAAATTATTAAAAAATTCAATCAATTTCTTAACCTAGGAGTTTGTAATTGTAATCGAATAGATTTTGAAAGTTCATCTAAAGTTGGTTGCTCTGGATGAATAAGGATGTTTTCATATCCTATTTGCACTTCCGCTAAATAAGTATGTATAGGTTTTCCTTCCTCATCTTCCATAATTACATGATACCAAGGTGATTTTCGTAAACTATCATCAATTGCAATTTCATCTAATGCAGGTTTATCTAATGAATATTCAGGATCCACATCAATAATCACCCCTAGATATCCAAAAAGTTTATGTCTTATCTGTTGACCTATATCAAATTTACTGATAATCATAATATCTCGTAAATTATACACGTAAAATTTTGTAAAATTTAATACTATAAAATTTCATTAACATTGCAATTAATACATTTATTAATAAACATTATTGTATTTATTATAAAATATAATATTTGATCAAAACAATATTTACTTTTTCATAAAAAATATACTTTTACAAACATCTCATTTGCCTTGGTAATCCAGCAATTTTTGTTGCTTGTTTAATAGGACCTTTGGGAAATAAATAAAATAAATAACAACTATTTCCTTTGTTTTTTCCATATTTTTTCTTTATATTTTCTACAATGATACGAACACCAGGAACCATATTATGTTCTAAATAAAAAAAACGAAGAAAATAAATTATTTGCCAATGTTCTCTACTTAAAGTAATACCTTCACAATACGCAATCTCTTTTGCTATATCTCTATTCCAATCCTTTGAGTTAAGAAGATATCCATAAGAATCAATAGAAATATTTTTAATATTTAATATCATACGCAAATACAAACAAATTTTTAAATACCTATATAAAAACAAAATATACGCACATTACCTATATACAACAGTCTAAAATATAGACAATGAAGAAAAAGAGAATTAGATTTAAATAATACATAAAACTTTGTTATCTTTTACAAAATTTGTATTATATTGCATTCTTCTCTTTTCCTTACATTATATTTGATTTAATAAAAATTTTTAAATATCACAATATTCAATAAATTATTTTGTTTATCTACGAAAAATACTGAGAAAACTAACAAATATATTATATAACGACACATACAAACTCACCGTGGCACGAATATAATTAGTTTCACCACCATTAATAATATTACTTGTTTCCCATAAAATCGCAGAAGAAGAAAATAAAATAAACATCACGCTAATAGTTAACGAAACAGCTGGAATTTGCAAAAATATATTAGCAATAATAGCTCCTGTAATGACAATAAAGCCAGCTAACATCATACTAGATAAAAAAGACATATCTTTTTTAGTTGCTAATACATAAATTGAACAAGACAAAAATACTAAAGATGTTCCAGCCAATGCTAATATAATAATTTTCCCTGACCCAATAGACAACAACATATTTAATAATGGACCTAAAGTGTATCCCATAAATCCAGTCAAAGCAAATGTTGCAAAAATTCCAGATGAGCTATTTTCTAATTTATGTACCAAAAATAATAATCCATAAAAACCAAATAACATTAAAATTATTCCTGGTGCTGGAAGATTAAATATCATACTTGCAGTAGCAGTTAATGTGGAAAATATTAGAGTTAATGATAATAAAAAATAAGTGTTACGTAATACTTTATGAGTATTTAATAAAGATTGTCTTCTTGAAGATGTTGAAATAAAGTGATCCATGTTTTCCTCTCAAAAATACAAAATTAAAATTTATAAAATTATTTAATGAAAAATCAAAATCAAAAATTATTAAAAAATTTTTTATTATTTACTTTTGCAAATATTCTTCATTACAAATACCATTTAACACTCTTTACAAAATATAATATATATATTATAATCCACTTTCATTGTATTCGGAGAAGTGGCCGAGTGGTTGAAGGCACCGGTCTTGAAAACCGGAAACGAAAAACGTTCTAGAGTTCGAATCTCTACTTCTCCGTTACATTTTAAAAAAATTAAAAAAATCAGAAAAGCCATTCAATACAAACCCTGAACACCTAATTCTCATATTCTACCTACTATTAAATAATTAATCAATATTATTTAGAAAATAATTTGAAATTATATAAATATACAAAATAAAAATTTTTTTATTAATATAATTAAATATTTTACACTAATATATTAAATTATTTATAAAAATAATAAATAATATCCTTACCAAATATGTAATAAAATCTATAATATTTAATACACATAGTGTACAAATGATACAATAATATTGCATAATGTAATACGTAAATATTTTTATTTATATAATAAATACAATGACAATAATTTTGCCAATAACATTTAAATTATACAAAATATTTTAGTATATTTTATGTAGAAACACATCAATATGCATACAACACAAATATTCTATGTAATACATTATATTTCTGAATATTCACATATTACGAATATATTTATATAAAATATAATATGAAAACTAAAATCTTTATACATATTTGTAGTAAATATAGTAAAATATTTTACAAAAAATTGAATATTTAGTAATATGTTTCCTTATAAATTTATTTTAAATAATACATTCTAGACACATTAAAAAACATGAAAATTAAAAATACTTTTAGAAAAATTATTTGCCATAAAATTCCATCAAATATTATATACCAAGACGATTTATTTACTGCGTTTGAAGATAAAAAACCAAAAGCTCCTGTACATATTATTATTGTTACCAATATTATCATTCCTACTGTTAATGACATCAATAGAAACCATGAACCTATGTTGGGAAAATTTTTTACAATTGCTGCAAAAATAGCCATACAAAAAAAAATTGCCAAAGATGGATATCGATTAGTAGTAAATTGCAATAAACATGGTGGACAAGAAATTTATCATCTCCATATGCACCTTATAGGTGGAAAACCTCTTGGTTTGTTTTGTATATAAAATACATTAAATCTTATCGTATAATTTATTCGAATTAATGTAAAAATTAATTTACTATACTTATGTATGAAAATTATATGTATATAACTCGCAGTTGACACAATTCCTATACATATACACACAAAAATAATCTCATGTTACATTATATTTACACTTTGCACAAATACATTATTTAATACATTTATTTATATTATTCTACACAAATATATTTTTTCATAAACATTATATAACATTTACAATTCTAAAAATTTTTTATCTAAATTATTATTTTTAATACTTCTTCATTAATACCAAAAATTCATTAATATATTTATGTAATCAAAATTAAATAAAATTATTCATTATGGCTTTTATTATATTAAATAAATACATTAAATATCAATCTCGTATGACTATAAAAAATAAAATTAATTTTATTATATATATTTGAATAAATTTATTAAAAATTTGTTATTTCCGATAATTACATAAAAATTACAACTACACATAGCTTATTTTGTAAAAATATTACAATATTTTCAATATATCAATATATTCAATTATATATAAATTTTAAAACTTAAATTATCTTTGTTCAAACACAAAAAATAAAAATCCAATATATTTGCAAACTTATAATATTTCCATATCAGACAACAACAAAAAACACACTACATACTATGTATCATAGTATTTAATAATTATATTGACAATATTGTAAAATTTGTTGGAAATTCTTATATTACACATATTATCATAATAAAATTCTCTGATAATATGTATTTTATAAGTATCATGATATAGTAAATATTAAAAATTTCCTGTACAATTTATGTATTTTTTACATAAATGAGACAAATTAACAAAAATATTAATATAAATTATTCTATAACAACATTAATGATCATGATACAACACAATTTACATTTGAATATAATGTATATATTAAAAATATTATATACAATGAAATTATTAAACAAATATATCATTTTCAATATACATAAAATATACAATTTCATATATTATATTAAATACGTATTCCATGTTCATAACATGGAATACTCAAATTTTAATATATTTATTTACCACAAAATATCTTATACCCTATGTCTATAATAATATATAACTACCAATATTACATATTATCACAATAACCACCATCCATATATTGCAAATATTTATAATATATCAAACAATTGCAATATATTTTTTAGTTTGTAAACACAATCAACTATTTGCATTATTATACAATGCAAAGTAGAATATATTGCTAATTTAATTAATATATTTACAATATATAAAGAAAAATATTCAGTGAACAAACATTAATTTAATACATAACAAAAATAATCTTGATTTAATTCTAATAAAATCTGTTAAAACTTGATAATCAATACATTCCAAAATAGCAATACATATAATTCATGCAACAGAGTATCTTATAAAATTTACAACTAAAAAATTTTTATGAAAAATAAAAAATTAAATTTTTACTAAAATTAATCATCACATATTAAAAAATTATGTATTATAACATTCTCGCAAAAAATTTACAGTATATCAATAACATTTGTATCAATTTCTTTCAATTTACATAATATACAATAGAAATAAATTTTCTTGTATCACATCCATTAACATACCTGCTACAATAAACAATATATTCAATATTCTTAAATAATTTTAAGTAATTAAATTGCAAATAGACTATATTGACATTAATAATTTCCTAGATTTAATAATACCCCCTCCTAAACATTTTTCTCGCAAATAAAATACTGCAGATTGACCAATAGCAACAGAAGAAACGGGTTTATAAAATAAAACATGTATATGTGTATTCGATATAGGATGTATTAAACACTTAATATCTATTTGTCTATAACGAATTTTCACAGTACATTTTAAAGTATCCTGTAACGATATTTTCCAACTTATCCAGTTTAATTTAAATACAATCAAACTAATAGACATTAAACTAGGATGATTATGTCCCTGTGCTACAATCAAGTAATTATGCATTAAATCTTTGTCTACTACATACCAAGGTGCTTCCTGAAAATTCCGTATTCCACCAATATTTAACCCTTTTCTTTGCCCAATAGTATAATACATTAACCCTTGATGATAACCTATTTTTTTTCCTTTCACAGAAATAATAATACCAGGATTTTTACCTAAATATGAATATAAAAAATTTCTAAAATTTCTTTTACCAATAAAACAAATACCCGTAGAATCTTTTTTATCAGCAACAGATAAATTTAATTTATGTGCTAAATTACGCACTTCTATTTTCATGAAATTTCCTAAAGGAAATAAACAACGAGCAAGCTGAAAATTTTTGATAATATAGAGAAAATAACTTTGATCTTTATTAAGATCAATACCACGTAATAGCCAATATTGATTTTGTGCAAATATACGACGCACATAATGTCCAGTAGCAATATAATCTGCATTTAATATTTCAATTGCAAATTTTAAAAATACATTAAATTTTATTTCTTTATTGCATAATATATCAGGATTTGGAGTACAACCATGTTTGTATTCACGCAAAAAATACAAAAACACGTTATCCCAATATTCTGCAGAAAAATTTACAGTATGTAATATTATACCTAACTTCTTACAAGTATCTTGAGCATCTATTAAATCTTTTTCTGCCATACAATGTGCTTCATTATCTTCTTCCTCCCAATTTTTCATAAATAAACCTTCTACCAAATATCCCTGTTTTTTCAATACAAAAGCTGCAACAGCAGAATCAACCCCTCCGGACATGGCAACAATTATTTTTTTTTTCTTATATTGCATATTATTTTATTCAATTAATAAACACAAATATTTACAAATCCACATATTATTCCAACAACTTTTCTAAAAAAATTAATTTACTAAAATATTTGTCAAATATATATTACTACATAAGTATATGAAATTAATGCGGAAAAACATACCATAAAATTTACAAAATAAACCACAAAATATTCACTACAAAATAATTTTAACTATTAATATTTTTAAATAACTTGATATTTGCAGTCTGTACGTGAGCATGATATGAAGAACGAACAAAAGGTCCACATTCCGCATATAAAAAACCCATAGATAATGCTTTACCTTTTATATAATCAAATTCCTGTATAGTAACATAACGTTTCACAGGAAAATGGTGACAACTAGGTTGTAAATATTGCCCCAATGTTAACATATCTACATCACACTCTCGTAAATCCTGTATAACTTTAATAATTTCTTCATTAGTTTCTCCTAATCCCACCATTAATCCAGATTTTGTTAATACCCTGGGATTATGTTTTTTAAATAACTTAAGTAATTTTAAAGAATTTTCATAATTGGCTCCAGGTCGAATAATATGGTAAAGACGAGGAACACTTTCTAAATTATGATTTAAAACATCAGGAGGCTCTTGATTAAAAAAATTTAATGCTTTTGTTAATCTACCCCGAAAATCTGGCACTAAAACTTCAACACAAATATATGGATTATTGAAACGAATTTCTTTAATACATTTTGTAAAATGTTCTGCACCACCATCATGTAAATCATCGCGATTTACAGAAGTTAGAACAACATAATTTAACTGCATATCACAAATAACTTTTGCCAAACGTCTAGGTTCATTAACATCTGGATATATCATGTTTGGACGACCATATTGAACATCACAAAAAACACATTTTCTTGTACAAACATTTCCTAAAATCATAAACGCAACAGATTTGTGACTAAAACATTCAAATAAATTTGGACAAGAAGCTTCTTCGCAAACAGAATATAAATTATTTTTTCTTATAATATTTTTAATACGCTGTACTCGAGTATTATTTGTAGAAATTTTGATTTTTATCCAAGATGGTTTCTGCAACATATTAACAAATAAATATTTAAATTTATAAAATATGAAAAATTTTGTTTTCCCTGTAAATAATTTTATATTAATGTACTAAACCATACAATGTTTATAATAGAGAAAATTATTATTCTCACATAACATCACAATATTATCATGTCAATCTTATATTTCACATTTCATATTTTGTATCATCCCATGGTTTAATCATACTATGTGTAATACGAAAAAAAAAGAAAAACTTCTTTAAAAATATGGGAATAATTTCTTTGGCGTCTTGTATAAACACATAATGTTTCATTTGTGTCATTCGTATACCAATATTTCCACAAGGATGAATATATGTAAAAGGTGTTAAATCCATCATGACATTTAATGCAATACCATGTGATAAACATCCTTTGTTAATACGTAATCCCAAAGAACAAATTTTTTTTCCATATACATAAAATCCAGGAAAATCATTAATAAAATAAGAATTAATAGAAAAATGAGACAATACCGAAATAATGGTTTGTTTTAACAACATAATGACATGACGTACTGTAAATATCTTACGTCGCAAATCTAATAATATATACATAATTTGCTGACCTGGTCCATGATAAGTAATCCCCCCTCCCCTATTACTTTGTATAATAGGAATTTTATTGGGAATTAATATATTTTCTAATTGGCATTTTTTAGATACCCCTCTCGTATATATCGGAAAATGTTGCACAAACCAAAGTTCATCTATACTGGAAAAAATACGATTTTTAGTAAAAATATCCATTGCTTTCGCAACTTTTTCATAAGGTTGTATCCCTAAATCACGAATTATTAAAGTATTTGATACATTATATTTAATAAATTTCATAAATATTCCTAAGAACAAATAAAAAATTTTATATTACATAAAATTATACATTATCAAAAAATCTCTAAATCATATTATTAACTTTACATATAAAATATTATAATATATTAAATACAAAATTATTTTAAACATTTACTATATTGCTTATACACAAATTTTTCTCTATGATATACAGACATAATCATACCAAAACCAGCCATAAATGTAATTAACGAAGACCCTCCATAACTTATTAAGGGTAATGGAATACCCACAACGGGAACAATACCGCTTACCATACCAACATTTATAAATATATAAATAAAAAAAAATATTATTATACTACCAGATAAAATTTTATTAAAAATATTCCTTAACATCACACAAATAAACAAACTTCTCAAAATTACTAATATATATAAAAATACCAAAAATAATACTCCAATAAATCCTAATTCCTCACATAACACAGAAAAAACAAAATCCGTATGACATTCTGGCAAAAATTTCAGCTTTGATTGTGTACCATGCAACCAACCCTTTCCTGTAAATCCACCAGACCCAATAGCAATCTTTGATTGCAAAATATGATACCCAAAACCCAAAGGGTCTGTTTCAGGATATAATAGAACCATAATACGATTTTTCTGGTAATCACGCATAAAAAAGAACAAAAAAAAAACAAAAAAACAATGCCAATGTTATATAGAAGAAAACCTTCCAATTTATTCCTGACAATAATAATATCAACAAACTGGATAATATAATTAATATAGCAGTTCCCAAATCAGGTTGCAACATAACCAAAAAAACTGGCAACATTAACAAAATTAACAAATATAATATACATTTAACATCAACCAAAGGATATCGATAATATTGTATAAATTTAGCAACCATTAAAGGAATAAAAATTTTAGCAATTTCTGAAGGTTGAAAACAAATGCATCCTATTTCTAACCAACGTTGCGCACCTTTATTAACTTTTCCAAAAAACATTACTACTAATAACAATAAAATACAAAAAATGTAAATATACAATGCTGATATTTCATATATTTTTGGTGGAATATGAGATAATAACACCACAACAAATATACCAATAACAATTTGAAAAATTTTCCATTTTATAATATAAAAATTACCATTACTAGCACTCCATATTATCAATATACCATATATTAATAATGCCAAAATATAAAAAAACAAAAAATTATCAATATGTAATTTTTTCAAAATATACCACACAAATAATATATAATATATATCATATATAAATTTTTAAAATAAAAATATACAAAATACATATTTATTTTAGTGACTCCGTAACATTACATAATCTAAAATTTTTCTAGTAATTTCTCCTACTGTTACATGCGTATTACTATTTTCTAACACTACAACCGATGCAACTATTGGATTATCAAAAGGAGCAAAAGAAACCATTAATTTATGATCTTGTAAATATTCTGAAATTTTACGAACATCATAATTCTCACTATTTTTTAAACTATACAATTGCGTTGCTCCAGATTTTACTGCAGATTTATATGTAGAATTATAAAAATCTTTGTAATCAGTACCTTTATCACAATTAGCAGAAAAATACATACCATATTTTACTATATCATAGTATTGAGAGAAAAAATCACCAATTTTTTCATTATTTAATTTTTCATATAATATTTTATTTTTATTTTTTATGTTAATACTATAACATAAATGAGGAGTTACAATATTTCCATTATTAATTAATATCATCAAAGATTTCAACATCTGTATTGGAGTTGCTGTCCAATAACCTCGACCAATACCAACTAATATTGTATCGCCCATATACCAAGATTTTTTAAATTTTTTTCTTTTCCAATCTTTGGTTGGCATCACACCAATATTTTCTTCTAACAAATCTATTCCCGTAATTTTTCCGTATCCAAACTTCATCATCCATTGCGAAAGAAGATCAATACCCATATTATATGCTAATTGATAAAATAATATATCTACTGATTCCCCTAATGCAGTAATAACATTAAACAAACCATGCCCACTCTTTTTCCAATCATGATAATATTTGTGAGATTGGGGCAATTTCCACCATCCAGGATCAAACATTAAAAAATCTTGCTTAATTATTTGTAAAGTCAAGGCAGAAAATAAAATATACGGTTTTATCGTAGATGCAGGAGAATATACTCCTTGAGTAACACGATTAATCAATGGAGCATCTTTATTTTGTAACAGTAAAAAAAAATTACTTTTTGAAATACCATTAACAAATAAATTAGGATCATAACTTGGATGAGAAACCAATGCACGAATTTCCCCAGTATTAGGATCAGCAACTACTGCGCAAGAACGAAAATCATTCGCTAATAAATTTTGAATATATTTCTGTAATGATATATCTATGGTTAAAGTAATATCACGACCTGAAATTGGAAAACGTTCATGCAATTTGCGAATTATTTTTCCTTTATTATTTACTTCAATAACTTTATAACCTGGCATTCCACACAAAACATCATTATAAAAAAACTCAATACCAGATTTTGCAAAATTATTCGCATAAGAATACATCTGCACCATATCTTCAATACCATAAGATTTATATTTTATTTGATTATTCTTAATATTAGACACATAACCAAGAATATGCGATAACAATTCTCCATATGGGTAATAACGAATTGAACAAGACTTAATGAAAACACCGGGGAAACGATGTTGATTGACTAAAAAAGATGCTTTTTGTGAATCTGTTAAATTCTTTTTAATAGGTATAGAAAGAAAACTATATTGTATATTTTTTTTTTCTTTCTCAAAATTCGCAATATCATTATCTGTTAAATGTACAATGCAACGTAATAAACAAATAGTCTCATTCAAATTTTTTATTTTGTCTGGCACAATTTCCAAATGATAAACAATTTTATTCAAAACTAAAGGAACACCATGGCAATCATAAATAATACCACGAATTGGCTCAATAGGAATAAATTTAATTCTATTTTTATTAGAAAGAAGAGTATATTTTCTACAAGATATTACTTGCAAATAATACAAATTTATAACTAAAAAACAAAACAAAAACATCATCATCATACATATTAATATTAAACGTTTTTTAAATAATGAAAACTTTACAAAAATTTTACACAATAAATTCGTTTTCCTCATATATAATCAAAATAACACAATAAAAATATAAAAAATCCAATATTTATGTATACAAAAACATAAAATAATATAACACATATAATATATTTATAAAACAAAAAATACTTTCATTTACAAAATTCATTGTAAAAAATATTATAATAGATTTTTAATACATTCAAAAAAAATTACAATACATTTTTTTGAGCACACAATAAAAACGACAAATAACATAAATCTTGCCAAATAAAATCATAATAATTTATTTTGTAAGACACTTCCATCTTTATCATTAATTGTATTAATTCTTTCAATTGTATAATATCTAATCTATTTAAAGCTAGCAATACTAATTTTTGACGTATTTTCCAAATTTTATATTTCTTCCAAATTTCATCTATAGAAACATTACAAAAATCATTTTTAATCCTCAATATTAATAAAATTTCACGTTGAATACTACGAAATAGTATCACAGGATCACATCCCGTTAATTGTAATTTTTTTAAAACATGTAAAACTCTACGTATATTATTACCACTTAACAACATATCAACCCATTGATATATAGTAAAAAAAGATAAATCATGAGTTACAAATTTTATTTTTTGTATAGTCAACTCTTTATTGGGAAACATCAATGCCAACATATTTAATGTTTGCATTAAAGCCAATAAATTTCCTTCGTAATAATAACATAAAAATTGGCAAACAGAACTTCTCAAAAATAATTTCATTTTTTCAGAACGATGCAGTACCCAATTATATAAATTATCATATAATGGAGTCATACAATTGACAATAATAGTTTTCATACGCAAAAAAGTAAGAAACCATTTACTATTTTTATGTATTTTACTAAGCTGGCTATATTTTTTAATAATTAATAATAAATCACTATGTGCAAACGACGCTAATTGTAAAAGTTTTTCGGAAATAAAAAATATTTCCTTAGTATCTTCTGGTAAAATTAGCGATATTATTTTACGACTAAAAAACAAATCTTGGGAGTAACATAAATAATATATTTTATTCCAATTTGTTTTTCTATTTAAAGAAATATATTTAGAACTTCTTTCAAAACCTAATAATTTTGCATACGAAAAAATTATTTGTTCACTTTCTAATAATAACAAAGAATCATTTCCTAACAAAAAATAACAGGAGAAAAAATTTTTTCTTAATTTTTTTTGTAAATCTTCTGGAAGACAATATACCATAAATCAATTCCTAGTAAAATTTACACTAAAAATGACATATAATGTGAAATAATATTAATAATAATTTAACAAACATTCTATGTATTATTCTTATAAACATAGTATGTTACCATATTATACCAAATGCAATTATGTAATATCAGTAAAATAAATTATTTGTATAAATACTAAAAAATATAAATACATACAAATCAATAATACACAAATTCCCTAAAATTTATCTACTTTATTAATTTAAAATATTAATATATATATAATAGTTTACACAAAAATTTTTTATTCCTACAAATATCTAATAAATATGTATAAATATACAATTATTTTAAAACAAAATTTATTAATTTATTTGGAATAAAAAAAATTTTTTTTATCATTTTATTCTGTACATATTTCGAAATTAACTTCTTTTTACGAATTATTTCTCGTACCATAGACTCATCTATATCTTTTGGAAGAAAAATTTTTGCACGAAACTTACCATTAACTTGTATAAGAACTAAATAATTCTTTTCTAACAATACCATTTTATTAACTGTAGGCCAAGAAACATAATCAATATTGTCATGGTTTCCTAACATCTTCCATAACACAAAACATATATGAGGAGCAAAAGGATATAACATTTTAATAACCACTACTAAAACATTTCCCATTAATATTTTATCTTGAGAATTTTCTTGAGAAAAATTCTTAATTTTGTTAATTAATTTTATAATAGAAGAAATAGCATTATTAAAAACTTGTCTACGATCAATATCATTTGTCACTTTTTGAATAGTTTCATGCATAGTATGATACAATATCTTATTTTCAGGAGACAAAGAAGCATAATGACAAATTTTTTTAACAAAACAAGTTCCATGCAATTTAACATAATTATATATTATACTCCAAATTCTTTGTAAAAAACGATGCATTCCCATTATTCCGGATTCTTTCCATTCCAGAGGCATATGCGCTGGAGCAGCATACATAACAAATAAACGCATAGTATCTGCACCATATTTTTTAATCATGTTTTCCGGATCTACACCATTATTCTTAGATTTTGACATTTTTTTCATTCCATCATAAATCAAATTATTTCCCTTATAATCAATAGCTTTTATAATATTTCCCTTTTTATCTCTAAAAAATTTTTTAACATCTAATGGTGATACCCATATTTTTTCTCCTTTACTAGAAATATAATAAAATGTATCAGATAATACCATACCTTGACATAATAATCGCACAATAGGTTCACGAGAATATAATAAACCTGCATCTTTAAGAATCTTATGATACAATCTACAATACAGCAAGTGCATTGTGGCATGTTCAATTCCTCCAATATATTGGTCTATTGGTAACCAATAATTTACTGCAGTACTATTAAGCATACCATGATCATAATATGGACAAGTATAACGATAAAAATACCATGCAGATTCCATAAAAGTATCAAATGTATCTGTTTCTCTTGTAACATTTTCATTATTATAAATAAACTGCATCCTTTTTATATAATTTTTTGATAGTGAATTAGTACAATAACTTGGAATATACTTTGAAAGTACAACTGGTAAATCTTTTTCATCAATAGTTTTATAAGATCCATCTTGTAAAATAACTATAGGAATTGGAACTCCCCAATAACGTTGTCTAGAAATACACCAATCACGTAAACGATAAAAAATTTTTTTTTTTCCAATTTTTAAAGTATTTAACATACAAAAAACAATATCGCTTTGTTTACTTCGAGACAATAAAAAAAACCTTTGTAAATCATATACAAAACCTGTTTTATAAAAGATCCTTTCAATATTTTTTCTTATATCTTTTATAAAATTACAATTCAAAGAAAAGAAAAAACTATATCTCTTAACAATTTTCAAATCATTTGCATCATTATTTGGAGTACCAATCCAAGAATTTTTTGAAAAATACAATAAAGAAAATTCAACAATACAAATAGGTAATTTTTGTTTACTTAACGGATGCATTGCATATATTCCAGTAAATATAGCTCCATATTTTTTGACAAATACACAATTATCATTAAAATTAACTTCAGAAATATCAAAATTATAAAAATTTTTAATAAATTTCCTTAATTTTAAGGAAATTGCAGTACTTCCAAAAATTAAAGAATGATCTAAAGAAATTTTAATAAAAGTTGTGTATATTAAAAATAATGGATCATGCATATACACTGTTAATTTCTCTTTATAATTAAAAATACTAAAAATCACTTCATATCCTTGTATGCGACCAATCCAATTACGTTGCATAATAATAACTTTTTTTGGCCAATATTTTAATATTTTTAAATCATTCAACAATTTATCTGCATAAGTAGTAATTCTCATAAACCATTGAGAAATATTTTTCTTCTCTATATTTGTGTTACAACGCCAACATTTTTCTTTGATAACCTGCTCATTTGCTAAAACAGTTTTATCCTTAGGGCACCAATTAACTATAGATTTCTTTTTATATACTAACCCCTTTCGGTATAAGAAAATAAAAAACCATTGTTCCCACTTATAATATTTTGGTGAACAAGTATTAATTTCTCTATCCCAATCATAACTAAACCCTAACATTTTCAATTGATATTTCATATAACGAATATTATCACGAATCCAATCTTGAGGTTCTATATCATGTATCATAGCAGCTCTTTCCGCGGGTAATCCAAAAGAATCCCAACCAATGGGATGCAAAACATTTTTTCCCAACATTCTTTGATAACGCGAAATAACATCTCCAATAGTATAATTACGAACATGCCCCATGTGTAATTTTCCCGAAGGATATGGCATCATAGATAAACAATAATATTTTTCTTTTGTACAATTTTCTTGTACTTTAAATATTTTGTTTTTATACCAATATTTTTGTACCAAAGATTCAACTTCTTTTGGATTATAAAATTTTTTCATAATGTGAATATATATAATTTTAGAAAATACCTATATTAATATATGTCCTAACAAATACAAATAAATACTTTTATTATCTTTTTTAACATTATAAACAATATTTAAAAATATGATATTTTTTCCCAAACTTCTGTACATATATAATTAGTATAAAACGTCTTACTAGAAAATTTACAAAACATTAAATATTCAAATATATTAAATATACACTATTCATTAACAAATGTACAAAATACACAATCATACCAAATGTTTATATATAAATATATATTAAAAATTCAAATAATTTTATCTCTACCAATATTATTGAAACTATTTTTATTAAAGAAAAACTTTCAGTATTATCAATATCAAATATAAGGATTCATATAACCAAGTTTTTGCATAATCTTTATTTCAAGATTTCTCATAACACAAGCATCTATATCAGATACATGATCATATTTTACTAAATGCAAAGCAGAATGCACTACCATATGCACCCAATGTTCCGCTAATAATTTTTTTTCTTTCTTTATTTCATTTTCTAAAACTACCGGGCATATCACTATATCTCCTAAAAAAATTTTATATCTTTTTTCTATATTTTTAGGATATTCAAATGGAAAAACTAAAATATTTGTAGAATATCTTTTGTTACAAAACATCATATTCAATCTTTTGCTTTCATTGGACTCTACTAAACGAATAGTAATTTCTATCTTTTGGTTTTTAAAAATACACCTGTATACTTCTGTTAACCAATACATAAAATGCATTTTTCTTGGAAACAGATAAAATTTATTCAAAGCTATTTGTAAATCAAGAATCAATGTATTCATATCATGCAAATAGAAAATTAATCAAAATAAAATAAATAAATTACATAATTTCATTATAAATTGTTAGAAATATAAAAATCTTACAAAAACACCAAATAATAAAAAATTTCTATAAAATAAAAATTAACACATAAAATGTGTCATACATGAAAAAATTTTTATCAAAAAACAAAAAATTTTTATATATTATTAATAAAAAATCATATCAAAATATATACCATAAAAATTTACTCTTCAACAGAAACTATATTACCAGACAATGAATACGAATGAACATTAGAAATTTTAACATTAACAAATTTTCCAATAAAAGAATTTTTTCCTTTAAAACTAACAATACGATTATTTTCTGTTCTACCAAAAATTTTTTCTGGATATTTTTTAGATACACCTTCAACTAAAACAGATTGTATTGTACCTTGCATTCTCCTACTAAACCGTATTGTTTGTTGCAAAATTCTTTCTTGCAAAATATATAAACGCTTCTTTTTTTCCACATCTGAAATAATATTTTTCATATTATATGCTGGTGTTCCTGGTCTAGCAGAATAAATAAAACTATAACTCATATCAAAATCTACTTCAGAAATTAAATGCATTGTTTTTTGGAAATCTTCCTGATTTTCCCCAGGAAATGCGACAATAAAATCTGAACTAATTTGTATATTTGGTCTTATTTGTTTTAATTTATAAATAATATTTTTATAATCTTTGATAGTATAAAATCTCCTCATTAAACGCAAAATTTTATCAGAACCACTTTGTACTGGTAAATGTAGAAAATTTACTAATTTAGGTATATCTCTATACACATCAATAATATCATCAGTAAATTCTACAGGATGACTAGTAATATAACGAATACGATCAATTCCAGGAATATTAGAAATTAATCGCAATAACTCAGAAAATCTACATATACTTCCATCATCATGTATGCCACGATAAGCATTAACATTTTGTCCTAACAAATTAATCTCTCTGGTTCCCTGTTTAGCAAGCTGTGTTATCTCAAATAAAATATCTTTAGCGGAACGACTTATCTCTTTCCCACGCGTATACGGAACAATACAAAAACTACAGTATTTATTACATCCTTCCATAATAGATATATAAGAAACTGGTTTGGTAATTATATATTTATTATGTATATTAAATTTTTCCAATTTTGGAAAACTAACATCTGCTACCTTCCTTTTTGTATTTATTACATATTGAATCATGTTAGGCAAACGATGTAAAGTTTGAGGACCAAAAACAATATCAACATAATAAGCTCTCTTTTGAATATAATACCCTTCTTGCGAAGCAACACAACCACCAACAGCAATAATTACCTTAGGATTATTTTTCTTATACTCCTTCCATCTACCTAACTGATGAAAAACCTTTTCTTGCGCTTTTTCCCTAATAGAACATGTATTCAACAATAACAAATCAGCTTCTTCAGGAATTTGAGTCAACTGATAATTATTATTAATTTGTAATAAATGAATAATTTTAAAAGAATCATATTCATTCATTTTACATCCCCATGTTTTTATATAAAATTTCTTTTTCATAATATTTAACATATTCCTATACACCAAATATTATTCTCATATAAACAAATAAAAAATATAGAAATAAAATCAACAATACATGCTTACATTCAACATTTTATAAAAATTACAAAATTCTTAAAAAGACCATATTTCATAATAACAAATATCAATAAAACATCTATGACTTTATACAAACTATATTAAAAAATATTATATTAAAATAAAATTTAAACAACATTTACTGAATACTTACACAAATATATCTCTACAATATAAAGCATGTAAATAATAAACACAGTACAAATAACTTATAATATCTATAACACACATATATACATACTCCAATGTTAATTAAACATTAACAATAACATACCATTTGATACACATTTTTAAATAAACTCTGATACCAGTAATATATAAATATAATATTCACAATTACTTAATAAGTATAAAAATACGCATCATTAATAATTATTCCCAAAATTTATCCTATAAAATTTCATTTACTAAGCAAACGTACTTGTACAAAAACACCACATAACATATAAAAATTATTAAAAAAATTTTTTAAATAAATATTCCATATCATATTATTTATTGCAATAAATATATATATATATCAATGGCTACGATAGGATTTGAACCTATGACCCTAGCATTATGAATGCCATGCTCTACCAAACTGAGCTACGTAGCCGAACAATAACATTATTTACATAAATATTATTATACTATATTTCTATTTAAAAACTTCAAAAACTGGGGTATTAGGATTCGAACCTAAGAAGTGACGGGATCAAAACCCGTTGCCTTTCCACTTGGCTATACCCCAATTTTCTCATGATACTTACACAACAATAAAAATACGGGAGACGAGATTTGAACTCGCATACCTATTATTTTGGAACCAGATCCTAAATCTAGCGCGTTTACCAATTTCGCCACTCCCGCATACAATTAAAATTTACTAAATCAAATAATTAAATATATGCAAAAATTTCTTTATTAAAACATAAAAACACCGTTTAAACAATATTTTTATATTTTTCAAATAATTATCTCATAATATATTTTATCTACAATACACTTTGCAAAAAAATAAATATTACATAAAAAATATATTTTCTAAATATTTTATAATAATTACTGGATATAAATAACATATTTAAAAATACATAATACATGAATATATTATAAATAATTTCAAAAATGCACATAATATAACAAATTTTACAAACAATATAACAATTTAGATACATAAAAACTTTTCAACAAACATGTTCAAAACATCAAGATAATACTTACAATTTAATACATAATATCCAATATTATATTTCATATAAATCTATTTACCAATATAAGTTAATCCATTCATATAAGATTGCAAAATAGATGGAATTTCAATTACACCATTTGACAATTGATAATTTTCTAATATCGCCGCTAATGTCCTACTAACGGCTAATCCAGATCCATTTAACATATGCACAAATTGTAATTGCTTATTATGTTTTTCTTTATAACGTGATTTTATTCTTCTGGATTGAAAATCACTTGTATTAGAACAAGAAGAAATTTCACAATAAGAATTTAAAGACGGGAACCAAACTTCCAAATCATAAGTTTTACACGAAGCAAATCCAAGTTCTCCTGCACATAAAAGAACTTTTCTATATGGTAAATTAAGTAACTGCAAAATTTTTTCTGCATGACCAGTTATTTCTTCCAAAGCATTCATAGAATTCTCTGGTTTGACTACTTGAACCATTTCAATTTTTTCAAATTGATGCATACGAATTAATCCTCTATCATTCCTACCATATGCACCAGCTTCAGCACGAAAACACGGAGTATGGGCAACAATCTTTAATGGTAACATTTCTTCTGTCATAATTTTATTTTTCAACAAGTTAACTAAAGGTACTTCAGCAGTAGGAATTAACGTATAAATATAATGCATTTTATTTTTTCTCATACAATGCACATAATATAAATCATGCGCTAATATAGGAAGTTGCCCGCTTCCATACAAAGCAGTATTATTAACAAGATAAGGTACAGAATATTCTTTATAACCATGATATTTAATATGAATATCTAACATAAATTGCACCAATGCTCTATGCATATATGCTAAACTCCCTTTCATTACTACAAAACGAGAACCAGATAACTTAACAGCAGAAGAAAAATCTAATCCATCAATAATATTTCCTAATTCTATGTGATTCCGTATAGAAAAATCAAATTGCTTTGGTGTACCCCAAGAAAAAACTTTTTTATTTTTTTTAAAACAAAAACCATCTGGAATATGTTCATCAGGAATATTTGGATATGTTAAAATATCATCATATATAATTTTTTTTAATAAGTTCAATTCATTTTTAACAATTTTCAAAGAAGAATTTATTAATTTCACTTCTTCAAATAATTCTTGAATATTTTTACCAAGATTTTTTTTAATTCCAATCATCCTAGATTTTACATTACGTTGAAATTGCAAATTTTCCAATTTACACTGTAAAAATTTTCTTTTCTTTTG
Source organism: Candidatus Westeberhardia cardiocondylae (assembly GCA_024648765.1). GTDB lineage: Bacteria > Pseudomonadota > Gammaproteobacteria > Enterobacterales > Enterobacteriaceae > Westeberhardia > Westeberhardia cardiocondylae_B. The sequence goes on along the minus strand of JABYQC010000001.1, from coordinate 223,253 downwards.
TTTTTCTCTAAAAAAATTTATGTTCAATACAAAATTTTTTCTAAGCAATCCTTTTGCAACTTTCTCAATATTATAACGCAACAAATTAACATTTAACATAATACTTATCACATACCATATATTATAATTTAAAACATAAAATAAAAATTAAAAACAAAAAATTTATAAACGATAAACAAAATTTATAATATCCTAATTACTAAAATAATATTATCAATAATTTATTAAAATTCATAGTGTCTAAATTCGCATAATATACAAAACAATAAAAATTATTTAATATCAAAAAAAATTATATACTACAAGAAACACATTAAAAATTTTATTCACATGCAATATTGACAATATTATTGGAATTATATATAATTTTTTCTGAAGGATTTTTTGTACAATTTATAATATTTTTCTTGCAGTATTTATATACATATTAAATTTAACAAAATAAACACCTATAAATATTAAATAATATTACCAGTATTTCAAAAAATATTTATTTTCTTAACCTTCAAATAACAATCATCAAAATACGTTTATAAAAATGTAATATATACAATGTAATACAATATTTCATAATTTTATAATCTACAAAAACAACAAAATTATAAAAATATAAGCATTATGAATAATATTAACATATTTTATATACTATAAAATATTTCATAAATAAACTCAAATGATACATGTACAAAATTTTTCAAATATAAAATATAGTAAATTAATTATCCTGGGATCAGGTCCATCAGGGTACACTGCCTCCATATATGCAGCAAGAGCCAATTTGCAACCAACCTTAATTACTGGATTAAATCCCGGTGGACAATTAATGAATACAACTAAAATAGAAAATTGGCCAGGAGCACCAAATCAATTAACCGGGCCAATACTTATGAAAAGAATGTATAACCATGCAAAAAAATTTAAAGTAAATATCATTCACGACCACATTATACAAGTAAATTTGCAAAATAAACCATTTAATTTACAAAGTCAAGATACCAAATATATTTGTGATGCATTAATTATCACAACAGGTTCATCCCCAAAATTTCTTGGATTACCTAATGAGAAAAATTACCAAGGTAAAGGAATTTCCACGTGCGCAGTATGTGATGGTTTTTTTTATAAAAACAAAGAAATAGCCATTGTAGGAGGAGGAAATACTGCTTTAGAAGAAGCTCTTTATTTATCAAAAATTGCTAAAAAAGTACACATCATCCATCGCAGAAATACTTTCAAAGCAGAAAAAATTCTCATTAAAAAAATTATGCACAAAACTAAATACCATAATATCATATTACATTTAAATTATACCATTCAAGAAATACAGCACAACACAAAAGAAGTAACAGGATTATATATACAAAACAATCACACAAAAACCTATGAATACTTAAATACTCCCGGATTATTCGTTGCGATTGGATATAATCCAAACACATCTTTGTTTCTAAATCAATTAGATTTACATAAAAATTATATATTATGCAAAAAAAAATCAAATAACTTTACTGAAACTTCCATATCCGGAGTATTTGCTGCAGGAGATGTCATTGATAATCATTATCGTCAAGCCATAACTGCTGCTGGAACTGGTTGTATGGCTGCCTTAGATGCAGAAAAATATCTTAATAACAAATATATCGAATAAGATTTCCGTAAATTTAAATACAATACATAATATCCATAACATAACACAGCAAAAATATAACTAAAAATTTTTATAAATTTATATGATTTGATTATATTACAAAAATTATTACCATTTAACATTCGTTATATAAATAACTAACATCTATAAATATTTATATACATATAAAATTCATTTTTATTGCACACAATATACAATTATCATTGACTATTATTCATCACAACAATTTAAAAAAACTTACGTAATATTATGTTACAAGAGAAAACATATGTCTAAAAAAAATAATATTGAAATGTCTGGTACTGTCATAAACACCCTTCCTAATACCACTTTTCGAGTAATGTTAGAAAACGGACACACTATACTTGCTCATATATCAGGAAAAATACGAAAAAATTATATTCGTATTTTAACAGGAGATAAAGTAACTGTAGAATTAACCCCATATGATTTACAAAAAGGAAGAATAATATTTAGAAATAAATAAATATTATTCAATTACATTACATTAAATATTAAAAACATAAAATAATAATTATTAAAACATCAAATTTTTCTTAAAATACTAAAAAATTACACAAAATAATAAAAAATACTCAATAATATATTAAAAAATTTTTCAAAAAATCAAACAAAATATTATTAAAACTTATACTTGTTCACTGCTTTTATACTCAAACGAACACGACCTTGATGATCTACATCCAAAACCTTCACTAAAACTTTTTGACCCAAACACAAATAATCATCCACTTTTTTAACATGATTATTAGCAATCTGCGAAATATGTACTAAACCTTCTTTTCCCCCAGCTATAGAAACAAAAGCACCAAAACTAGTAATACGAGTTACTTTTCCATGATAAACACGATCCACCTCAATATTACCTGAAACAATTTCTTCTATACGATGAATAACATCTTGCGCTTTTTCCATATCTACTGCAGCTATTTTTACTATACCATCACCTTTTATTTCAATAACCGCACCAGTTTCTTCTGTTAATGATCGTACAATCGAACCACCTTTTCCAATCACGTCTTTTACTTTACTTGGATGTATTTTCATAGTATATATACGAGGAGCAAATTTAGAAATATCTTTTCTAGGATACTTAATAACTTTTTCCATATCATCAATAATAGATAATAAAGAATTTTTAGCTTGAAATAATGCTATACGTATAATATTAAAAGATACACCAAGAATTTTTATATCCATTTGTAATGCAGTAATACCATCTCTAGATCCAGAAACTTTAAAATCCATATCACCCAAATGATCTTCATCCCCCAAAATATCTGACAATATTTCAAAACGATTACCATCTTTAATTAAACCCATAGCAACACCAGCAACTGATTTTTTTACAGGAACACCTGCATCCATTAATGCCAAAGATGCCCCACAAACAGAAGCCATAGAAGAAGAACCATTAGATTCAGTAATTTCAGATACAACACGAACAGTATATGGAAAATCTCCAAGTCCTGGCATAACAGCCATAATAGATCTCTTCACCAATTTTCCGTGACCAATTTCTCTTCTTTTGGTAGGCCCCACCATTCCTATTTCTCCTACACAATATGAAGGAAAATTGTAATGAAACAAAAATCTATCTGTACGATCTCCTATAAGAGAATCAATATTTTGCGCATCACGTTCAGTTCCAAGTGTTACAATAACTAATGCTTGCGTTTCTCCTTTAGTAAATAACGCAGAACCATGTGTTCTAGGTAACACATTCACTTGAATATCTAAATCACGAATCATATCACTTTTTCTACCATCTATACGAAGATTTTTATTTAATATACGATGACGAACAATACTCTTCTCTAAATCATAAAAAATACGATGTAGATCTATATCGTCAATTTTATTAGATTCGTGTAACAAAGTTTCTTTAACATACCCCTTGATAGTATCAACTATAGAACATCTTTTTGTTTTATCAAAAATTTCATAAGCATTTTCCAAACGCGATTTGGCTAATTTAATAATTTTATTTCTAACATTTTCATTATTTTCTTGAATACCACGTGACCATTTAGTTTTACCAATTTTTGATACCAACTCGTTAATATTCTCAATTATCAATTTCTGTTTTTCATGCCCATAAAAAATAGCCTCTAAAATTTGATCTTCACTTAATAATTTTGATTCTGATTCAACCATTAATACAGAATCATAAGTGCCAGAAATTACTAAATCTAACTTACTATGTTGCAAATCATCTATACTAGGATTTAATATATATTTTCCACTAATATAACCAACACGAGCCGCACCAATAGGTCCATTGAACGGAATATCAGATAAACTTAATGCTGCTGATGCACCAATAATAGAAACAATATCAGGATTAACTTTAGGATTAACCGATACCACAGTAGCAACAATTTGCACTTCGTGAAAAAAATCTTTGGGAAACAAAGGACGAATTGGTCTATCAATTAATCTAGAAACCAATATTTCATTTTCATTTGGTCTACCCTCTCGACGAAAAAAACCCCCTGGAAACCTACCAGCTGCATAAGTTCTTTCTTGATAATTTACAGTCAACGGAAAAAATCCATGATTTGCCTTACTTATCTTATCTCCTACAACAACAACAAGAACAACAGTATCATCCATATTCACCAAAACTGACGATGAAGCTTTTTTAGCAATAGTACCAGTTTCTAATGTAAGAATATTTTTGCCATATTGAAATGTTTTAACAAAAGAATTAAACAAAATAACTTCCTTATTTCATCATAAATTAATATATTTTCAATATTTTATATATCTACAAAGATATTACAAAAAATTTATAAAAAATCATCTCATATAAAATATAAAAAACAACTGCAAATTATAACATAATTTAATAAAAAAATAAAATAAAACTTCACAAGATAACAAATTTTCCTTTTTACCTTTTAATGACGCAAACCCAACTTTTTTATTAAATTCATATAACGCAATAAATTTTCATTTTTTAAATAACTAAGTAATCTACGTCTCTTAGAAATCATACGAAATAAACCAAATTTACCATGATAATCTTTTTTATGATTTAAAAAATGAACTTTCAAATAATTAATTTTATATGTTAATATAGCCACTTGTACTTCAGTAATACCAGTATTTTGTAAAGAATTTCCAAATTTTAAAATAATATTTTTTTTTAATTCTTTATTTACATGCATAATATAATAAACTCCAAATCTTTAAAAATATTTAAACAACTCTTGAAATGCTACAAAATTATATCATAAAAACCATCTAATTTTTACATATAACACTAAAAACTTTTAAAAAAATACACATATTTATTTCTCACTATACAAAAAAATCCGCATGTACATATGAACAAAAATAAACTTTTATAGTAAATTTTTCAAAAAACACATATTAATCTTCAAATATAATTTTCTTACACATAACTATAGATAAACTCAAAAATATATTGCACAAAATACATGCAAATAATACCTACTATATAATGTATTATTGCAAAATAAGCACATGTAAATACTCAAATTGTACCATATAATTTATTTACCAAACAATATCATACTATAACTTACACAAAACCTCATATTATTCTAAATAAATTTATAAATATTTAATATAATAATTTTAAACCATTATAATAAAACACGCTATATTTCAAAAAATTCATTCAATATTATAAACCAAAACAATATCAAATATTCCTGATATCACTATATATTTTCACATATATTGACAAAACAAAACACATCATCATGAATCAAACAAAATATATTCTATCATCTATATTAATAGACACACATTACTTAACTTTTATTAAAACAATTTTCTTATATCAAAAAAACTTATTGCAAGATAACAAATATATTTCCTACACACAATATAACAATAACTAAAAAAATTTTATTAATATAAAATATACATATACTTGAAAAATTATTCCTTTACCAAACAACATATCAACAACTTAAAATGCTACATAAATCACTCTATTGACTTACAGTAAATTTCAAAATTTCAAAAAATATCATGGACATTTCCATGATTTATTCCAAAATAAACTATATACATTAGACACATAAATATACTATATCTTTCAAAAAACTCTACAATTTCTTACAACGTATTTCATCAAGTAGTTTAAACATTTTTATACCATGCAATAAAGAACCATCATATATGAAAATCAATTTTGGTATATAACGCAAATTAATATATTTTTGAATCAAAGTTCTAATTAAACCAGACATACTTTGTAACAAACGTAGTATACATTTAATTTCTCTATTTTTTTTATAGTTAAGAAAAGTTACAAAAATCTTAGCATAACTTAAATCTCTAGACACTATAACATCTGTAATAGTTACTATACCAATTCGTGGATCTTGTATAATATTCTGTAAAATAAAAGAAATTTTTTTATGTATTTCTTTAGCAACACGTTGAATATGATAATATTCTTTAGACATTACAACTAAAATCCTCCAAAATTTTTTATATAATATATAAAATATTATAAAAATTAATACCACTTACCATATATTGTGTATTATGCACTTGTATTTAAAATATCAAACACTCGAACAACATCTCCTACGCAAACATCACGAAAATTTTTGATACCAATACCACATTCCATTCCACAATGCACTTCTTCAACATCACGTTTAAATCTACGTAAAGACTCCAATTTTCCTTCATATATTATGCGTTTTTCACGTAATATATACATATTACTAGATCTTTTTAAAAGACCTTTTTGTACCACACACCCAAGCACAATACCAGAAACAAAAGAACGAAAAATATCACGCACCTCAGCTAACCCAATAATTTTCTCATTATACTTTAATAGAAAATTTTTCGATATTTCTTTTTTTATATCATCAATTAAATTATAAATTATTGAATAAACACGAACATCTACATGTTCCTTAAAAAGGATTTTTCGCACAATAGAAGAAACACGAACATTAAATCCAAATAATTTAGCATGAAATGTAGATGCAGCTATAACGTCATTTTCTGTGATATCCCCAACACCTGAGTGAATAAATTTAATTTGAACTTGCTTAGTAGTTAAATTTTTTAGAGAACTACTAATTGCTTCCAAAGACCCATAAGTATCAGATTTCAAAACAATATTATATACATATTTTTTTTTATCTTGGTTAATATTCACAAATGCATCTTTCAAAGAAATCATATTAAAATTATTTAATTTAATTTCTTTACATTTATCTCGTCTATATAAAGCTATCTTCTTAGCATATTTTTCATTTTCTAACACAATTGCTGTATCACCAATAATAGGAACATCAGATAAACCACAAATCTCTACTGGCATAGAAGGACCAGCAGAAACAATATTATTTCCCCATTCATTTTGCATCAAACGCACTCTTCCATACGAAGTACCACACAAAAGAACATCCCCTTGCTTCATTGTTCCCTCTGTAATTAATATAGTAGCAATTGGACCAAGATCTCTCTTTAAACTTGACTCAAGCACAATACCGCTAGCCATGCAATTATGTGCCACTTTTAATTCCATAATTTCTGCCTGTACTGCAATAGAATGTAATAAATCATCCACACCAGTGCCAAATTTAGCAGAAACATAAACAAATTGATTCTCCCCCCCCCAATCTTCTGAAAGTATTTCGTATTTAACTAATTCTTTTTTAATTTTATCTACATTATTTGTAATTTTATCAATTTTATTAATTGCTACTATAATAGGAATTTTAGCATCTTTTGCATATTGAATAGATTCAATAGTTTGGGGCATTAAACCATCATCAGCCGCAATAACCAACACAACAATATCTGTAATTTTAATCCCTCGCATTCGCATTTCTCTAAACACTTCATGCCCAGGAGTATCAATAAATGTCATCATACCATCTACGGTAGATACATGATAAGCTCCAATAGATTGCGTAATTCCCCCAACTTCTTTAAGTACTGTTTTTTCAGAACGTATATAATCCAACAAAGAAGTTTTTCCATGATCAACATGACCCATCATCGCAACAACAGGAGCTCTAACTTCAGGAATAATATTCACAATATTTTTATTTCTCTGTAACATAACAGAATTTTCTAAAAAATTTCTATCACGAAAAATAATCTGATAACCAAACTTTTCAGCTATCAAACTAGCTAATTTATTATCAATAATTTGATCAACATTATTAACAACAACCTTCAATTCTTCTAAAATATTTATAACTCTTGAAACCTTTACAAAAATTTTATTAGACAAGTCCGAAATAGTAATAAAATTATTATCAATAACTACTTTACGTTTACTTTGTGCTTTATTCACACGTATATTCTTACTCAAAGAAATATCTATTTCCTTATATGTACATCGAGAATAATTATCATCAGTACTATAACTCTCCGATGTACACTTATCTTGTCTATCTATATGAGATAATACAGAAGAATCCAACTGATTTTTTTGAATATATTTTTTTTTTCCATGAAAAGATTTTTTATAATCTTTGTCAATATTATAATCATTATTTATAGAACTAAAATAATTTTTATTACAATCTAAAATTTTAATAAAATTTTTGTCTTTTAAAATTGGAATCTTATTCCATCTAATTTTATTTCTAGTAATATTGTTTTTCACTTTTTTGATATATTTTCCTTTATATATTTCTCCAGTAGATACTTTATTTTTTTTATCTTTCACACTTTTATAATCTTTAGAAGAATAATATTTTTTATCTACTTTTCCTACATATTTTTTTATATTATTATTACTGAAATCATTACAAATACCAGATGCAAAACTTTTATTTTCTAAAACAACTTCTTTATTAATATTTGTATTATTTTGGTAATAAGTTTTTTTCCTTCTTATTTCAATTTGTACTGATTTATTTTTTCCATTAGCACTAAAAACACTTAACATTTTTCTTTTTTTACGTTGTACAACTAATTTATTCACGCACACATCCTGTTCACGTTGTAAATACAATAACAAAACATCTCTTTCCTTTTGAGTTACATAATCCATTTCTGTTTTATGAATACCTATTTTAAGAAAATGTTGCAATAAACGATCAATTGAAACATTTATTTCATAAGAAAGTAATTTTACTGTTATATTCTTCATAATATCCCTTATGTAATCAACAACAAACTAATTTCTAAACCAACAAATGTCACGAGCAGCTAAAATTAATTCCCCAGCTTTTTTACTATTTAATCCATCAATCTCAAGCAAATCATCAATACCTTGTTCAGCAAGATCTTGTAAAGTACAAATTCCAAATTTTGCCAATTTGTATGCCATCTCTTCATCAAGTTTAGAAAAATTCAATAATTCTTCTGAAGGCAGATTATGTATTCCATTATTTTCTGTATTTATATTTGACTTACTTAAAATATTTTTAGCTTTTTCTCGTAAATCTTTAATTTTTTCTTCCGAAATCTCTTGAATATCCAATAATTCTTGTATAGGAACATACGCTAGTTCTTCAATCGAAGAAAACCCAGAATTTATCAAAATCATGGCAGTATCTTCATCAAGATGAAGTACTTTAGTAAACACCTGTATAGACAAAGAAACCTCTTTTTTTCTTTTTTTTCGTAAATCCTCAACAGTCATAACATTTAATTCCCATCCGCTAATCTGTGAAGCCAAACGAACATTTTGTCCATTTTTCCCAATTGCTCTAGCAAGATTACTTTCTTCCACTGCAATATCCATGGTATGCTTATCTTCATCTAATACAATAGAATTTACATCAGATGGAGACATAGCATTAATTACAAATTGTGCTGGATTATCATCCCACAAAATTATATCTATCCTTTCCCCGTTAAGTTCATCAGAAATTGCTTGCACACGAGAACCACGCATTCCTACACAAGCACCAACAGGGTCAATGCGTTTATCTTTTGTTTTAACAGAAATTTTTGCACGTAATCCAGGATCTCTAGCTACAGATTTTATTTCAATAATACCTTCATTAATTTCAGGAACTTCAATACGAAACAACTCTAATAACATTTCTTTCCTAGATCTACTAACAAATAATTGCGACCACTTTTCTTCTGGTTTTATCGCATACAAAATTCCTCGTATACGCTCTCCGGATCTAAAATTTTCTTTTGGTAACATATCTTCACGACATAAAACTGCTTCAGCATGTTTTCCCAAGTCTATTTTTAAATGATCTCTGTATACTTTTTTAACAATTCCATTTACAATTTTTCCTTCGTATTTGCGAAATTGATCTAAAATCATTAAACGTTCCGCTGCACGAACCTTTTGTACAATCACTTGTTTAGCAGTCTGTGTAGAAATACGATCAAAAGAAACAGAAGGTAACTCATCCTCAATATATTCCCCAATATCAACTTGGGGGTTTTCAATTTTTGCTGCTTCTAAAGTAATTTCTCTAGTAGGATATATTACTTTTTGCACAACTAACCAACGACGAAATGTTACAAAATCTCCTGATTTTCTATTTATATTAACACACACATCAATATCATATTCATACTGTTTTTTCGTTGCTATAATTAAAGCCGTTTCTAAAGCTTCAAAAATTTTTTCTTTAGAAATAGCTTTTTCATTAGAAACAGACTCAATAACAGAAAGAATTTCTTTATTCATTTTAATATTCCTAAAATATCTTACCGAAAAATTTTACATTTTCATAAAATTATTCTTTGCGTATACTATTACATAACGTTGCATATTTAAAATAAATAAAATAACTACACTTAATCTTTATATAGTTTACGAATATTTTAAACCATAAAATATTTTACTACAATCATTATAATCTATAATACATATTTTCATATATACAAATAAAAACAATTATAAAAAATATTGAATACATTAAATACACACAATACATACAAAATTGTTTTCATTTATTAAATACAAACAAATGTCTAAAATATTACATAATTTTAAATATTTGAAAATAAAATACATTAATTACACAACTCAAGGTATTATAAAATAAAAATGGGCCCAATTATAAGCCCAAAATAAAAAATACAAAAATCAAAACAATTAAAAAAACACATAAATATTTAAAAATAATCCAAAAAGGTTGCGGGGATTGGATTTGAACCAATGACCTTCGGGTTATGAGCCCGACGAGCTACCATACTGCTCCACCCCGCGAAAATAAATTTCATAAAAATACCGAGGACAGGACTTGAACCCGCAAACCCTATTGGGCACTACCACCTCAAAGTAGCGTGTATACCAAATTTCACCACCTCGGCATAATAAAAATAAAATTTCTAATTTGGAATATCTTTAATAAAACTTTCCGAAACAACATTTTTATCTTTTTTCTCAATAGTATCACTACGATTTTGTAAAATATCCCACTGAGAACCATAGAAACAATGAGAAAAATTAAGATTTACTAAAACAAGACTCAAGAAAAAAAAAACTGCTGATAAAATAATTATAACATATGTCACAAAATCATTAACATGGCTAGAAGGTAAAAACATATCAGAACCGCTTTGGTGAAACAAAGAACCTACTCCCTTGCCATATTGTAACATAATAAAAAAAACTAAACCAACAGCATCTAACAAAAAAAATATTAACAGACACTCATACATAATAAAAATCTCAATCTCCAAAATTAAAATCATTAATCAATGACAACAAAAACAATAAATTATAACCTATAACAAAATAAATGCAATGTTTTTATATAAAAATATTAAATAAATCTTGGAAAACACCTAACCCAATCAATTCTTTATATATCTTAAAATATAAAAACATTTCTAAATTTTATATAATACTCAAACAACATAAATAAATTTTATAATGCTACAAAAAATATCACAAAATTTATATAAATTATACCACAAAATTACAAAATCTCTATATATTAATAACTCAATACATATTAAATATTTAAAATATCATAAATGAATCTTATAAAACATAAGAAAATACATGTATTTGTTCAAAACTATATATCAATATTAACATAATACCTTGATAATATACAAAGACAATAAAAGTTAAAATTTTATTTATTATTTTTTTGAATTATCATCTAACCATCCATTAGGAGGACGAACAACACTTCTAGACATTAAATCATTAATTTGTATAGAATCAATAGTTTCGTACTTCATCAAAGCATCTTTCATAGCATGCAAAATATCGATATTCTCTAATAACAACATACGAGCTCGCATGTAGTTTCTCTCAATTAATAATTTTACTTCTTGATCAATAATACGAGCTGTTTCATCAGACATATGTTTTGCTTTTGCAACAGAACGACCAAGAAATATTTCCCCTTCTTCCTCAGCATACAATAATGGCCCTAATTTTTCTGAAAATCCCCATTGTGTCACCATGTTCCTTGCAATAGATGTAGCAACTTTAATATCATTAAATGAACCCGTAGATATTTTATCTTCTCCATAAATAATTTCTTCAGCTAAACGACCTCCATATAAAGTAGAAATTTGGCTCTCTAGTTTTTTTCTACTAGTCGTAATAGTATCTCCTTCTGGTAAGAAAAATGTTACTCCCAAAGCACATCCTCTAGGAATAATAGTAACTTTATGCACAGGATCATGCTCTGGAACCAGTCTCCCAACAATTGCATGACCAGCTTCATGATAAGCTGTAGATTCTTTTTGTAATTCCGTCATGACCATAGAACGACGTTCTGAACCCATCATAATTTTATCTTTAGCTTTTTCAAACTCTTCCATCGAAACAACTCGTTTATTTTTTCTAGCAGCAAATAAAGCAGCTTCATTAACTAAATTAGCCAAATCAGCACCAGAAAACCCTGGAGTACCTCTAGCAATCACTGAAATATCCATATCATTGGACAGGGGTACACGACGCATATGTACCTTTAAAATTTGTTCTCTACCCTTAACATCTGGTAAACCAACCACCACTTGTCTATCAAATCTACCAGGACGTAACAATGCCGGATCTAAAACATCGGGACGATTGGTTGCAGCAATTACAATAATTCCCTCGTTACCCTCAAAACCATCCATTTCTACTAACATTTGATTTAAAGTTTGTTCACGTTCATCATGACCACCACCCAAACCAGTACCTCTCTGCCTACCAACAGCATCAATTTCATCAATAAAAATAATACAAGGAGATGATTTTTTTGCTTGCTCAAACATATCTCGCACCCTGGATGCACCTACTCCCACAAACATTTCTACAAAATCAGAACCAGAAATAGTAAAAAAAGGAACCTTTGCTTCTCCAGCAATAGCTTTAGCTAAAAGTGTTTTTCCCGTCCCTGGAGGACCAACCATAAGTATACCTTTAGGAATTTTTCCTCCTAATTTTTGAAAACGACCTGGCTCCCTTAAATACTCAACAAGTTCACTAACTTCTTCTTTGGCTTCATCACACCCAGCAACATCAGCAAAAGTTGTTTTAATTTGATCTTCTAATAACATACGAGCCTTACTTTTTCCAAAAGACATCGCTCCTTTACCACCACCTTGCATTTGTCTCATAAAAAAAATCCACACCCCAATTAACAAAAGCATGGGAAACCAAGAAATAAAAATAGATGTCAACAAACTTGGTTCTTCTGGTGGTTCTCCTACTACTTTAACTTTCTTAGTCAAAAGCAAATCAAGTAATTTGGCATCATGTACGGGAATATAAGTCACATAACGATGATTATTTTTTTTGATAACAGTAATATCTCTACCACTAATATATGTTTCTTTGATCTGTCCCTGGTCTAAATCCGATATAAATGTAGAATAATCAACTTTTCGACCCATGGAATCACTAGGACCTAAATTTTGAAATATAGACATTAATATTACTGCAATTACTAACCAAATAATTAGGTTTTTAATCATATTAATTAAAAACTAACCTCACATTTTGATAATCTTAAAAAATTTAACATATTTTATATTGAGTGCTTTGTTGCCACAATGTATACTTCTCGCGATCTAGATCTTGAAGCAGACGGTTTTCTAATTTTTATTTCAGAAAATAACAACACCATATTTTTAATACATTCTTCCAAACCATCTCCTTGTAAAACTTTGACAACAAATCTCCCACCCGGACAAAGAATATCATAAAAAACATCCAATAAAAATTTTAAAAGATACATAAATTTAGCAACATCAACTATTGCAATTCCACTTAAATTTGGAGAAATATCAGATAAAATTACCTGCACTTTTTTTCCCTGTATTTTTTTTAATATATTTCGTACTATTTCAGGATTATAAATACTACCTTGTATAAAATCTACTCCTTGTAACAAAGGCATAGAAATTATATCACAAGCAACAAGATATCCATGTATACCAATTTTTTTCAATATATACTGCGACCATCCTCCGGGAGATGCACCTAATTCAATAACACACATTCCAGGATATAATAATTTATCCTTTTTTTGCATTGCATGAATCTTAAACCAAGCACGCGAACGTAACCCCATCTTTTTTGCTTTTTTAACATATATATCACAAAAGTGTTCTCGTAACCACCGAGAAGAACTAATCGAACGACTTCTAATAATCATAAAATTATAAAATTTTTAAAAAATAATGCAACACACTTAATATATCATTTTTTCTCTTTAAAAAATATTTAATTAATAAATATTCCAATAATTACTAGGTAATTAATTAACACAACAATAATACCACTGTTGTATTATATAATAATCCTTTATAAAATATAAAATACAAAATACCAATTTTTATATAACACAAATATTACCATGATTATAAATATATCATTACATAACAATCAATATTCAACAACACAAAACAATTAAAACCAAAATATTTACTTGCAATTTATACGAAAATTTTACAAGAAATAATTTATATATACTCCACTGTCATAATTTTATATTCTACATTCCCTCTAGGAGTCTGAATAATAACAATATCTCCAGACTTTTTTCCTACTAACCCTCTGGCTATAGGAGAATTAACAGAAATTAAATTTTTTTTAAAATCCGCTTCATCATCTCCAACAATACGATATTTATATATTTCATTCGTAATTAAATTTTTAATACTAACATGTACTCCAAAAATAACACGATTACTTGGTGTAATTTTAGTAATATCAATTATTTCTGCATGTGAAAGCTTTATTTCTATTTCTTGAATTCTTCCTTCGCAAAATGCTTGTTGTTCTCTAGCTGAATGATATTCAGCATTCTCTTTCAAGTCTCCATGTTTCCTGGCTTCAGCAAGAGATTCAATAATCTGCGCACGACGTATATTTTTAAGATATTCAAGTTCCTTACGAAGCTTTTCGAAGCCACATAAAGTCATTGGAATTTTTTTCATATATACCTCAATAATATGATGATTCAAATAATATATACTATTTCAAAATAAAAAATATAAACATGTAAACATTATGTAAAATATACAATGCATTATCATATTACATATACAAACTATACAAAAATATTTTTAATTCTTTTTACAACATTATATATTTAACAAAATACATTACACATATAACACATTATAATATTACTTTTTAAATTTACATATATAAATTTATTTTAAAATATCAATCTTTGGTTGTATATACTCCATAATCAAATATTACTATACCCGTATAACATATCATGTTAATAAATAATTACACTGATAATTATTAAATCAATCATTTTCAACATATTTTTCTTCATTACACAGCTATACTAAAAGACAAGCAATAAGAATACTAATTTTTATGCTTATATATTACTTACACAAACATATAAAATATTTTAATTACACCTTAAATTTTTATAAAATAAAAAAATTTTTTAAAAAATTTATAAAATAAACAACATAAAACAAAAAATACTTTACCAAATAAAATCTATATATTTCACAGCATACATACAATAATAAAGAATTATCTTATAAACAATAAATTATAAAAAATATTACATAATAATTACAATATACTATAAAAATACTATCATCACACCACCTTGCAATTTGCTACAAAACCAACATCTAATACATTAAATAATAAACTTATATGATAAAACCATACAATTCAACATATTTCACAAATGCATTTCTTTAAATAATTTGCTATCCAGTGTATGCATAAAATACCTAAACAAAAAAAGTTATTTATCATAAGCATCGAATAATAATTAAAATATGCAAAACTATAAAATCAAAAAAATTTTTTATTATTATCTACAAACATACATAATACATGCATAAAAAATATATAAATCATTCATATTTTAATTAAATAAATTTTGTATTATAAAATATACAACATTTTTATAAAAATTTTTAAATATGTTGTTTAATATTTTTAATAAACTTAGCAACATCATAACATAATTTTTTAGTACTATCATGAAAATGAGCAGCAGATATCAAATAATACTTTTGTTTCCAATGTAATTTTTTTACAATAACCTGAACAAAATTTTTTGCTTGATCAATATTAGAAAAAAGATCAATTTTATTAAAAATTAACCAATGTGGTTTATTTTGTAATAATTTACTATATTTTTCTATTTCTTCGAAAACTATCTGAATATTTTCTATAGGATTACTACCATTCATAGGTACCAAATCTACTATTTGCAATAATATCATACACCTCTCTAAATGTTTTAAAAAACGGATACCCAAACCAACCCCACAAGAAGCTCCTTTTGCTAAACCTGGTAAATCTGCTATAGTAAAATCACTTATGCAACTTATTTTTACAACCCCTAATATAGGATACAATGTAGTAAATGGATATTCTGCTACTTTAGTTTTTGCAGCACTTACTGAACGCACAAAAGTAGATTTTCCTGCATTTGGTAAACCAATAACTCCAACATCTGCCAATAAAATTAATTCTAATTGAATATAATATTTTTCACCTGCTCCACCATAAATTTTATTTTTTGTAAAATTATCAGAAAATAACCTAATTCTGGAATTTCCTAATCCATGCAATCCACCTTGAGCGATAACTAAACACTGCCCATCATAAATCATGTCAATAATTTTATTAGTTTGTAAATTTTTTACTTTGGTACCTATAGGAACATAAATATGTGTATCGCGACCACGTTTTCCAGTGCAATAACAACTACCACCATTTTTTCCTCGCTCAGCAAAAAATTTTTTTTTGAAACGAAAATCTACTAGCGTATTCAAATTCCTATTTGTCAATAACAATACATTTCCGCCATTTCCTCCATCCCCACCATCAGGAATAGCATACATGCCTTTTTTGCCACGATAAAAACTAACGCAACCATTCCCGCCATGACCGGCAGAAACAAAAATAACTACCTCATCAACAAATCGCATCGTTAAATATCCAAAATTCCAAAAAATACCTCTATACAACTATTGCAAAAAATACAATATAATCTATAAATAAAATATAAACTAATATAATGCAAAAATAACAATTCTCACTTCAATACTAAACATCATAAATATCACAATGAAAATTATAATTTTATAAAAACACAAAAAAATACATATCCAATGATATAAACAAAAATTTAAAAAACAAATAACATTTAATTTAAGAAAAAAATTAAAATATTCATATTTTCAATACAATACCAAATAACATCCATAAAAAATATTGTAATATCACATATTATAAAAAACAACTAAAAAATAGAAACAACTTTTTTTCTTTTATATCCCAAAATACTAAAAAAAACTCTTCCCTTCTGCAAAGCAAATAACGTATGATCTCTACCGCAACCTACATTAACACCAGCATGAAATTTTGTACCTCGTTGTCTCACAATGATACACCCAGGATTTACCAATTCCCCTCCAAAATGTTTAACCCCCAACCGTTTTCCACGGGAATCTCGTCCATTTCTTGTAGACCCCCCAGCTTTCTTGTGTGCCATAATTACTTAACCCCAAAATTTATACAAATTATTATTTCATTTACAAATTTCATTAATTTTAATACTTGTAAACCATTGACGATGTCCCTGCATTTTCTTATGATGTTTACGACGACGAAATTTTATTATTACAATTTTATTTCCACGACCATGCGATAAAACACTTGCAATAATTTTTCCAGTTTTAATATAAGGCGCACCAATAATAACATTGTTATCATCTACAATCATAAGTACATGATTTAATACCAAAGTTGAATTAATTTTCAAAGGCAATTTTTCTAAAAAAATAACATTATTTTTACTAGCTTTATATTGTTTTCCACCATAATGAAATATTGCATACATATACATAAGTTCCTTAATTTTACTCCAAATTTTTACAATCATTAAACAAACCTGGTAACTCCTTAAATCCATAACAACATAAAATTTTTTTATATTATACAAAATCTAAAACATTGTATCATACTTCTACACTAAAAAATATATACTATATTTATCACTCACAATATAATCAGTCAACCATTAACATGATATAAATATAAATCAACAAAAATAATCATCAAATTACTAAATTTTACACAAAATCTCAATAATTTGCTAAATAACAAATATAAAAAACCTTAAAATATTATCAAAAATTAAAAAACATTGTATATAAAAATTTACACAACAATACTAATTAGCAAATACACTCAATGTACTAACAATATAATAATAACTTATAATGCCATAATTAAATTTTAATATATTAAATATATAATTAAAAATTTTACAATATTTTAAAATTGCTAATTTTATACAATAAAATATACAACTCTTACTAGCAATAATGCTTATAAAGCATAAGCAAATTCATGCATAAAAACAATCTACAAAATATATAATAATTAAAAAAATTTATTATATATTTATATGTATCTGTGATAAAATTCGTCCCAAAGCATAATATCAAAAAAAATTTATTTATATATTTATTAAACATTTACATAAAATATATTTTATATTATATTACTCAATATTACGTATAATATTTTTTATTATATACATATTAAAAATATGCCTTAAAAATTCACATAATATATATATTTTCAAAAATTTAATATATTCTTTATACTAAAAATGAACATAAATAAAAATTTTCTAAAAATACCAACAGGAGAAAAAATTCCCGAAGATATATATGCAATTATTGAAATTTCAGCAAATACTTACCCAATAAAGTACGAAATAAATAAAAAAACCGGACATTTATTTGTTGATCGTTTTATACCCACCAACATGCTATATCCTTGTAACTATGGATACGTCAATCATACTATATGCGATGACGGAGACCCTATAGATATACTAGTTCATACACCATATCCTATATACCCTGGAACAATTATACAATGCAGACCAATAGGCATGCTAAATATGGAAGATGAATCTGGTAAAGACATCAAAATATTAGCAGTACCCCACAATAAACTATCGCAACAATATGAAAATATAACTGATATTGATAAATTCCCAAAATTTTTAAAAAAACAAATTGCATATTTCTTCCAAAATTATAAAAATTTAGAACCAAAAAAATGGGTAAAAATCCATTCTTGGGAAAATGCAAATACAGCAAAAATGGAAATCATGCGATCCGTAATTTCTTAAAAAGTTTCCTACAAGAAAAATTTATAATATATTACAAAATATACTTATAAATAATTCGATACAATTAATACGATTTTTCTCAAAAAAATAAAAAATTATGCAAAACATAACATACAAAAATAATATAAATAATATATTCAAAAAAAAATAAAAAACTTTACATACAACTACATAACAATGTAATATCAAAAAATTTCCAAACCATATTACATAAAATACAAACAAAAACTATATAAATAAATCAACACCTTACCATAAAAACATTAATTACTAAAAAAAATGCTACACTATATCATCAATAATGTACTAAATAAAAAAATATTAATGTAATTAAAATTACATAAATTTTTATAAATCACATATACACATTAAATGTCTCAAAATCCTAATAAAACAACAAAAAATTCACTATTTCTTCTCAACCTTCACAACTAATTTAGCAAAAACTTCTTTATGCAATTTAAACATTACATTATACTCACCTAAAAAACGAATTACTCCATCAGTAAAACATATTGTTTTCTTTGCAACATTTATACCAAATTTTCTCATACTTTTGCAAATATCGTTTTCTTTAATAGAACCAAATAATTTTCCAGTATTATCTACAGATTTCGCAAAAATAACAATTTTACCAATTTTATGTATTCTATTAGCCTGATCCTGGGCACGCATATAAATTTTCTTTTTTATATAC
The DNA here is from genome assembly GCA_024648765.1 of Candidatus Westeberhardia cardiocondylae. GTDB lineage: Bacteria > Pseudomonadota > Gammaproteobacteria > Enterobacterales > Enterobacteriaceae > Westeberhardia > Westeberhardia cardiocondylae_B. The sequence continues at coordinate 203,347 of JABYQC010000001.1, read as the reverse complement.
GCAAATTTTTTTTGATAACTTACCAAATTTTTGAGATTTTTTTTATTTGCTATAATAGCTTTCCCCTGGGGAAACAAAAAATTCCTAGCATATCCAGGTTTAACATTCATAATATCATTTGCCTTACCCAAAGAAACAACATTATCAAGTAAAATAATTTTCACGAAATACCTTCTTTTAAAAATCTAGAACATTTATTAATATCTGTATAGGGTAATAAAGAAATATATCTAGCCTGCTTAATAGCTCTAGACAACTTTCTTTGATACTTCATACTAGTTCCAGTAATCCTTCGTGGAATAATCTTACCACTTTCATTAATATAATGTTTTAACATATTAATATCTTTGTAATCAATTTCAACAACTTTTTTGAAACTAAAACGACAAAATCTTCTACGCACAAAATTTACCATAAATTCTTTCCTCTAAATATCATAAAATAAATTTTATATAAATAAAAAAATTGCGTACCATGATAAACTACCGCAAATATCATATAAAAAATAATCACAAACATTATTTTTACCAGACACTTTTACCAAATTCACAAAAATACTTTACAACACCTATTAATTTAATAATTTATAATATCTTCTCATTTTCTTGCATAATTGGAGAAATTTTAGTAACCGCACATCTAACTCGAATAATCATGCTTCGTATCACCACATCATCAAAAATAAAAATTTTTCTTATTTCATCAAGTGCTGTTTGTGCAATTTCTACATTCATCAAAACATAATATGCCTGATAAAATTTCTTAATTGGATATGATAATTTTCTGCAACCCCAATATTCCAAACGATACACCACTCCACTATATTTATTAACAATTAAAAAACATGCTTCCAGAACATTGTTAATATCATGTTCCTTATCCGGAGATATCATTAAAATTATTTCATAATGTCGCATACAAAAACATCCTACTTTCAAAAAATTTTTTATATTACATCAAAATAATCAAAAATTATTTTATATAAAATATGAATTTATAATCACCTATATTATTAAAAAATTTTGCATACAATTAACACTCAAAGAACTAAAAACCTATAAAACATACACAATATATTATAATAAAAATGCATTTTATTTATATAATAAAACACCATTATACACATATAATAACACAAATTTTTCTAATACATCATTTAATATTAAGTATACTTTCTTTTTCGTACAAACTCAAACAAACATATCCCTACAGCAACAGAAACATTTACAGAAGAAGCACCACCAAACATTGGAATACTAACAATTTCGTCGCAATGTTTTTTTGTTAAATAACGCATACCTTTATTTTCAGAACCTACAATTAACCCTAAAGCACCATGTACTTTCCTAACATTATATAGACAACAACCAGCATCAGGGCTAGTACCAATCATCCAAACATTACATTTTTTTAACCATAATAAAGTTCGAGACAAATTTGTTACACGAACTAAAGGGACCCTCTCTGCTGCTCCACTAGAAACTTTTTTAGCAACTGCATTTAATCGCGCAGAACGGTTTTTAGGAGCAATAATAACATTCACTCCAGCAGCACAAGCGCTTCTAAAACACGCACCAAAATTCCTCGGATCAGTAATACCATCCAAAATCAAAAATATCGGATCAGGTTTTTGTAAAACTACAGAAATAATATGCATATTATAAAATTTTTTTTGAATTCTTGCAATAATACCCTGGTGTACACCACCATTAGAAATATTATCTAAAATCTTATTTTTTACAAACTTTACTGGAATACCTTTTTCTTTTAACGAAACAACTAAAAATTTTAAACGAGTACTATTACAACACTCCATTACATAAACCTGTATAAATCTTGTACAATCTTGTTGTAAACATGCTTCTATCACATGTATCCCGTAAATTATTTCACTCATTTGAATATTTATAATAATTTAAAATTGTATTATCTTATATAAGTATTAAAAAACACAATATAGCTATAACTTATATAAAACACTATACCATGATGCTATTACTTAAAAAAAATCATAATAAAATACTAAAATTTTATCACACATAACATAATTATATAACATAAAGTTACATATAAAACAAATATATAATACAGCAACGAATATTATACAAAACTATTTAATTAGAAAATTTTTCAAAATTTATCAAAAAACATAATACAAACTATCATATACAAAAGAATTAATATCATATAATATTATAATTTTTATCACAAAAACAAAAAAATTCCAAAAATAAAAATATTTAAAAACTACAAACACAATATATTATATATAATGTCCATATAACTCAATACCAATCCACTCAAACACTTTTCGCATCTACAAATAATATAACAGAGAATACGATACAATTACTTCAAAATTAATGTAATTTCATAAATCGAAAAAAATCACTTTCCGTATTAACAATAATGGTATTATTACATTTTTTTTGAAAACTATTTTCATATGCACGCAATACACGAAGAAAAACATATAAACTTGTATCTTCATTAAAAGAATTTGCATATATTCTAGCAGTTTCTGCATCAGCTTCACCACGCATAATCAACGCTTGATGTTCAGCTTCAGATAATGTTTTTATAACTTCATAATCAGCAACAGCACGTAATTTTTCCGCTTCTTCTTGTCCCTGTGACCTATGCCTTCTTGCCACTGCTTCTCTTTCAGCACGCATACGTTGATAAATTGCATCTGAAACTTCTGTAGGCAAATTAATCTGTTTAATACGAACATCAACAACTTCAATTCCTAAAGCAGCAGTACTATTAGGATTAATAATTGATGATATATTATGAAAAATATTATCATGCAATAACTTAGTAGTTTTCTTTTTAATATCAAAATTCATAAAATAATTTTTATCAAAATTTACTGAAGAAAATTTATCATGATCATTGCCAACTGTACCATAATTCAAAGATTTTTTAACATCACTCATTAATTTATTTCGAGAATCTGTTACAATACCTTTTACATCTAATTTTCCAAGTTCAGAACGAAGACGATCAGAAAATTTTCTTCTTAATAAAATTTCAGCTTGAGATATATCCCCACCACCAGTAGCCAAAAAATATCTACTAAAATCACTAATTCTCCATTTAATATATGAGTCAATAATCAAATCTTTTTTCTCCATGGTAACAAATCTATCTGCTTGATTTTCCATAGTTTGAATACGAACATCCAGATGTTTAACTGTTTCTAAAAAGGGAATTTTTATATGTAAACCTGGGCTATAAACTATAGGAGTATTATTATAATCTCGCAAAACTTTCCCAAATCGCAGAACAATTCCACACTTACCTTCTTCAACAATAAAGCATGATGTACATAATGCTATGATTGTAATAAATACAGTCACAAATAAAAAATGACGCACCATATAATTTCATAACCTCCATCTTTTGTGTAGCAACACAACACCAAATTTCTTGCAATATATTAAAAAACATTATCAATAAATTCTATATACCACATATTATATATTATACTAAAAATTTAAAAATAAACTATTTTGTCTCTCGCAAACAATCGTGCGTACGATTCAAAAAATCATGATTACATAATCCACTACCCCAAAAAATAGTATTATTATTAGGAAGTAACACTTTATTTGTATTACTTAATACTTTTTCCATAACATCTATATACAATCTCTCTTTAGTGATTTCTGGAGACATTCTGTATTCCGGCAATATTTTTAAAAAACGTTCTACTTCACCTTTTGCATTTAAAATAGTACGCACTTTATAAGCACGTCCTTCTTCTAAAATACGTTGTGCACGACCATTGGCACGGGGTTGAACTTCATTCACATAAGCTTCAGCCTCACGAATAAATTGTTGCTCATTTTCTCTCGCCGCAATTGCATCATCAAAAGATTCTTTAACTTCTTCTGGAGGTCGAGCAGTCTGAAAATTCACATCCAATAAAGTAATACCCATGTTATATGGAAAAATAATATCCTCCAAAATACGTTGAGTATCATTTCGCACCAATGTTCTTCCCTCAGTAAGAATACGATCCATGGTATATTTTCCAATCACACCCCTCAAAGCACTATCTGTAGCTTGTTTCAAACTATCATCTGGATTGGTAACACTAAACAAATATGATCTAGGATTAGTAATACGATATTGAACATTCATTTCTACATGCACAACATTTTCATCAGAAGTTAACATAACTCCAGATGCTACTAATTCTTGTACAGATTCTACATTAACCGTATAAACAGTATCAACAAAACTACATTTCCAATTCAGCCCGGGAAAAACTATATGATGAAATTTTCCAAAACGCAAAACTACGCCACGTTCAGCCTCTTTAATTGTATAAAACCCATTTCCTATAAAAAATAAGAAAAAACAAAGTACTACAAAACAAAAAAAATAAAAATTATTTCTTTTAAAGAAAACACTCTTAGTATTAAAAATACCTTTTCTACAACATCGTATCTTCCATTTTGCTAAAAAATTTTTAACAATATCCTCTAAATCAGGTGGACCATTACTATTGGAATTCTTCAAAATTTTACCAAAACAAAAAAAATTCTTAATACTATTTTTTATATGCATAGTAGAAAACAATCCAACTATTTTCGATACATAACATAACACTGCATACCTCATAATTTGAAATTTCTTTATATTTATTCAATTAAAATATATAAAAATAATTATATACAACAATATTAAATCAATAACAAACATAGCATACTAATAACATAAAAAACACTCTAATAATATTTAAAAATTACTACGTATACTATTACAATATACATAACATATGCAACCATAATTACCATATACATATTCTTACAAAACTTACTTAATAAATATCAAGTATACAACAAAATAAAAAATCTACCGTATAAATATTTTACTTCAAAACTACATATTACTTTAATAAAAGTACACACGTAACAATAAAAATATCATTATGAATATTAATAATTTTATTCTATAAATAATAATCCATATCATATACTACATTTTAACAAAAACTATATAATCAAAAAATTCACACATATCATGTATATTCCACAATATATATACAAACATACTACACGCATATAGTACAAAAATTATATTAACCACAATGCTACTTATTAAAAAGCCCTAACATAAAATAACAAAAAATATAACAACCCTCTATATACTCATAATGTTATTACATTCTCATAAATTTTTTTAATACACCAATTCTCGATTGCGAAGAAGCAGAAGCATTCCTATGATAATTATTAAAATTACCACTCATATTATCATGATAATATAATATAGACCGAGAAGGAACAACAGTAGAAATTGCATGCTTATAAATTATTTGACTAACCGTATTTTTTAATAAAATAACAAATAAATCAAAAGATTCAATTTTTCCATGTAACTTAATTCCATTGATTAAATAAATCGACACCGGAACTCGTTCTCGACGCAAAGTATTCAAAAATGGATCTTGTAAAGATTTTCCTTTAACCATAAATATTTTCCTTGCATATTTTCTTGTTCTAGTTTATTGATACACAAATTATTACCTCAGTAACTTATAACTTATAAAACCTGAAAATTAAATTAATTCATCGCCATGTACTACATGTAACATTTTGTCAAGAGAATACATAATATCATTAGTATTTAAATAGAAAACATCATTCCATTTTTTTAACCAAGTCATCTGTCGCTTAGCAAGTTGCCTCGTAGAACATATTCCTTGATATATCATATTATCATATGAAATCTTTCCAAGTAAATATAACCACATTTGTCTATATCCAACACAACGTATTGACGACATATTTAGATTTAAATCTCCTCGACAAAATAAATAACGCACTTCATCTTCAAAACCATCAGATAACATATTAAAAAATCTTTTTTCAATTCGTTTATGCAATTCCATACGATCGGTTGGAAAAATCACAAATTTATATATTTTACATTTTTCACATAAAACACTTCTTCTAAAAGACAATCTACTTAACTCTGTTATAGTCTTTCCAGAAACAAAAAAAATTTCTAAAGCTCTGGAAATCCTTTGTGAATCATTTGGATGAATACGATTTGCTGAAATTATATCAATTTCTTTTAATTTCGCATGCAACATTTTCCATCCAATTCGTTGTGACTCTCTTTCAATATACAAACGTATTTTTCTATTTCTTGGGGGTAATATGGAAATTCCACCATCTAATAAAGAATGAAAATAAAATAAAGTTCCACCAACTAACAATGGTATTTTTCCCTTACGAAAAATTTCTCGTATTTCTCGCAAAGCATCTTGACAAAACTCAGCTACTGAATAATATTCACTTGGATCACGAATATTAATTAATCTATGTGGAACTTTAAATAAATTCCGTAAAGTCGGCTTAGCTGTACCAATGTTCATATCTCTATAAATCATTGCAGAATCTACGCTAATTACTTCTATTGGTAATCTATTACTTAACAGCATTGTAAGATCAGTTTTTCTGGAAGAAGTTGGGCCAACTAATAAAATAATTTTCAAACCACTTGGTGTTCTTTTAAATTTATTTATTAAAACTATCATAAACAAACATATAATGATTTTTTACAATATATTTAACTATACAAAATTTTTATTACATTTGTATCGTACAATACAAAAATAAATATTTTATCTCAAAACAACAAATAAATAATAAATCTATAAAAAATTACTAAATTCCTATGCATATGATATCAAACTATAATACTGAAAAAATAAAAAAATAGATAAAAAGTAAAAATTTTTTACAATAAAAATATAAAATAAATAACATCTCAATTATATTAAAAACTCTCTGCATCAATAAATGTAAATTTTAAAAATTCAAAAATTACATAATATTATTGAAAATGCAAAAAATTTCCAATAAAAACATCTGAAATCCTCAAATAATATTTATCCATACAAAACACAGTAAATACTACAAAAAATAAAACATATATAATCTGATAAAATAAAAATATACAAATCTTATAAACTCCTAAAATATCACAGACTACATATTCAATATTAATCTATCAAAAAATTAAAAAATCGGCAAATATTTTTTAATAAACACTTAAATATCATTTAACAATAATACTATACAAATAAAAACACATCCATATACTCAATAGAAATAATATATATCACATCCATCAAAGTATAACATGATATGTGCATATCCAAAAACATAAATAATTAAAATACCCTAAACACTCACACATATAATCAATGCAATCATAATAAAATGATAAAAATACAAAATAATTAATGTAATTTTTTTAAAATAAAAACATTATAACACGTCGTAATATATCATAAAATCAATAAATAATACAAAATACATTTTTATTCATTATAAAATAAATTTGTATTAATTTTGATATCCGCTCTATTTCTTAAATAACATAATAAAGTATCTAACATAATATGATTTGATATAATCAAACTCAATTTTTTAATAAACAAAACATCTTGTGAATTTTTCGGTATCTCATAATATACATCATCTAATGCAATTAATAAAACATCACCACATTCACTAAAAAAAACTCCATAACTAGATTTATTTATATACTGTAATGATAAAGAAAAAACTTTTCTTGTCAGAGCATCATGGAAAGAAAAAAAACTAAATACTCTAAAAGTATTAAATTGCAAATTATAATCACACAATACATTACTTTCATCAATACGATTTGTGTTTAATTTTTTTACAACATTTTCTGCCAAAATTCTAGTTTTCTCTACAGCCTGTTTTCTCCTTATAAAATATTCTATTTCGTGATAAACTTTCTCAATGGGTTGTATACTTTCATTTTTATAATCAATAATATAAAAAAAACAAAAACAATCATTATCAATATCAATCAACCTAAATTTTTTAATAAAACTTTCATTTAAATCCAATGACAATTCTCTAAACAAAAAATCTTTAATTTCTATATAATCCAAAGATTTTGGAACATTTTTTACACTAAACCAATTTGTCTCTTCTATATTAACATCATAAAGCTTTTGTAATTTTTGTAATATTGCAAAATTATCAACATTATTTTGTAAAATGTTAATTATTTTTTTTTTTAAAGTATAATAATATTCACAAGATTTCACCTTTTTAATTTCTGAAGATATATATTTCTCTACTTTATGTAATGGAATAATTTTTTTCGATTGTATATGATCCAATTTTACTATAGCAAAACCTTTAGAACATTTAATAATACTAGATATTTCATTTAACTTTTTTAAATCCGCTTTTTTTATTTCATCTAAAAATATATCATTATCATTAATCCAGCCAATATCCCCACCATTTTTCGATGAATCCGCATCAATAGATACTAATTTAGCTAATTCATGAAAATTTCTTCCACTTTGTATTTTTCGCAAATATGAAAATGCTTTATTTTTTTTATCAGTATAAATAACACTATAACGCTTACATGCAGGAATATAAAACTTATGAATATTTTTAACATACCAATCGGAAATTTCGTGAAAATTAGGAACATAAAAATTTTCCATTAAATTTATGTCAACTAAAAAATAACCTATTTTAAACATCCTGGGAAAAACATATTGATTTTTGTATAATTCATAATGACAACGAACATCACTTTCCGTTATATTTTGTTTTTGCATTACTTTCTCAATATCAAATTTTGCTAAACGCACTTTTCTAAATTGAAACATTATTGGAAAAAACCATTGCATTTCTATTGGAAACATAAAATTACCACAATCTATTCCATATATAATCTGTTGAATAATTAATTCATCCCTTACAAAATCTGCATATTTTTTAGGTGTTATACCAAGAACATTACGAACAAAAAAATTAAATCTTTTATTACTAAATTTTTTATGAAACAGAAAATGTGACGTAGACAAAATCTTCTCTCGAACCTGTTGATCAGAAACTACTAAACCCAACTCTTTTGCATATTCCAATAATAATGATTTATCAATCAAATTTAACAAAACTCTACGATATAATTTATAATTATTAAAAAAATTATTTTCTTGATTATCTTTCACAATCTTGTTATGCAAAAAACGATACTTTTTTATTTCTTCCTCTAACATAGAAAAATTTATTTTTTTTTTATTTACTTGTACAATATAATTATCAAAATCTGCAAAAATATAAAAAATATAATTCCCTATTCCAGTTAAAATAAAAGAAAAAATAATAAAAAAAATAAAAAATTTACAAAATCTGCTCTTTACCATATCGTAATAAACATACTATAAATGCATAAATAAAATTTCATAAAAAATTTCAAATAAACTAATAAACATTAAAAATAAAAATCATACTATTCAAAATAACACAAACCTAAAACCTCAAAAATAATTTATATTGTATAATATATTATAAATATCATAATACACAATATCATAAACATGATTTTACAATAAAAACCAAAAATACTATTCCACTTTTACAAATGGATAATTCTGCAATGCCAATTCAAAAACTTCATCAATATGCTTAACAAAACGAATATCTAAACAATTAACTATCGTGGCAGGAATATCTTCTAAATCCCTTCTATTCTCATACGGAATTAATACCAGAGAAATTCCTCCACGATGCGCAGCTAATAATTTTTCTTTTAAACCCCCAACAGACAATATTTGTCCACGTAAAGTAATTTCCCCAGTCATAGCAACATGAACATTTACAGGATTCGCAGTTAAACAAGACACTAAAGCAGTACACATAGCAATGCCAGCACTCGGTCCATCTTTAGGTGTAGCTCCTTCTGGAACATGTACATGAACATCCTTAGTTTCATAAAAATCAGAAATAATTCCTAACTTATCCGCTCTAGATCTTACTACTGTTAATGCAGCCTGAATAGACTCTTGCATAACTTCTCCAAGTGATCCTGTATAATTCAGCTTACCTTTTCCAGAAACACAAGCTGCTTCTATAGTCAATAAATCACCACCAACTTCTGTCCAAGCTAATCCTGTTACTTGACCAATACGATTTTCCAATTCCACTTTACCATAAGTAAAACGTTTTATTCCTAAAAAATCCTTTAAATTTTCAATATTAATACAAATACTTTTTCTACTCTTATCCATTAATAACATTTTTACAGACTTTCTGCACAATCTAGATATTTCTCGTTCCAAACTTCTCACTCCAGACTCTCTAGTATAATAACGAATTAATTCTAAAAAAACATCATCATGTATAATTAACTCTTGTTTTCTCAATGCATTACAATGCATTTGCTTATGCAACAAATATCTCTTAGCAATATTTAATTTCTCATCTTCAGTATAACTTGATAAATAAATAACTTCCATACGATCTAATAATGGCAAAGGAATATTCATAGAATTAGATGTTGCAACAAACATAACAGAAGACAAATCATAATCTACTTCTAAATAATGATCATTAAACGCAAAATTTTGTTCTGGATCCAATACTTCCAATAGTGCAGAAGATGGATCTCCACGAATATCCGAAGAAATTTTATCAATTTCATCCAATAAAAATAATGGATTATTAACACCAATACTAGATATTTTTTGAATCAATTTTCCAGGCATAGAACCAATATATGTTCTGCGATGACCCCTAATTTCCGCTTCATCACGCATACCACCTAAAGCCATACGAATATATTTTCTTCCTGTAGCTTTTGCAATAGATCTTCCCAAAGAAGTTTTTCCCACCCCAGGGGGGCCAACAAAACATAAAATGGGTCCTTTAATTTTATTTGTTCTATTTTGTACAGCCAAATACTCCAAAATTCTATCTTTTACTCTCTCTAATCCATAATGATCACTATCAAGAATTTCTTTAGCTCTTACCAAATTTTTTCTTATTCTACTTCTAACACACCATGGAACTGATAACATCCAATCAATATAACTTCTCACAACAGTTGCTTCTGCTGATATCGGAGACATCATCTTCAATTTGTGAAACTCTGCTTCTGTTTTTACACGAGCTTCCTTAGACATTTTCGTATTTTCAATTTTTTTTTTAAGCACTTCATTTTCATTAGAAATATTTTCTATTTCACTTAACTCCTGTTGAATAGCTTTCATTTGTTCATTCAAATAATATTCTCTTTGACTTTTTTCCATTTGTTTTTTTACACGATTTCTAATTTTTTTTTCTAACTGCAACAAATCAATTTCTATTTCTATGATTTCCATCAAATATTCTAATCTTTTGCTTGCATCGTATGTTTCTAACACTAATTGCTTATCATGTAATTTTAATGGAATATGCGCCGCAATAGTATCAGCTAATCTATTCGCTTCATTGATAACATTTAGGGAACTTAAAACTTCCAATGGAATCTTTTTATTTAATTTCATATATCCTTCAAATTGATCAATAGCAATTCGCATCAACGCTCTTTGTTCTCTATCATCTGAAATAACATTTTCTAAATATTCCGCTTCAGCAGTAAAATATTCCCCACTATCCACAAGTTGGATAATTTTTGCCCGCATCAACCCCTCAACTAATACTTTCACTGTACCATCAGGTAACTTAAGCATCTGTAAAATACTAGATATTGTGCCAACAGAAAATAAATCATTAATACTAGGTTCATCAGTAGATGCTTCTTTTTGTGCTACTAACATAATTTTTTTATCTTTAGTCATAGCAATCTCAAGACAACGAATAGATTTTTCCCTACCAACAAAAAGTGGAATAATCATATGCGGGTATACAACAACATCACGCAAAGGTAAAACAGGAACCTTTATTTTCTCTGAAGATACATCATGCATACTACTTCCTCTCTTTAAGAAAATCATTTAAAAACACATAAATATACACTATCATGTGTTTTATAAATTAATAAAAAATTTATAAAATTATATATAACCTATATATGATATAAAATATCTATAATAATTTTTATCAAACCTATATTTTCAATACTTATAAATTCTACAAAACAGAAAAATAAATCACCAAAATGCACACATCTACAAAAATACAACAATTTACATTACAATAATTTCTCTTTTAATTTTCATCATTATAAAAATAAAAAGGTTTTGATTTTCCCAAAACAACTTCCTTATTAATAAAAACTTTTTTTACTCCCTGCATTGAAGGTAATTCATACATAGTATCTAATAATATTCCCTCTAGTATAAACCTTAAACCACGAGCTCCCATTTTACAACTCATAGCTTTCTTTGCAATAGCCCACAACGCATCTTGAGAAAATTCTAATTGCACTTTGTCAAAATTAAACAATGCTTGATATTCTTTAATTAAAGAATTTTTTGTATTACTCATAATATTTACCAAAATTTCTTCATTTAAATCATGTAATACTACAAAGACAGAAAAACGACCAACAAATTCAGGAATAAAACCAAATTTTATTAAATCCTCTGAATCAACTTTCTTTAATAAATCGTCTTCACAAATTTTTCTGCTATACTCTTTTGAAGAAACATTGAAACCTATATCACTTCTAGAATAAATTCTTTTTTTAATAATCTTATGTAACCCAAAAAATGTTCCACCACAAATAAATAAAATATTTGAAGTATCCACTGGTAAAAATTCTTGCTGGGGATGTTTACGTCCACCTTGTGGTGGTACTAAAGACACAGTGCCTTCAATAATCTTTAATAACGCCTGTTGTACACCTTCTCCAGAAACATCACGAGTAATAGAAGGACTATATGTTTTACGAGAAATTTTATCAATTTCATCAATATATATTATACTATTCTGTGCTTTTTCTATATCATAATCACATTTCTGTAATACTCTTTGAATAATATTTTCTACATCTTCCCCAACATACCCAGCTTCAGTTAAAGTTGTAGCATCAGTGATAGCAAATGGAATATCTAAAAAACGAGCAAGAGACTTAGCTAATAAAGTTTTTCCGCTACCAGTAGGACCAATTAATAAAATATTACTCTTTCCAAATTCAATAGAATTATTATGTGTATAAAAATTATTAAATTTTTTATAATGATTATATACTGCTACTGAAAGAACTTTTTTAGCTTTCTCTTGTGAAATAACATAACTATTCAAATGATTATAAATTTCATATGGAGTAACAATCACACCACTACATTCACTCTTAGAAAACAATTGAGAATTTTGCAGCATATTATTACATAATCCAATACACTCATTACATATACGAATTGACGAAATTAATATTAAATTTTTAACTTCATTTTGATTTTTTAAACACAATGAACAAAACAACAACTTTTTTGAATTATCTTGATATGTGTCAGACATTAAAGCCCCGCAATATATTATACAAAAAAAATCACAAAAATAATCAACTCAAAAAACTAATTATTTGTTATTTAAGATCGATTGGATAAAATCACATCTATAATTCCGTAATTTTTTGCTTCTTCACAACACAAAAACAAATCTCTTTCAGTATCTCTTTCTAAAGTTTCTACTGTTTGCCCTGTATGCTTTGACATTAATATATTCATAGATTTTTTGATTTTTAAAATTTCTTTAGCATGAATTTCTATATCTGTAGCTTGCCCACTAAAACTACCCAAAGGTTGATGAATCATAATTCTCGCATTAGGCAAACTAAATCTTTTACCTCTCGAACCAGCAGATAAAAGAAAAGCAGCCATAGAAGAAGCCTGTCCAATACAAAAAGTACAAACATCTGGTTTAATAAATTGCATAGTATCATAAATAGACATCCCAGCAGTAATCACACCACCAGGAGAGTTGATATATAAAGAAATATCTTGTTTCACATTTTCTGCCTCTAAATACATTAATTGTGCAATAATTAAATTAGCCATATTATCTTCAATATAACCACTAATAAATATAATTCTTTCTTTTAAAAGACGTGAAAAAATATCACAAGAATACTCCCCCCAAGTAGTTTTTTCTGTAATCATTGGAATAAATCTGGAAGAAAATTTATAAAATTCATCACAAGTCATGTTATATCACCACAAATACTATAATAAATACATAAAATCAAACATTTAATATAACATATTCTAATGCAAAATCAGTTAATTTCAAATAAAAATACGATAAAACCTCACAAGAAAATATAGTAAAATAAAATTATTAAAAATTTGATTAATAAATACAACTTATAAAATTTACTAAAATAAAAATTTATCACGCACAATTTTTGTAATACTTTACCAATATTAACAAATTTATTAATAATATATATAAATCAAAAAATAAAATATAATTTCTTTTCTATAAAATTTATATAATAATTCACAGAATAAAAACATAAAATACAAATATTTTTATTACACATTTCAAAACTTCAAAATATAAAAAATTCAAATAACATGTATTTGTTATATTATTCATATAATAAAACTTTATCATGTTACATATATACACTATTAAATACCAAATATGAAATTACATTCACACATCATAAACTATTATACACTCTACCATAAAACCAATAAACATAAATTCCCAAATAATATTATTAATAATAATTAATATTTACAGCATATTATTTTTTTCGTAAAATGAAAATATACAAAATATTCTAAAAAATATAAATATTTATGAAAATCAAAATAAACAAACAAACAATATATAATTTTATAATATCTATAATAACAATATTACTAACTGGATGTTCTGAAAAAATAGCACTCATGCATCCACAAGGCACAATAGGAAAAGAAGAAAAATCTTTGATACTCATCGCAATAACAATAATGTTAATAATTATTATACCTGTAATTATTATGGAATTAATTTTCTGTATCAAATATAGAAATTCTATAAATAAAAAATATTATAAACCAAATTGGCACCATTCCAACATCATCGAATTCACAATATGGACCATACCTATTTTAATAATTATATTTTTGGCCACATTGACATGGATATCAACTAAAAAATTAGACCCAAACAATCCCATTCAATCTGACAAACATCCAATATTAATTCAAGTAATTTCACTAGATTGGAAATGGCTTTTTATTTATCCAAAATATAATATTGCAACAATTAATGAAATATCTTTTCCAATAAATACACCAGTACAATTTCAAATCACTTCTAGTTCTGTCATGAATTCTTTTTTTATTCCCCAATTAGGTAGTCAAATATATGCAATGAATGGCATGAAATCTACACTACATTTAATTGCCAATCAAACAGGAACATACCAAGGGATATCTTCAAATTTTAGTGGTTCTGGATTTTCAAAAATGAAATTTACTGTACTTGCAAAAGACACAAAAAATGATTTTAAAACATGGATACAAAACATTAAAAACTCAACAAATATTTTAGATGACATAAACTATCAAAAAATACAACAACCTAGTACACACAATACACCCATATATTTTTCATATGTGAAAAAAAATCTATTTAATAATATTATCAATAATTTCAAAAATACTTTTTAAGTACAAATACGTATTAAAATATTTATTACACACATAACTTATAACATAATACATCAGTAAGGAAACAAAAATGTTTGGAAAATTATCGATTCATGATATCCCATATAACGAATCAATTACTATTACAACAATATTAATCATAATACTTATCTCTCTAATTTTAATAATCCTTATAACATACTTTGGAAAATGGAAAGAAATTTGGAAAAATTGGATTACTTCTGTAGATCATAAAAAAATAGGAATTATGTACATTATAACAGCACTAATCATGTTCATAAGAGGTTTTGCTGACGCTATTATGATGCGTATGCAACAGTTTTTTGCATCAAACTCTGAAATAGGATTTCTATCGCCATATCACTATAATCAAATCACTACTGCACATGGAGTAATTATGATTATCTTTATGGCAACACCATTTTTATTAGGATTATTAAATTTAATCGTGCCACTGCAAATAGGAGCTAGAGACATGGCATTTCCTTTTGTAAATGCCCTAAGCTTTTGGATGTTCATGGTAGGAGTAATTTTAATAAATTTATCATTAGGAATAGGAGAATTCGCGCAAACAGGATGGACTGCATACCCACCATTATCCGAAATAGAATATAGTCCAGGGGTAGGAGTAGATTATTGGATTTGGAGCATACAAATATCAGGTATAGGTACCACATTAACCGGAATTAATTTTATTACTACTATTTTATATATGAGAACACCACATATGTCTATCATGAAAATGCCAGTGTTTACATGGACTGCACTATGCACAAATATTTTAATTGTCACCGCATTTCCAATTTTAACTGTTACAACGGCATTACTCGCACTAGATCGCCTTATAGGAACACATTTCTTTACTAATGATGGAAATCCTATGATGTATATCAATTTATTTTGGGCATGGGGGCATCCAGAAGTATATATATTAGTGTTACCTGCATTTGGAATATTTTCTGAAATTGTATCTACTTTTTCTCAAAAAAGATTATTTGGTTATACATCATTAGTATGGGCAACAATTACCATTACCATATTATCATTCTGTGTATGGTTACACCATTTTTTTACTATGGGATCTGGAGCTAATGTAAATGCTGTTTTTGGAATTATGACAATGATTATTGCAATTCCCACAGGAGTTAAAATATTTAACTGGTTATTCACACTATATCAAGGTAGAATAATTTTTCATTCCACAATGCTATGGACACTAGGTTTTATAATTACATTTTCCATTGGTGGAATGAGTGGCATTTTATTATCTATACCAGGTATAAACTTTATCCTACATAACAGCCTATTTCTCGTAGCACACTTTCACAATGTTATTATTGGCGGAGTAATTTTTGGGTGTTTCGCTGGAATGACTTATTGGTTTCCCAAAGCATTTGGGTTTACCTTAAATGAAATATGGGGAAAACGTGCATTCTGGTTTTGGATTATAGGGTTTTACATAGCATTCATGCCATTATATACATTAGGATTTATGGGAATGACACGTCGTCTTAGTCAACAAATAGATTCAAAATTTCACGATTTATTAGGAATTGCAGGATTTGGAGTATGTCTAATTACTATTGGTATTTTATGTCAATGTATACAAATAGTTACAAGCATAATAAATAAAAAAAAATATCAAGATACTACTGGAGACCCATGGAATGGAAGAACATTGGAATGGTCAATTCCATCCCCCCCTCCTGCATATAATTTTATCACAATACCTAACATACCTAATAAACACGATGCTTTTTGGGAAATAAAAAACACAACAAAAAATCATTGTCACCAAAACAATAAAAAACAATCCATTCATATGATGAAAAACACTAGTTGTGCTTTTTTTGTATCTATATTTATTCTCATATGCAGTTTCGCCATCATATGGCACATTTGGTGGATGACAATTTTTGGCATTATTAATGCAACCATTATATTTATCAAATATATCTTACAAGAAAAAAACAAGTATTATACAATTTTAGTGAATTAACATAAAATATACTTACATATAACGGATATCATAATATGTCAAAAAATAAAATTCTTCTCACAAAAAACCAAAACCATCCAAACACTACAGATATAAAAATATTTGGTTTTTGGATATATTTAATGAGCGATTGTATTATTTTTGCCACACTATTTACCATATATATCACATTAGTAAATAACACCAATACAGGGCCGACAATACAAGACATTTGTACACTACCACATGTTTTCGTAGAAACCATATTTTTATTATCTAGTAGTATTACCTATAGCATGGCATTGATAACATTAAAATATAATAAAACTAAAGAAATAAATATATGGCTCATATTTACTGCAATACTAGGAATTTCCTTTGTATATATAGAATTACAAGAACTTTACTATCTAGTAAAACAAGGATATGGACCAAATTTTAGCGCTTTTTTATCATCTTTTTTTACTTTATTAAGTACGCACAATTTACACGTTATATTAGGAATATTTTGGATTCTCATTATGATTGTACAAATACATTATCAAGGCACTACTTTACGTAACCAAATTCTCCTCAAATGTCTAGGATTATTTTGGCATTTCCTCGATATAATATGGATTATTCTGATTACCATAGTATACTTATTACAAATAATATAAAAGGCATCTTATGAAAATAAACAAAAATAAAATACAAAAAACTTCCTATGAAAAGACAACAAAATCTAATCTTATGAAGATTTTTCTAACCTGCATTACACTAACAAGCTTATCGTTTATTTTGATAATGCAAAAATTTCTGAACAAAAAAATACTAATTACATGTATTATTTTAAATACTATAATACAAGTTCTAATACAATGTATATATTTTTTATATTTCGAAATATTATCAAAAGATACAAAACAATGGCAATTAATATCAAGTATATTCACTGCTACAATAATCACAATTTTTACAACCGGATCTCTGTGGATTATGAAACATCTACACAACAATTTAATGCTGTAAAAAATCATGATATTACATTATATAGCATTATGCAAACCATCTATCGTATTAGCAAACTTGATTTCTTTAATTAGTGGATTCATATTTGCATCAAAATACTATATTAATTACACATTATTACTATTCATATCATTCAGCATGTGTTTAATTATCGCTGCAAGTTGTGTATTCAATAATTACATAGATTATAACATAGATAAAAAAATGCAAAGAACAAAAAATAGAATTTTAGTAAAAAAACTAATCACTAAAAAAAACAGTTTAATTTATGCAATTATTCTTACAATCACAGGATTTCTACTATTATATCATTGCGCTAATATCATAGTAATATGTTTAGCAAAAGTAAGTTTTATAATTTATGTTATTATATACAGTATATTCATGAAAACATCATCCCCTTATTCTGTATTAACGGGAAGTATATCTGGAGCAATTCCTATAACTATAGGATACTGTAGTGTTACAAATACATTCGATACAACTGCATTACTTTTATTTCTAATTTTTATATTTTGGCAAATTCCACATTCATATTCTCTTATAATATTGAAATTTCAAGAATATAAAACAGCTAATATTCCAACCATGGTAAGTAAAATAGGAATCCCAAAAACAAAAAAATATATTAAATTATATATCTGTATATTCGCATTACTAACATCTTTATTAACAATGCTAGGACACACTGGATATACATATTTATTAACTATCACTACCATGAATATATGGTGGATAATGACTACAATACAAAAAAACATACCTACAAAAAACTATGCAAAAAAAATATTTACACAATCTATCATAATTATCATGACATTTGACATCATGATATCTATAGACTACCATATAACACTTGAGTCACTACTATATTCAAATTATCATAAATCTTTTTATATAAAATAATCAATAAACTAAGTATATTAATATTTTACTTCAAAAAATTCAATAACCATAATACATCCTAATAAAAAATACTAAAATTACAATATAATTTTTAATAATTAACATCTATCAAACCATACAATACATCCGTAAATAATATATATATAATATATTATAATACAAAAATTTAATTACACACCACATATCAACAACTTCATTAAAACATCTACCAAATTATATCAAATATTAATAAATACTATTCCATAACACCAAATAAAATTTTTATATATTCACAATATTATAAAAATATTGCATACATATTAAATCCTCCAATAAATTTTATTCTACAAAATAAAATCATAGAAATTTAAACACAAATATTTCCTAAATATACTTAATGACATTAAGGTCGATACACTTTAACATTTTTAAATCCTTTGGTATACAAAAAACGAGCCTGAATTCTACTCATAACACCTCTATCACAATATAACAAATAAAATCTATTTTTATCTAATTGCATAAACTGATTAACTAACTTATAGAAAGGTATAACCTTTACTTCAACACAATCCATATTGATCCCCAAAACAGGAACATTATTTGCAATATCTAATGGACGAATATCTAAAATAATATCATTTTTTCTTACAATATTAGTAACTTCAATAGGATTATCTAATCCATCCGTTACTTGCATATACATTTTACTAACATCTAATACTTTAGCTTGTTTAATAGCATCAAATAATAAAAAAGAAAAATCAAATTTCTTTTCTTCTGCAATAATAGTATCCTCTATAGCATATATCACAGAACTCTTAGAAAATAAACCACAATACTCCGGAACATACTTAGAAAATCTTTCTGTACCAATTTCTCTAGCAATTCTAATAATATCCTCTTTGTTATAAGAAATTAATGGTCGCAAAATCAACTTATCAGAAACCTTATCAATCACATGCAAATTTTGCAATGTTTGACTGGAAACTTGACCCAATACCTCTCCAGTAGATAATGCCTTAATATTATATTTCTTAGCAACCATAGATGCAGCACGTATCATCATACGTTTTAAAACAACACCTATACTACTACTATTAACATTTTGTAACAATGCATCAGTAACCAAATAAAAATCTATAGATACAAACATCACAGAATGAGATACAGAAAAATTACTCCACAAATGATATACTATATTATATATATAATACTTATAATCTTCTCCGAAAAAATTGAAAAAACAATAATGCACACGACAACCTCTTTTTATCAGCATATAACTGGAAACAGCAGAATCAAAACCACCAGAAATCAAAGATAAAATATTTTGCTGAGTTCCAATAGGAAATCCTCCTAATCCTTTAATTTTATCTAAAATAAAAATTAATTTATTATGATAAATTTGCAATAATATTTTATATTCTGGATTAATTAAATTCACACAAGTACCTTGTACATTTTTTTTTAAACCACAACCAAGATATCTTTCAATATCTTGTGAAGTAAAAGTATGTTTTCCCAACCGTTTAACACGTACACAAAAAGTTTTTCCAATTAAAAACTTATGATGCATGTCAAAAGTTTTTTGATAAATATCCAACATATTATTCCAAAAACATTCTTCAACTTTCATAATATACTGAATACCTGGAATATACATCAAAATACGAGAAATTTCGCAATACTTTACATGATAATGATTTCGAAAACATACATCAATATGATCCCAAAAAGGAATCACAGTTATTAACTGATGATAATTTTTTAAAACATTTCTAATATTTCTAGCAAGTATATGTATAAATCGCATCCTCACAGATGCACTTTTTACTGTGATTTCTGAAAATAACTTAATAATCAATTTCATTATATTATCATAACATGTACAATACACATCATATTAAATAATTATTTAACATACTTTTATATAAAATTATTTCAATAGGAGCACCAAATCACTCAATATCATTTAATAAATACCACACCTCTATACTATAAAACTTATTGAAAATAACACTCACAAAAATACAAATCTGTTGCATCAACACCAAACACTATTATAATCATATTACTATAATACAACACAAAAACTTCCAAATATATTTTAAAAAAATCATATCAACAAAAAATATCATTTCGTAAATTAACTCAACACTTTCAAAAAAATACTAACTTTGCAACATACAAAATAATCTTATTAAACACATTATAAATATTATTGTTTATTCGGGCGAATTTTTTCCCCAATTTTATCTAAAACTTTATTAGTAAATTTATAACTCCGTTGAGATCCAAACATCTTACTTAACTCAATAGCTTCATTAATAATGACTCTATATGGAACATTTTTTTGATAAAGTAATTCAAATACAGCCAAACACAAAATAGAACGCTCCACATATCCAATAGATTTATACGATCTATGTACATACGAAGAAATTATCTGATCCAACTTTTCAAGACATATTATAGCGCCACAATATAATTCATTAAAATACATTATATCAATCTTTCGTTTATTTAATAGCATTAAAAATTCTATGTCAACTTTTGTAATTTTATTGTGAGATATTTGCCAAGCATACAACAACTGTATCACACATATACGAGTATATCTTCTAAAAACTGGTTTAATTTTTTTAACAATATTTCTTTTTAGCATCCTTTTTACTGTTACATACACATTACATAACTAAACATTACCTTTAAATTATCACAAAAAAAATTCACAACATAACAACCATATTTCATTGTTAACTATTGAAAAACTATTATATAATATATCTATTGTAATAATAAAAATAAAAATTTTATATATTATATAAATACCATGAATAATAATTTAATAATATAACAAACAATTCCAAAACAAAAAATCAAAAATTGTAAAAAATTCAAAAAAACAAAAATACTTCAAAAACCTATGAAATACATATTCAATATAACCAATAATAAATATTGCAATTAACTATATAATAAAAAATATATCACATAAACACTAAAATATAAATCTTCAGGAGAAAATATGAAATATTCATATATCATAGGAAATTGGAAATTGCACGGAAACAAAAAAATGATACACAAATTTTTTACAAAATTCATACATAATATACATATACCATTGAACTACCGAATTATTATAACGCCCCCATTTGTATATCTCGATTTAGTAAAAAAATATTTATCTAATATTCCCATTTATCTAGGAGCGCAAAATGTTGATATTCATTCCTCTGGTGCATTTACAGGAGAAATTTCTGCAGACATGCTCAAAGATGTTGGCGTACAATATGTTATTATTGGACATTCAGAAAGACGTATTTATCACAAAGAAACAGAAAAACATATTGCAAAAAAATTCTTTATAACAAAAAACACAGGACTTACACCTATATTATGTATAGGAGAAAACCAAAAAGAATATATAAACCACCGAACACAACAAGTATGTATTGCGCAAATTCAAAATATCATCGACACACTAGGAATAATATCATTGGAAAATAGTATAATTGCATATGAACCAATCTGGGCTATTGGTACAGGCAAAACCCCAACAGATATACAAGTAAATACAATACACAAAAATATCCGTTCTTATCTCGATGAAAAAAACAAAAAAATCTCTGAAACAATCTCTATACAATATGGAGGATCAGTAAATTCAAAAAATGCTAAAAATTTTCTTAATCAACCAAATATAGATGGTATATTGATCGGTAACGCATCACTTCATATATCAACATTTCTCAACATTATATCTAACAAAAATTAATCGTACCCAAATATACATGATGCAAAATATACATATAACAACTACATAAAACAAATACTATTTTGTTAATCACTATAGTATTATCAAAAAATAAATCCTGCAATAAATTTATTTATAAAAATTATTCCATAATTATGGTGAAAACACACAAAATAATTCAAAATAATAATATCATTAGAAAAAATATAAAATTTATATCTTACAGCATTCTAAAACACAAATTCTTTTCTGAATATACCATATATAAAACATACAGTATATATAAAAATAAAAAATTATATAAAAATTCTTTATAAAAATTATCATATAACAGTACAATTCTATTTTAAATAATACTTTATAAGGACAACATATGCACATATTTTCTAATACCCTATCCAACACAAATAACTCAACATATCAAGACAGTCCACTATCTTTTATTATTATTCTATTATTTTTTAGCATAATTTTTTATTTTGTTATATTTCGCCCCCAACAAAACAGAGCAAAAGCACACAAAAAATTAATAAACAGTATCAGCAAAGGAGATGAAATTCTTACAACAGGAGGATTAATAGGACGTGTTATTAAAATAACCAAAAATGATTACGTTTTTATTTCTTTAAACACAAAACATCATATAATTATTAAAAAAGAATTCATAGCTTCTATTTTACCAAAAGGAACCATTAAAACAATTTATAAATAAACTTACCTATAAAATTTAAAAAAAACAAAAATTTTTTACCCAAAATAAAAAATCCCTGAAGAATGTATAAACATATAATATACAATACTCCTTTATAAAACAAAATCTATATAAAAACTTATACAATTCACCAATATCTCTCAATAGTAATATTTCCTGGATTATTTCGGATATTTTTTTTCATACCCCTAGTATTTTCTAATAATACTGTCATATCACGAACCATATTAGGATTACCACATAGCATAACATGACAAGTCTCAGGTTTTAAAAACACAGACATTTTATCTTCCAAAGAACCATTACACAAAAGATCAGGAATGCGACCAAACAAAGAATCCGAAACATTTTCTCTACTAACTATTGTCTGTATTCTAACATTTTTATTATTTTCTTGCAAAAACAACATATCGGGTAAATAACTCAAATCACTAACATAACGCACTGCATGTATCAAAAAAATACGACGAAATCGACTCAAACCAATTCCACATTTTAATATAGACAAATATGGACCAATAGCAGTACCAGTGGCAATCATCCACAAATATTTACAAGAAGGAACACTATCTAAAACAAAAAAACCAGAAGATTTTCTTCTTACCAATAATTTAGAACCTATATTTAAATCATGTAAACGAGAACTAAATTTTCCATTTTTTACATTAACCAGATAAAATTCTAAATATTTTTCATAAGGAGAATTTACATAAGAATAAGAACGAACAATTTTTTTTCCATCCACTACCATTCCTAATTTGGTAAATTGACCAGCAATAAAACTATCTATAGCAGCAGAAATCACCAAACTAAATAAATAACTATTCCAACGCTTAATATTTACTATTTTTCCAATAACCCATTCGTCCATAATAGTACTCCTTGAAACATAAAAAATATCATCAAAAAATATTTTTAGAAAAATACCCTACACCAAAAGCAAAATAATCAATTGCAAAACAAAATTATTTTTTTAACAACATTAATTTACCATATTATACAATATATATCATGTAAAATATTATCATAATATACAAAACACATCCATAAATTAAAAAAACACCATATAAATGGTATTAAAATTTCTATTTATATCAAATAAAATCTTATAAAAAATAAAAAAATCACTAATCCATATAAGAATAAATAACATTTTTTGTACACACTCTATAAACCACCATAAATTATAAAAATAACAAGTTTACCCAAAATAGCAAAGAAAAATATAACAACAATAATTGTTGCACAAACCATTATATATGCAAATACTCGCAAAATATATAAGTATCATGAAAATGTTATTACTATTTTAGTACATTTCATGTCATAACACACAAAATGAAACAACATACAACAAATCACATAACAAAAATATCACAAAAAATATAAAACATTATACACAATACTAACTATCAAAAAATCAATAATCATAAAAAATAAATTTACTCAAAACACCACATCACTGCTTTCTTTTTGCACTTAAATTTTTCCACAAACGAGTACAAATTACTGCATTTTTCCAACAATTATAATGATACTCTCTTTCTATATACTGCACGCTAGGAGAAAATTTACATCGCAAAAACACAGAATTAGTACATATTTCTTCAAAACTTTTCCAAAAACCTACAGACAAACCAGATAAATATGCCACTCCTAATGCACTCACCTCACCCACCAAAGATTTTTCAATATTAATATTCAAAATATCTGATTGACACTGCATTAAAAAATCACTGACTACCATGCCCCCAGCAACACGAATTAATTTAAAAGATTTACCATAATCTACTTGCATAACTTCAACAACATCTCTAATTTGAAACGCTATAGCTTCTAATGTAGCACGAATAATATGATATATATTAACTCCCCTAGTAATCCCAAAAATAGATCCACGTACATGAGGATCCCAAAATGGAGTAGCCAATCCAGAAAATGCTGGAACAACATACACACCATGTGTATCTTTAACTTTTCTTGCAAAATATTCTATATCAACAATATCACTAATTAATTTCATCTCATCACGTAACCATTGAATAATAGATCCACCAATAAACACCGTTCCTTCTAAAGCATAATTTAATTCACCCTTTGCACCACAAGCAATCGTAGTTAATAATCCATATTTCGATTGTATAGTATGAACACCAATATTCGTTAACAAAAAACAACCAGTACCATAAGTAATATTAGACATACCAGGGAATACGCATAATTGACCATACAAAGCTGCTTGTTGATCGCCAGCAATACCAGAAATAGGAATAGTACAAGAAAAACAACCTTCAAAGATATCAAAACTTCCGTATATTTCAGAAGATGAACAAACTCTCGGCAACATAGAAACAGGAATATCTAAAATACTTAATAATTGATCATCCCATTTTAATGTATGTATATTAAATAACATAGTTCGTGATGCATTAGTATAGTCAGTAATATGTATTTTACCATTTGTCATCTTCCATATTATCCAACTATCAATAGTACCACATAACAATTCTCCATGATAAGCTCTCGTTCTAGAATCACAAACAAAATCAAGAATCCATTTAATCTTAGTACCAGAAAAATATGGATCAATTACTAAACCAGTGACTCTTTTTACATATTTCTCTAACTTCGTATCAGATATAAGTTCATTACAAAAATCTGCAGTACGCCTACATTGCCACACAATAGCATTATAAATAGGTTTACCATCTTTTTTATTCCAAACTACTATAGTTTCTCTTTGATTGGTAACACCAATTCCAGAAATTTGATTACAACAAATCCCAGTTTTTCTCAGTACTTCAAAAAAAACATCATATTGGGTATTCCATATTTCCATAGGATCATGTTCCACCCAACCAGGTTTAGGATAAATTTGCGTAATCTCTTTTCTAGCAATCCCAATAACATTAGCATAATAATCAAAAATAATCGCCCGCGACGCACTTGTTCCCTGATCTAAAGCAACAATGTATTTTTTTTTCTTAAGTAATATCATCACAATAACTATTACATGTAATATTATCGCATATCTTATACTATATATAATAAAAAATACACACATTCAATAAAATATATAATATAAATGACGTAAACAATACCAAAAAATTATTACATATGTTACAATGCGTTATTTATAAATTTTTTAAATAAACAAAAATATTTCACACAATCTTTCAAAACACTCAAATAAAATACAATAGTATTTCATCATTAATATTATTTGAAATAACACAACAAACAAAAATTATCATAATATACAAAATTAAAAAACTCAACATTCATAATAAACAAAAAAATACACTAATAAAATTATACAAATAATATCTAATATATCCAAAACACAATAACATGAAACATTTACACGACTTTTATGTAATACTTATACCTCATTCGTTATAACAGTTTAATATATCATCAACATATGCAAGTGTAAAAAAATATTATCTAAAAAAATATCATTCATTACAAACAAAAATACAAAATTCAGATTGCATTATAAAACATATACAAATAAAATCAAAAATCTTATAAAATTATTTATAAAATAAAAACTTGTGATATTATCTAAAACATTACAATATTTTAAAATTAGTTACACAAACAATGCATAATAAAACATAAAAATACAAAACATATACTACATATCCAAAATAATAGAAATACACAATATTCTACAACACACACAAAAAACTCAAAAAACTATGTATTAATATAATAAAAATAAAATATATAAAATAACAACATATAATTTTATAATATAGTTATACCAAAACTACAAACACAAATACATAAATATATTATAAATCATCAAATATCACTCAAAATATACATATAAATAAATACATCAACAAATATATTCCATTAAATATACAAAACTATATCGCAATAACCAAATATATTCGTTGATCCCAATCACAACATACCTAACCAAATCATATCTAACATACATCATGATACAAATAAATATATAATATTTTTCATAGAAAAACTATGCACATTATGATAAAATATAAAAATATAAGATGTACTAATACTACATAAAAATTTAAAAAAATCAAATATAAAAACACAATGATACATGTAATGAATACATATAAAATTTTTACATAATTTCGCAATTCCATAAAATTTATTAATATATTATTTAAACAAAGTATTCGCATAAACTAAAACCATTAAACACTAAAATTTATATCACACAAAACATCAAAATAAAATTTTTTAAATAAATATTAAAAAAATTTATTTCACAAAATTACATTAAAAATATTTTTTGTGATATAACTTGAATTTACATTACAAGGAAAAAAAAATGACACTAATAACTAAAAAAGCTCCCAATTTTACTGCACCAGCTGTCATGCAAAACGGAAAAATTATTGAAAACTTCAATTTAAAAACTTTTATAAAAAACAAAACTGCGATCATTTTCTTTTGGCCATTAAATTTCACTTTTGTATGTCCAACCGAAATAATACTTTTCAACAAAAAATATGAAAACATAGAAAAAAGAAATACTAAAATAATCGGAATATCTTGTGATTCAGTATTTTCACATCAAAAATGGCGTTCAACACCCTTAAAAGAAGGGGGAATTGGAAATATAAAATACCCCATGGTATCAGATATCAAAAAAAACATTATGAATATGTATGATGTAGAACATCCAGAACTTGGAGTTGCATTACGAGCTAGTTTCATCATAGACAAACACGGAATTATTCGATACCAAAATATAAATGACTTGGCATTTGGAAGAAACATTGATGAAATAATTAGAATGATAGACGCTATTCATTTCTATGAAAAACACGGAGAAGTATGTCCAGCACAATGGAAAAAGGGAGACAAAGGAATCCACCAAACCAAAGAAGATGTCATAAAATATCTAACAAAAAACTTTTAAAATATTTAATATAATATATTCAATAAACATTACCTGAAAAAATTTTCTAATACAATCACATATAATACAACATTCTATATAAAACAGAAAA
Organism: Candidatus Westeberhardia cardiocondylae; assembly: GCA_024648765.1. Classification (GTDB taxonomy): domain Bacteria; phylum Pseudomonadota; class Gammaproteobacteria; order Enterobacterales; family Enterobacteriaceae; genus Westeberhardia; species Westeberhardia cardiocondylae_B. The sequence goes on along the minus strand of JABYQC010000001.1, from coordinate 174,577 downwards.
ACACAAAAATTCCAAACATTATAATACACTTGCAACATACAATATAAAATATACATTATCCATGCATTCTACAAAAATCAAAAAACATATTATACAACTAAAAAAAAAAATAAGATATTGGGAATATTTATACTATTATAAAAATAAATCTAAAGTATCTGATGATAAATATGATAAAACGATAAAAGAACTAGAAACATTAGAAAAAAAATATCCTAAAATACTAGACAACAACTCTCCAACAAAAAAAATAGGAAAAATAAGAACAAATAATACTTTTCAAAAAGTATATCATAAATCTCCTATGTTATCTCTTAATAACACCTATACATCCGAAGAAATCATAAAATTCGACAAAAAAATAAAAAAAAAAACAAACACAACAAATAATATACAATATTGTTGTGAATTAAAAATTGACGGAATAGGAATTAGTCTATTATATCTCCATGGAAAACTTATACAAGCTTCCACTAGAGGAGATGGAACACAAGGAGAAAACGTCACAAAAAACATATTAACTATCCAAGATATTCCCATGTATTTAAAAAATTTCCACATAACACCCCAAGAAATAGAGATAAGAGGAGAAATTTTTATTAAAAATACACAATTCACAAAATTCAAAAAAAAAAACAAAAAATTTTCTAATCCACGTAATACAGCTTCTGGTTCTGTTCGTCAACTAAATCATAAAATTACTGCACAAAGACCATTAAATTTCTTTGCTTACGGAGTTAGTATGGTGCAAGGAGAATATTTCCCATCAACAAATCATTACCAACAATTATGTGCATTAAAAAATTTAGGAATACCAATCAATACAAAATACATCAAAATATTTAACAACATCAAACACACCATACAATATTACAAGGATATCCAAAAAAAAAAACAATCAATAGATTTCAATATAGATGGCATAGTTATTAAAGTAAATTCATTAACATTACAAAAAAAACTTCACTACAATTCTCGAGCACCAAATTGGGCCATCGCTTATAAATTTCCAACAAAAAACACAATAACAAAAATTCGTGACATAAAATTCCAAATTGGGAAAAGCGGAATATTAACACCAATTGCATATATTAAACCAATAATAATCAATGGAACTATAATACAAAACATCAATCTATACAATACAAATATCATGAAACAACTCAACATTATGATTGGAGATGAGGTAACTATACAAAAATCTGGAGATATTATCCCTAAAATAATCAAAATAAACAAAAACAACAACAACAATCACATACCACACAAAACAACTCATTTTCCTACAAAATGTCCATCATGCAATTCCAATATACAAACTAATAAAAAACCTTTCATATTACGTTGCAATGCAGGAATAAAATGCAAGGCACAAAAAAAAGAAAGACTAAAACATTTCGTTTCTAAACACGCAATGAATATTCATGGAATAGGAAAAAAAACTATCGATCAACTAATTGATAAAAAAATTATTGACACACCACAAGATTTATTTCAATTAAACAAAAATGATTTAGTAAATTTAAAAATGTTAAGCAATAAATCTATCAATAATCTACTTAACTCTATAGAACAAGCAAAAAAAACAACCTTTGCTCGTTTTTTATATGCATTAAGTATTCCACATATTGGAAAAAATACATCTTGGCAATTAGCAAAAATCTATCAAACAATAGAAAATATACAAAACACCAATATCCATACTCTGCAAAATATACCAAATATTGGAAAAATAGCTGCAAAACAAATATATAATTTTTTCCAAAACCAAAATAACATAAAAATAATCAAAAATTTACTTGATCCAAAAATAGGAATTTATTGGAAAAAATAACATTATATAATATATTCTATACAATTTATAATCTCATATTCATAGATTCCGAATGCACATAACAACTAATTTAATAAATATTAATATATATCATAATACATATTTATAAACATTATCGCATACTAAACTATAAAATTATAACAACATTTTTTCTATTAAAAGTTCCATATAATCAACAATCCAAAATACAATACTAAAAAATTTACTATAAAATCTTGCACAAGATATCATCAAATTATAATATATCAACAAAAATATATTACACTTATAATATATATAAAAAACACAAAAAACCTTTAAAATAATACAAATATTTTATGTAATGTCTACTATACACACATTTTTTTTATAAGTTGCTCTGATATACAATATCCAAACAAAATAAAATATACACTAATTTACAAAAAACAACATTATTTATAAACCAAATAAAACACATTACAAAAATTATTCTAAATTCCAAATTACTTTATACAAAAATAACTTTACCATAATATATGACATACTACGAAATCTTCTTCTTATTTATTATAGGAATTATAATAGGAATTTTAGGAGGTGTATTAGGAATAGGTGGAGGATTAATAGCAATTCCTATTTTTAATACATTTTTTCACATGAACCAACATATTGCACAAGGAACAGCACTTATTATTATAATACCAAATGTATTAATAGGATTTTTAATATATAAAAAACATCATAACATTGATATACAAACAACCTGCACATTGTCTATATTTTCCACAATATCTTCATGGATATCTGCAACAATAGTTAATAACATACCAATACAAAACTTACAAAAAATATCTGCAACCTTCTTAACAATCATTTCTATATATTATATATTGCAATGGATAAATGATAATTATAAAATAACAAAAAAAAATATTATCTCACTATCTTATAAATTTTTACCCTTTCTGGGAATAATTAGCGGATTTATTTCTGGAATTTTAACAATAGGAGGAGGATTAATAATAGTACCAACATTAGTTACATTATTTGGATTAAAACAAAACAAAGCTCAAGGTATTGCTTTAGCATCAGTAGCACCAAACGCAATAATATCCTTATACTCCTACGCACAACATGGAAACGTTAATTGGAATATTGGACTACCATTAGCATTAGGAAGTACCATAAGTATTACATTTGGAGCAGAATTAGCACATAAACTACCAGAAAAATGGATAAAACTCACATTTTTTATAATTTTAATAGGAACATCATTCATAATACTATAATAAAAACATCCGAAATTATTTACCATACCATTCAAAACACAAACCAATTCGAAACTTTAAAATACACGTAATAATACCACATAAACATTGATATAAAATACAACCATAAAAACCAAAAAATACCATAAAACAAAATTTGCAATATAATATTCTTGCAAGATATAATATATTTATAATTTCTATTCTATAATAATTATTATAAACAAGATTTTAAAATAAGTTTTATAAAAAAATTTATGCACAATATTACTCATACCCCTGTATTATTGCAGGAATCTATACAATCACTAAACATCACAAAAAATGGTTTTTATATAGACGGAACATTTGGACAAGGAGGACATTCAAAATTAATTTTATCCAAACTCAATAAACATGGAAAACTACTAGCTATAGATAGAGATATAGAATCTATTCACATAGGATCCAAAATCCATGACCCTCGATTTACTATATTACATGGATTATTTTCTGAAATATATAATTACTTATTCAAAAAAAAACTTTTAGAAACAGTACATGGCATCATATTAGATTTAGGAGTATCTTCTCTACAAATACATAACCCAAAAAGAGGATTTTCATTTCAAAACAATGGTCCATTAGATATGCGTATGAATAATACTACAGGAAAATCTGCAAAAAATTGGTTAAACTACGCAAAAAAAAAAGACATCGCTTTAGTATTTAAAAAATTCGGAGAAGAAAAATTTTATAAAAAAATCACAACAGCCATTATAAAAAAACGGATCAATAAACCTATAATATATACTACAGAACTTGCGCAAATTATATTACAAGCACTACCAAAAAATAAAAAAAAAATATATAAAAAACACCCAGCAACCAAATGTTTCCAAGCAATACGTATTTTTATTAACAACGAATTATCAGAATTACAAAAAATACTAACAAATATTTTTCATATATTAATTCCAGGAGGAAGATTAGCAATTATCAGCTTTCATTCATTAGAAATGCAAATCATAAAAACATTTATCCAAAAACACACCAACCCATATACCACAATACCAAACAAAATACCACTTAATGAAAAACAAATATTACAAAAACATCACAAAACAAAAAAAATCAAAGTTATCAATATACTCACTCCAACAAAACAAGAAATTATGAAAAATCCACAAGCACGTAGTGCAAAACTATATACAATAGAAAAAATTTCTTTATAAACACACATAATATAATCATAAAATATAAAGTAAATTATATATTATGCATACAAATACCTAATTACCAACAAACTCACTGAAATAACATCAAACACAACAAATATAATACACCAAAACCAAATCACCAAAACATCAAAAAATAAATTTCATTAAATAATACAAATATATAATGTAACAAAAAATTTTCATGATTAATAACAATTTACATATTTTATTAAAACCCTGGATACAACATGCACCAAATATAATATTAAATAATATAGTATCTGATAATCGCAATGCAATGGGACAAGATCTACTTGTAACTTTACCAGGAAATATAACAAATGGTCGTTATTATATTTTTCAAGCAATACAACAAAACATCTCTGCAATCATCACAGAAAAAAAGAAAAAAAATGGAAATATTGAAATATTCAACAATATACCAATTATTTATTTCCCATCAATTACAAAAAATTTATCCAAATTAGCTGGTAGATTTTATAAAAACCCATCACACTCCTTACATCTCACAGGAATCACTGGAACAAACGGAAAAACAACAATTTCACACTTGTTAAGCCAATGGGCAACATTATTAGGAACAAAAAGCGCAATTATGGGAACTATAGGAAACGGTATTATAAATCATCACATATATCCTACAAAAAATACTACAGACTCTGCCATTCATATACAAAAATTTTTATATAAAATAAAAAAATTAGGAATAAATTTTGTATCATTAGAAATATCATCACATGCCTTAGCACAATACCGCGTAGAAAATTTATTCTTCCAAGTAGCCATATTTACAAATTTAAGCCACGAACATTTAGATTATCATAAAAATATGTTACATTACGAACAGACTAAATGGAAATTATTTTCAAAATTAAAAGTAAAAAAATATATTATTAATGCCAATGACAAAATTGGTCAAAAATGGTTACTAAAATTACAATCAAAAAAACACCAAAACATCACAACGGCAGTATCATCACATTATATACCATCATTTTTTTCTATTTGGAAAGGAAAATGGTTATATGCACATAATATACAATATTATTCAAATAAAACATGTATTTTCTTTAAATCTAGCTGGGGAAATGCAACTATTTATAGTCCACTTCTCGGAAAATATAACGTAGATAATATACTATTAATCATATCTACATTATTGGAATATAAATATTCTCTGTCCCAATTAATTCATACTGTAAACAAATTAAAACCAATTCCTGGGAGAATGGAAACATTCAATATACAAAATAAACCAAAAATAATTATAGACTATGCACACAATCCACGTGCATTAAAAGAAACACTACAAAATTTAAGATATCATTGTACTGGAAAAATTTGGTGCATATTCGGATGCGGAGGTAATAGAGATAAATACAAAAGATCTATTATGGGAAATATTAGCGAAAAATATTCCGACAACGTCATAATTACAGATGATAATCCAAGAAATGAAACACCAAAAAAAATTATTCAAGAAATCATCCATGGAATACACAACACCAAAAAAATACAAATAATACATAATAGAAAAAAAGCAATAGAAAAAACCATACAATCAGCGTCTCCAAATGATCTCATATTAATCGCAGGAAAAGGACACGAAACATACCAAATTATTGGCAATAAATATCAACCATACTCTGACAGCAATACCGTAAAAAAACTATTAGGAATAAAATATCATGATTCCATGTACACTTTATATAATACCTAATATACTCAAAAAATTCACAGAAAAAAACACTTCTATATCATTTATAACTCCAAAAAATAAACAACAATACTTTATCATTACACTACAAAGCAAATATATAACAAATATAATTTCTTTATACCAAAAAATATTACATAATACTACAACTACACTAATAAAAACCCCTTGATAAAACCACAATTAATTATTCTTAGTGCCCACATTATATCAATTAACCTATTAGATTCATAAACCACTAAATATGCCAATAAACACCACGAAAACATACCAAAAAACCACAACAAAAACACAAAACACAAAAATTCCAAAAAACAAAAACACCGTCAATCAACACAAAACTACAATAATTACATAAAAATCATATTAACATTATTTACATTAAATTCCACATATAACTTCGCAATTATTACAATAGAAAAATAATTTTCAAAAAATCCTATACAACAACCCACAATACATACATATTAACAATATTGCTACAAAAAACTTACAGAAATATCAAATATCACTAAAAATAAAAAACAAAAAAACATTTGCAAGAACAAAAATAAAAATGTTATACTTATTAATGATACGCATTATTGTTACTATAAAAACAAAATAAAAAAATTTACAAATTCTCTAAAAAATCATCAAATACATATATTTTTTCTAACAATCACATAATACATGGAATAAAATCCACGCTATTGTATAAAAAAATATACATAATAAACTTCCCTCTACAAAAAATACAATATTAATAATAGTAAGTACTACATTAACATTATCAATAAAAATATTACTCTCAAAAATTTTCACAAAAATATAAAAAAACAAAAACATACCAATAAAAACACTTTTTATGAAAATCAACAAAAATCACTTACTTACAAATACTCATTATAATACAAATTTTTTTACACAATAAAAAGAAAAAACATATTAGTAAATATACCAAATTTATTACATTATAATTATCAATAATATAAAAAAATTAAACAAAACTTACATACCAAAATAATCAAAAAAACTAATACAACTAATACAAATAAAATACCTAATATAAAAACAAACAATAACATTACAAAAACTACAAATATAAATCGAATAAACAACTTTCTAAAAAAATACATTAAATAACATACTTATTAAATTTACTAATACAACATAAAAACACCATATTAATTAAAAAATCTAAAAATGCTAAAATAAAAAAATAATACATTATTTGCGGAAAAAATATCATGTTTGATTATTTTATCGAATACCTGTTAACAAAACATAATATACAAATAAATTATTTAACTTTATTACAATTACAAACAATAGCTAGTTTATTAACATCATTTATTATCTCATTATATATAGGATCAATAATCATCAAAAAATTAAAAAAACTCAAAATAACACAAATCATAAGAAAACATGGACCAAAATCTCATCTAAAAAAACAAGGAACACCAACCATGGGAGGAATAATAATATTATTATCTATAATCATATCAATATTAATATGGACAAACCCAAGCAATACACACGTTCTTTGCATATTACTTACATTATCAGGATATGCAATAATAGGATTTATTGATGATTATAAAAAAATAAAACATAAAAACACTCATGGATTAAGCGGTATCCGTAAATATCTATTACAATCAATCATCACATGCGCTATCATATATAATATACTTTATATATCCAAAAATAGCGAAAAAATTATGTTATTACCTATAATACAAAAATCAATTGTTATACCACAAAATAACATCTGGTTATATATCATCATGATGTATATAATTATTGTTGGAGCAAGTAATGCAGTAAATTTAACTGATGGTCTCGATGGTTTAACAACCATGCCTGCAATACTAGTTGCTTGTGGTCTATCCATAGTAGCATGGATAAGTAGTCATAAAAACATAGAATTATTTAATGCATATATACCATATCTTGTACATGCCAACAATATTATGGTAATATGTACAGCAATAATTGGAGCAGGACTTGGTTTTCTCTGGTTTAATATATATCCAGCAAAAATTTTTATGGGAGATGTAGGTTCGTTACCTATAGGAGCAACACTTGGCACCATATCTATTCTGTTACATCAAGAAATATTTTTTATAATTATCAGCGGAATATTTATTATTGAAACAATATCAATTATTTTACAAATAGGATATTTTAAATGTACAAATAAAAAAATATTTCTTATGTCCCCTATACATCACCACTATGAATTAAAAGGATCTCCTGAAACACATATTGTCATACGATTTTGGATTATTTCTTTCATATTTATCCTTATTGGACTTATAAGTTTATAAAATATATATATGGAAAACTACAAAAATGACAAAATTGTTATCGTAGGTTTAGGGATAACAGGACTATCTTGCATTCAATATTTATATAAAACATATAAAATACTACCAAAAATAACAGATTCCAAAATACCTCCACAAAAAATACAAAAATTAACTAAACATTTACAATGTCATTTCAATAAAATTAACGAAACATGGTTACTTGAAGCAACATTAATTATTATTAGTCCAGGAGTATCATTATTACACCCTGCCATAAAAAAAGCTAAAAATGCAGGCATAAGAATTATTGGAGACATTGAATTATTTGCACAAGAAATTCAAAAAAACAAATATAATAAAATACCCATCATAGCTATTACAGGTACCAATGGAAAAACCACAGTAACTACCATGTTAAAAAAAATCACAAAAAAAGCAGGAATACAAGCTGGAATCGGAGGTAACATAGGATATCCAGTATTACAATTATTAAATAAAAAATACCAACTATATATATTAGAATTATCAAGTTTCCAATTAGAAACAACATATACATTAACACCAAAAATAGCAATAATCTTAAACATCACAGAAAATCATATGAATAGGTATCCACAAGGCATAAAAAAATACCAATTAGCAAAACTCAAAATTTACCAACATGCCAAAATCTGCATAAACAACTCCGAAGATCCATTAACTATTCCGAAACATAAAAAAAAAAACATAAAATATATCAATTTTGGTACTCATACTGGACACTATCATTTATATCAATATAAAAAAAAAACCTGGATAATAGCAAAAAATAAAACACTATTTAATACAAATCACCTAAAAATATCAGGAAAACACAATTACCTCAATATATTAGCAGCATTAGCATTATCAGATGCAATAAAAATTCCAAGAAAATATAGTATATACGTATTAAAAAATTTTGTAGGATTAACACACCGTTGCGAATTAGTGCACAAACACAACAACATACTCTGGATAAACGACTCTAAATCAACAAACATACAAAGCACAAAAAATGCCATTTATGAATACAAAAATAATAAAGGAATACTACACGTACTATTAGGCGGTGAAGGAAAATCCATGAATTTTCTTAGTTTAAAACCATATATACAAGGAAAACAAATACAACTATATTGTTTTGGAAAAAACGGAAAAGAACTATATCAATTACGACCAAAAATTTCCACACTCACTCAAACATTAGAAGAATCCATATTAATAATTAAACAAAAAATAAAAAAAAACGACATAGTATTATTATCTCCAGCATGTTCAAGCTTAGATCAATTTAAAAATTTTCAAGAAAGAGGAAAAATATTTACAAAACTAGCAAAAACATAAAAACTCAAAAACAAATAAAAAACTTTTAATAAAAATACAAAATAAAATCACAAAATTCAAAACCATTCATAATTTCACTAAATACTAATCACATGATATATTCGTCACAACTCTCACAGTATAATAACAACTATATGAAAAAAAAAAAAACAATAATAATTGCAGCAGGAGGATCAGGAGGACACGTCATCCCAGGATTAACTATAGCAAATGTCTTAAAAAAACATTGGAACGTTCAATGGATAGGAACCAATAACCACATAGAATCTATATTAGTTCCAAAAAATAATATTAAAATACATTTTATTCAAGTCATAGGATTTAGAGAACAAACAATCATACAAAAAATAATGTCAATAATGTATATCCTTTGCGCTTGTTACTACAGCGCAAAAATTATAAAAAAAATAAAACCAGACGTAATATTAGGAATGGGTAATTATATCTCTATTCCAGTAATTTTAACAGCATGGTTATATAAAGTACCAACTATTATACATGAACAAAATGCTATCGCTGGACTAACAAACAAATTACTATCTAAAATATCTAATTTAACATTACAAGGATTTCCAAATACAATTCCATACGCTTACTTTGTAGGAAATCCTATTCGTAAAAAATTATTATCCATTCCATCTCCGCAACAAAGACTAAAAAAAAGAATAGGACCAATTCGAATACTTGTCATGGGAGGTAGTCAAGGATCAAAAACAATAAATACAATACTTCCAAAAATAGCACAAGAATTATCCAATAATTTCATCTTTTGGCACCAAGTAGGAAATAACCCAAAAATACTCAACTTAGTAAAAAATAATTATATACAATTATGTGGGAAAAAAGCAAAAAAATATAAAATAGTTACATTTATTCGTAATATGTATAAAGCATATTTTTGGGCTGATTTAGTAATATGTCAATCTGGAGCTATGACAGTAAGCGAAATTACACAAATTGGTATTCCAGCATTATTTATCCCATTTACACATAAAGATCAACAACAATATTTCAATGCAAAAACCTTAGAAAAAATAGGAGCAGCCAAAATAATACATAAATCTAAAACTACAACAAACAAAATAATAGAAATACTAAAAAAAATAAATAGAAAAATTTTATTAAAAATGGCAAAACTAGCTAAAACACAATCCAAACCAAATTCAACTAAAAAAATTATAAAATATATAAAATTAATAAAAAAAAACAATTTTCATACATAGCATTATGTAATATTCTACACAACATTTCATAAAATATAAAAATAAAAAACTTATCAAAATAATTTACTTGAAAAATGCCAAAAATCAAAAAAATTCACTTCATAGGAATTGGAGGAATCAGCATGAGCGGAATTGCAAAAATACTATTTTATCAAGGACATAAAATAAGTGGATCCGACATTTCTGCAAACAAAATTACAAAACAACTTACCAAATTAGGTATACATATTAACTATAAGCATTCCGCAAAAAATATAAACCACCCAGATATCATAGTGAAATCCAGTGCAATACCAAAAAAAAACCCAGAAATCATAGAAGCAAAAAAACTCAATATTCCCATTATAAAACGAGCAGAAATGCTAGCAAAAATTATGAATACCTATTACGGAATAGCTGTTGCAGGAACACACGGAAAAACCACTACTACAACAATGATTGTCGATATTTATCAAACCGCAGGAATACAACCAACATTTGTCAATGGAGGAATACGAAAAAAATGCAACTTACACGCAGAATTAGGAAACAGTAAATATTTTATCACAGAAGCAGATGAAAGCGACGCTTCATTAATATATCTGCAACCAAAAATAGCAATTATTACTAACATTGAACAAGATCATATGCAAACTTATAAAGGAAACTTTGTATTATTACAAAAAACCTTTATAAAATTTATAAAAAATCTCCCAAAAAACGGAGTAGCTATATTATGTATAGACAATCCTGCTATCCAAAAAATATTACCAAAAATTAAAAATTGCAAAATCATTACTTACGGATTTAACCAAAAAGCAAATTTTTGCATTCAACAATACAAACAATACCAAAAAACTAGTACATTTCACATACATAGAAATAAAAAAAAACCATTACAAATACACTTAAATATTCCTGGATACCATAATGCATTAAACGCCACAGCAGCCATTATTACAGCACAAGCAAACAACATAAAAACAAATATTATTCTAAAAACTATGTCAAGATTTCAAAATGTCAATAGAAGATTACATAATCTTGGATACTTCTGTATAAAAAAAAAACAAAAAAAAATTATAACATTCATGTTAATTGACGATTACGGACATCATCCAAATGAAATACAAAACAATATTCAAACAATACGCATAAGTTGGCCTAAAAAAAGATTAGTTATGATATTTCAACCACATCGCTATACCAGAACACAAGATCTATACAAAAATTTCGTACATATATTAGGACAAGTAGATATGTTAATATTATTAAAGATTGATCCTGCAGGAGAAAAACCAATTACTCACATTAACAGCAATACCTTATGTCATGCAATTCATAAAAAAAAACAAATAAAACCAATATTTATAAAAAATACAAAAAAAATACCAAAAACACTACAAAAAATACTACAAAATAATGACCTATTACTAATGCAAGGAGCAGGAACAATAGCAAAAATCACACAACAAATAACCGATAAATTTCCAAAAAAAAATACAAAATTTGTGTTATCATAATATATTTTATACAAAAGCTACTAACAATACCAATAAAACTCAATATCTATAATTCCTACTTTACAACATACTTCATATAGCACTAAAATACAAATATTCTTAAAAAGAATCTCAATATCAAAAAAACACAAAAATTTCACAAACTAAATTAGAAATCTATTTAAAACAAATCACAAACATTAAATAATCTCATGATATTATTTTTAATTCTAATATTACTAATATGCTAATCCAATACACACAAATACAAAATTACATAAATATCAAACATATTATCAACATCACATAGATTATATATTAATACTACTTTACATTTATCATTTCAATTTCATATATATCAAAATATTAATTATGCTCATAAGATTACTCAACAAAATATTTGGAAATTATAATAATCGTATACTAAAAAAAATGCAAAACACTGTTAATATCATTAATTCCATCGAAAATAAATTTACAAAATTAAATGATAAACAATTATCAAAAAAAACAAAAGAATTCCAAGAAAAAATCCAAAAAGGAGAAAATCTTTATAATATATTACCCGAAGCATTTGCAGTAGTACGTGAAGCCAGCAAAAGAGTATTTGGAATGCGACACTTTGACGTACAATTATTAGGGGGAATTGCATTACATAATGGATTTATTACTGAAATGAGAACTGGCGAAGGAAAAACATTAACAGCAACATTACCAGCATATTTAAATGCATTAAATAAACAAGGAGTACACATAGTAACAGTAAATGACTATCTGGCAAAAAGAGACGCAAAAAACAACCAAAAATTATTTAATTTCTTAGGAATTACTGTTGGCATCAATTTACCAAATATGTCCATAAAAGAAAAAAAATCTGCATATCAAGCAGATATTACATATGGAACAAATAATGAATATGGATTCGATTATTTAAGAGATCATATGATATTCCATCCAAAAGACAAAGTACAACGTTCGCTACATTATGCTCTAATTGACGAAGTAGATTCTATTTTAATCGATGAAGCAAGAACACCACTAATTATCTCTGGAACAATAGAAACTGACTTAACAATATACCACAAAATCAATAAATTTATTATTCCACATCTACAAAAACAAAATAAAGAAGATACTCACGATTTTCAAGGAACAGGACATTTCTCAGTAGACGAAAAATCACGACAAATCAATCTCACTGAAAAAGGTATGATGCTAATAGAAAAACTGTTAATAAAATATAAAATATTAAATAAAGAAAAAGAACTATATTTTCCAGAAAATCTCATATTACTACATCACATCATTGCTTCCATTCGGGCACACGAATTATTTATTCGTGACATAGATTATATAATAAAAAATAACAAAATAATCATCATAGATGAACATACGGGAAGACCATTACCCAATAGACGATGGCCAGACGGTTTACACCAAGCCATAGAGGCAAAAGAAAACGTTCGCATTCACCAAGACAATCAAACATTAGCTTCTATCACATTTCAAAATTATTTTCGCTTATATGAAAAATTAGCAGGAATGACTGGCACAGCTCATACAGAAGCATTAGAATTTAGTACCATTTATAAATTAAACACAATTATAATACCAACTAACAAACAAATGATACGAAAAGATTTTTCTGATTTAATTTACATGACTGAAAAAGAAAAAATACAAGCAATTATTCAAGATATCAAAAAATGTCACAAAAACAACCAACCCACACTAGTGGGCACTATATCTATAGAAAAATCTGAATTACTATCCAAAGAATTAAAAAAAAAGAACATGCCACACAAAGTATTAAATGCAAAATTCTATGATATAGAAGCAGAAATTATCGCACAAGCAGGAAAACCAGGAGCTATTACAATAGCAACCAACATGGCTGGAAGAGGAACTGATATAATTTTAGGAGGCAATTGGGAAGAAAAAACTAAAACAGTCTCTAACAAACAAAAAATACCTTCAATACAAAAAGAATGGAAAAAAAAAAACAATTTAGTACTCTCCGCAGGAGGATTACATATTATTGGCACTGAAAGACATGAATCCAGAAGAATAGATAACCAACTAAGAGGAAGAGCTGGCAGACAAGGAGACATTGGATCATCCCGATTTTATCTATCTATGGAAGATTCTCTAATGAGAATATTTGCATCAAATCACATCCTTAATATTATGAAAAAACTTGGAATAAAATATGGAGAAGCTATTGAACATCCGTGGATAAATAAAGCTATCGAAAATGCCCAACAAAAAGTTGAAAATAGAAATTTTGACACCAGAAAACAACTCCTTGAATATGATGATATAGTAAATGATCAAAGAAAAATTATATATATGCAAAGAAATATAATATTATTCTCAAAAAACATTGAGGATATTATACAAGATTTTCAAAAAAAAATCACAAAAAACATTATAAAACAATACCACATAAAACACACCAACAAAAACACAAATATAAAAAAAATAGAAAAATACCTAAAAAATGATTTTAATATCACATTATCAATACATAAATACTTAAAAAATAATAAAAAATCATGTCCAAAAGATATTACACTACAAAATAAAATAATAAAAAAAATATCCAAAAAAATAAAAGAACAAAAAACCACTCTTGATAAAAATATCATACAAAATTTTACAAAATATCTAATATTACAAACAATAGATACATTCTGGCAAGAACATTTATCACTCATGGAACATTTACGAAAAAATATACATTTAAGAAGTTATGCACAAAAAGATCCTAAACAAGAATACAAAAGAGAATCATTCATAATGTTCAATAACATGTTAGATGCAATACAATACACAATAATTGCAACACTATGCAAAATAAACATTAATACAATTCAGCATACAAAACTAACAAATAATTATTACAAAAACAATATCAATTTACCTCAATACTATCAAAAAAAATAACCATGTAATCCGCAACCAATAAAAAAATCAAATCATATAAAAATTAACTATATAATAAATATCATATCACATGTAATATATCTATAAATTTATTTAAAATACAAAATACTTTACAAGTATATACATATTTATTCATCTATAATAAAAAATATTTATATTTAAATATATAATAATTTCTATACCAAAATATGAAAATATCTTCTCATACATATACATTTACATATTTTCTAATATAATGATATAACTTATAAATATTATTAAATCCATAAATTACACAAAAATTTATAACAATTTAAATTTAATATATCACTTTATATTACTAAAAACAAAAACACAAACACAATAACAAATTCAATACATTATATCAATACATATTACATAAAATAAAACATACAATATATTATCTATTGCAAAATACCATAATAATGAAAACTCACAACACATCTTTAAAAATTATCATTAAAATATAAATATTTTAAAAAATAAAAAAATATAATTTTATATTTTTTGTACTCATACCTTTAAAAAATACGAAAATTATACACAATCCCATATCTACAAAAAATAATATTTTAATTTTTTTTATTTTTTAAAACCACAATTACCAATAATCTTGTTGTATAAATCACAAGTTACTAAAATCATCCCAAAACATCATAATAATTACATTTTTCATTACATATAAAAATACAATTTTTACCAATACAAGACAAAAAACTTCATCCTAAAGGGATGACATAAATTTTTCCCTGATAATTTCAAAAGATAAAAAATATTTTGAACAATTAATCACAATACTTTTTGTAACAATATATTTGAAAATTCTCCTTTACAACATTACTTAATGCATATCTATATTGAAATTTTTAGAAAAAACTGGAACAATTTTATAAAAACAAATTTTTTATAAACACATTCTATATAAAACAACGTATATTTTTGAAATATCTTATCAACTTTATTAATTACTAATATAATTGCATAACTTTTACAAAAAAGAAATAAATCATAAACCAATATTTCATTAATAAAAATCCAATAGATATTATCTGCAACAAAATTACATTAAACATATCAAGAGTAATTACAAAGTTTTATAATACCTCTTCATATCTATTGTAGAATAAATTATTTCCCATGTTTTAAAAAATACACTAGGAAAATCAACATACATACTGTATACTCTCCCCCTTGCAATACAAATTCTTAAAACAGATCATAAAATATAAGTACATATTTACAAAAAATAGATATTTTTTTTAACATTTTATTAAATAAAGTAAATTTTCCTAAATTAAATCCACCAACAATCATAATACAACCACAATAACTCCCTTAAAATTTCATACTATATTTAATAAATTAATTATTTTTTCAGCAGCAACCTGTTCTGCTTTTCTACGACTAGAAGCAATACCAAAAATTACTTTTTTTATTCCACTAACATGACATTGTATAACAAATTCTTGATCATGTTTTTCTCCTTTAGTTTCTATTAAAACATATATAGGCAAAGGCAAATGATTTCCTTGCAAATATTCCTGTAACTTTGTTTTAGGATCTTTCTGACTCTTTCCTGGAATAATTTCTTTTAAATATTTCGAATACCAACGTAAAATAATTTTTTCAATTCTTTGAATATCACTATCTATAAAAACAGCTCCAATCAATGCCTCTATTGCATTTGCCAAAATTGACTCTCTATTATTACCTCCATTTTTCATTTCACCAACACCAAGCAAAAGATATGATCCTAATTTAAAACGTTTAGCAATTTCCACAAGTGTATTACGACACACCAAAACAGAACGCATTCTACTCATATCTCCTTCGTTAATATAAGGAAATCTGTGATATAAAACATTAGCAATTACATAATTCAATATAGAATCTCCTAGAAATTCTAACCGCTCATTATGTATCCCACTAGCACTTCTATGAGTCAAAGCGCGAAATAAAAATCTATTGTCACGAAAAAAATAACCCATTTCCTTTTGAAGTTTATTAATTAATTTCAAATTCATAAAATATCATATACTAATATAAATATTTTTCTTAATATTTAACAAATAAAGAAAATTCATAATACAATAAAACAATATTTTATTTTATTCAAGAAAAAATTAATAAATTCTTCCAATTCTGTCAAAACGAATACCAATAAACCCATTTGTTTGTTTTCTATCATAACTCATCCAAACTGCTACAACTTTACCAACCAAATTTTTTTCTGGAATACATCCAATATAACGACTATCCTCACTGTTATCACGATTATCCCCCATCATAAAATATTCTCCTGGTGGAACAATCCATTCAGACAACAAACTCCCATATTGCTGATAATACATACAACAAAAATCTTTCCTACCAGGAGTCATCAAAATACTATAAGAAATATTTCCTATACATTCATTAACTTGCATTAAACGGATTCCACTAAAATTTTGAATTTCTGCATCATATGAAAAATCCACATAATAACTTTTACCAAATGGATATAACATTTTTACAAAATTACTAGGAAAACTACTACTATATGTAACCAAAATATTATTCAGGCAACATTCATGATGAACCAAACAACTAGATTGTATAGTAATTCTTTTATTATTCGCATCATATTTAATTTTATCCCCAGGTAACCCTATAATTCTTTTCACATAATATAACTTAGGATTCTTAGGATATTTAAATACAACAACATCTCCCCTTTTAGGAGAACCAATCTTATACAAAGTACTACCTGTAATAGGATTAATCAAAGAATAAGAAAACTTTTTTACTAAAATATAATCACCAATTAACAAAGTAGGCATCATAGACCCAGAGGGAATATGAAAAGGTTCAAAAAAAAAGAACGAAAAAAAAATATTGGAAACAACACTAAAAAAATAGCAAAGATCTTTTCAACAAATTTCAATAAATTTAATCGATTAAACATATAACATACAATTTTTCTTCAAAAATTCCTCATGTAAGATTTCTTATTACACAAATAATCTTTTTAAATTTTCAACACAATAAAATATCATAAAACACACAAACTAGTTAGTATACTCATCATTTTTTATTTAAGTAACAATGCATATTCATAACATCGAAAAAAAATTTTTTAGTCAATACAAAATTGCCAAATACTTTCATTCTTTTTTTTCCACTTTTTTGTTTTTTTAATAACTTCTTTTTTCTACTAACATCTCCCCCACTACATTTCTCTAAAACATTTTTCCTAAATTGCTTCACTGTAACAGAAAATATCGTACGTTTCCCAATAATTGCCTGAATAACAATATCAAATTGTTGCCTAGGTATTAAAGATTGTAAACTGTGGATATATCGACGAATTTTGTGTATCATAGAAGAATCACGGTGTGCAATGAATCCTAACACATCAACATTTTTTTTACAAATAAATATCTCTACATGTTCCATATCAGAAATACGAAAACACTTAAAAAAATAATCAAAAGAAACATACCCATGAGTACAAACCTGTAATTTATTAAAAAAATTTACAATAATCTCTGACATAGGAATATCGTAAATTAACTTTACTTGATTCCCTATGTAAATAATATCTATCTGTACACCTCTACTATATACACATAGCGCAATCACCTTGCCAATATATTTAACAGAAAATAATATATAACATGTAACTATAGGTTCACGAAATTCAATAATATCTTTTTTTGCAGGAAGATTAGAAGGATTATCTACATATACTATAGTATAATTTTTTTGTAAAATTTCATACAAAACTGCGGGAGGAGTAACAATTAAATTCAAATTATATTCACGATATAATCTTTCTTGAACAACTTCCATATGTAACAATCCAAGAAATCCACATTTATACCCATATCCTAAATAAGTAGAATACTCTGATTTAAAATACAAAGAAAAATCATTGACACTCAACTTCTTAATAGCACAACGAAGCAATGCATAATCTTGAAAACATACAGGAAAAAATCCAGCATATACCTTAGGAATAATTTTTTTAAAATTTGGCAACATATGCGAAGCAGGTTCATTCGCAATTGTTATTGTATCCCCCACTATTATCTTAGCAACATCTTTAATAAAACAAGTAATCCAACCAATATCTCCACAATCCAATTTTTCCAAATTAACACTCTTGGGTGTAAAAATACCTACTCGATCTACTGAACAAATATAACCACTACGCATCATCTGAATTGTATCATCTTTTCTTAAAATTCCATTTTTAACACACACTAATAATGTCACCCCCAAATAATTATCAAACCAAGCATCAACAATTAACGCTTGTAAGGGTAATAAACGATCTCCTTGTGGACAAGGAACATTATGTACCAAACTTTCTAAAACATCCACTATTCCCAATCCAGTTTTTCCTGAACAATAAATAATCTCTGTAACACAACTACTAAATACATTACGAATATTTTCCACAACATTATTAGCATTAAAGCAACCAAGATCAACTTTATTCAACACCGGTATCACTTTTAAATTCATATTGACAGCACTATGATAATGAAATAAAGTTTGCGATTCTATTCCCTTGCTAATATCAATTAACAACAGTATACCCTCGCAAGCAGCAAGCGATCTAGAAACTTCATGTGAAAAATCAATATGCCCTGGAGTATCAATCAAATTCAACTTATATACTTGACTATTAAGTGCCCTATAATTTAACGTAACATTTTGTGATTTAATTGTAATTCCCCTCTCTCTCTCCAAAGTCATGGTATCCAACACCTGGTCCACCATCTCTCTAGCATTTAAACCACCACAATATTGAATAAAACGGTCAGAAAGAGTAGATTTTCCATGGTCAACATGAGCAACAATAGAAAAATTACGTGTATTCTGCATATGTTATTTAATAAAATAAAAATTTTAAAAATATCTCTCTTACTAAATATAATCTACAAACTATATCAACTACAAAATGAACATTCTTAACGCACAACATCACAAAACTTACATAAGTATATTTCTATAAAATCCCATAATACAAATGGCAACCACAAAAACCATGCAACAATATAATCAAAAATTTTACTAAAACATATTTATATAAAAATAACTTTCACAATATTTTCCAAAAATATTAATAATTCAACACAAATATATAATTATTTAATAAAAGAAAAATGTTTACGAAACTTTTGCACACGACCACTACTATCCAATACCCTCTGTTTTCCTGTATAAAAAGGATGACAAACATTACACACATCCACATGTATATCAGTACTCAAAGTAGAAAAAATATTTACAATATTACCACATGAACATCTAGCACAAATATTGTTATATTTTGGATGAATATTTTTTTTCATAATTATACCAATAATTTATAATAATATTTCTAATAGTTATAACAATCACACCATATTTTATATAATAATCAATCAATATAACAAAACATTTTAACAAAAAACCCTTTAATACTAAACAAAACATAAAAATCAATACAACATACAACATATCAATATAAAAATAATATTTTAAAAAATACCAATATGCCAAATTAACAAATATATATCGAAAAAACAACTAAACATATTACAAAACCTCTTGATATCATAACGAACAAATAACATAAAATCTACAATACATAAAATAAATTTTTACAAATCCCATATAACTCTTGTACATAAAACCTATCACCCTGATAAAACAATAAAAATCACAATATCATATACAATATTCAATATTATTTCATAATCCTAACATTCATATAATATGTTATATGAAACAACAATCTTACAAAAACTAAAAAACTAAAAACATATCGTATAATACATCACATAAATATAATATCCAATACACATCATAATTATGCACAACTATCATACACACAAAAAACACATACAATATATCACACATGCAAAAAAATTGGAAAAATAAAAAATTTACTACCAATAAAATACTGTAAAATCAAAAAACATTTCACAACATCAAACATATTTAATAAAATGTAAAAACATTCTATATAAATAATTATATGTATAATACATAATCCGTTCATACATATTGTATAGCATACAATTAATATATCAAATGTTAAAAATATATACTATCTAATACAAAACCTTAACATTTATAATTAAAAATATGGAAATTTCAAAAAAATAATGAAAACTTAAAAAATCATGCTATAATATTTATATATATGATAAATTTATTTTTCCTTTTGTATAAAGAAATTCAAATATATAAAATAACATGCACAAACCATAAATCTAAATATATAAAAAAACTTACAATAATTCCTTAAAACAAATAACATATTTTCTATATTATATCTATAAATAATTTTCAATACACAAAAATATATTAAAATATAAAATTCTTCATAAATATATACAAATTCATTTAAAAAACCCTATATACAATATATGTAATATATAAAAAACTAACATTTATAAACCAAAATTCATTATTTAATACAAAATTTCTATCTAAACAATATTTGATACAAAAGAGGTTATGTGTGACAACCATTGTAAGCGTAAGAAGAAACGGACATGTAGTTATAGGTGGCGACGGACAAGCCACATTAGGAAACACTATTATGAAAAGCAATGTGCGAAAAATACGTAAATTATACAATAACACCATTATTATTGGATTTGCTGGAAGTACTGCTGATGCTTTTACTTTATTTGAATTATTTGAGCAAAAATTAGAAATATACCAAGGTCACTTAATAAAAGCTTCCGTAGAACTTGCAAAAAATTGGAGAACCGATCGAATACTCAGAAGATTAGAAGCAATACTAGCAGTAGCAGACAAAAAAAATTCTCTCATGATAACAGGAAATGGAGATGTCATACAACCAGAAAATGACCTTATTGGAATAGGATCTGGCGGTCCATATGCACAATCTGCAGCAAAAGCACTATTAGAAAATACAATATTAAACGCCAAAACAATTGTTAAAAAATCATTAAAAATAGCCAGTGATATTTGCATATACACAAATCATTCATACACTATTGAAGAAATCATACCAAAACAACAAGGATAATAAAATGTCTGAAATGACCCCCAGAGAAATAGTTAATGAACTTAACAATTATATTATTGGGCAAGAAAATGCCAAAAAAGCAGTAGCTATCGCATTAAGAAATAGATGGAGACGTTCACAACTAAATAACATACTACGACATGAAATCACCCCAAAAAACATTCTTATGATTGGACCAACTGGAGTGGGAAAAACAGAAATCGCCAGAAGATTAGCAAAATTGGTAAACGCAC
Source organism: Candidatus Westeberhardia cardiocondylae (assembly GCA_024648765.1). Classification (GTDB taxonomy): domain Bacteria; phylum Pseudomonadota; class Gammaproteobacteria; order Enterobacterales; family Enterobacteriaceae; genus Westeberhardia; species Westeberhardia cardiocondylae_B. The sequence goes on along the minus strand of JABYQC010000001.1, from coordinate 151,996 downwards.
CATTTATTAAAGTAGAAGCCACAAAATTTACAGAAGTTGGATATGTAGGTAAAGAAGTAGATTCTATTATTAGAGATCTTACCGATACAGCGGTAAAAATGGTTCGTTTACAAGCCATCAAAAAAAATTCTATTCGCGCAAAAGAATTAGCAGAAGAAAGAATATTAAATGTTCTCTTGTCAAACAACAAAAACCACTGGGGACAACTTGTTAAAGAACATAACCAATTCGCTAATACTAACAAAGAAAATTTTAGAAAAAAACTAAAATCCGGAGAACTCAATGAAAAAGAAATAGAAATACATCTCTCTGCAACACCTATGGATGTCGAAATTATGGCGTTACCTGGAATGGAAGAAATGACAAACCAATTGCAGTCAATTTTTAAAAATTTAGCAGGACAAAAACAAAAACTAAGAAAATTAAAAATAAAAGAAGCTATGAAACTTCTCATAGAAGAAGAAGCAGCAAAATTATTAAACCCAGAAGATTTAAAAGAGAAAGCAATAGAATTTGTCGAACAACACGGAATCGTGTTTATTGATGAAATAGATAAAATTTGTAGAAAAGGAGAAATTTCTACTCCAGATATATCAAGAGAAGGAGTACAAAGAGACCTTCTTCCTCTAGTAGAAGGCTGTGTAGTTTCTACAAAACATGGAGCAGTAAAAACAGACCATATTTTATTCATTGCTTCTGGTGCCTTTCAACTCTCAAACCCATCAGATCTCATTCCAGAATTACAAGGAAGATTACCAATACGCGTAGAACTCAAAGCATTAACAACACAAGATTTTGAAAAAATATTAACAGAACCAAATGCAGCTCTTACCAGACAATACATAGCTCTCATGCAAACAGAAGGTGTACATATAAACTTTACAAAAAATAGCATAAAAAACATTGCCAAAGCTGCATGGAAAGCCAATGAAAAAACAGAAAACATAGGAGCTCGTCGTTTACATACAATTTTAGAAAAACTTATGCAAGAAATTTCTTATGATGCCAGCGAATGGAAAGGAAAAACACTATCTATTAATTCAAATTATGTAAAAAAACATTTAGACGATTTTATATCAGACGAAGACCTAAGCCGTTTCATACTATAAATACAAGATATACAATCTCATCAAAATAATTAATATAAAATATTATCTTTATTCAATATTACCCAAGATATTTCCACAAAAATATCCTATGCTTTATATTAACATATACAAAAACACAAACACAAAAAAACTTAAAACAATCTCTTTGCTGTTCTCAACAATTCTTTACAAAATGGACGCTTCATTTTCTGAAGAGCATCCATAATATCATGATGTACTAATTTATCATTACGTACACCAACACAATGCCCTTGACATCCCAATGATAATAACTCTACTGAATATGCTCCCATACGAGAAGCCAAAATACGATCATATGCAACAGGACTTCCACCTCTTTGAATATGACCCAATATTGTCGCACGAGTTTCACGTCCAGTTTCTTTCTCAATATATTTCGCTAAATAATTGACATCACAAATGCGCTCAGTAATACTCACAATAGCATGTTTTTTTCCCTTAGCAATACCAGCATGAATTTCATACACTAAATCTTCCGCTCTAAATTTCATCTCAGGCAATACAATAAATTCGCATCCTCCAGCAATAGCTGCAGCCATAGTTAAATCCCCACAACCACGACCCATAACCTCGACAATAGAAATTCTTTGATGTGAACTAGAAGTATCTCGTAATCTATCTATAGCTTCAACAACAGTATCTAAAGCAGTAAAATAACCAATACTGTAATCTGTTCCAGCAACATCATTATCAATAGTTCCTGGCAAACTAATGCAAGGCATACCCATATCAGTTAAAAGTTTAGCACCTATATAAGATCCATCTCCCCCAATTACTACTAAAGCATCAATGCCACGATTTACCATATTTTGAATACCAATTTTACGAATATTTTCATTTTGAAATTCGGGAAATCTTGCAGATCCCAAAAAAGTACCCCCTCTATTAATTACATCCGAAACACTATACCTATCCAATTTTATCATCTTATTTTTAAACAAACCTAAATAACCATCATATACACCAAAAACTTCCCATCCTATAGAAATCCCAGAGCGCACAACACCACGTATGGCTGCATTCATCCCAGGAGAATCCCCCCCACTCGTCAATACACCAATTTTTTTAATCATATTATCACCATAAATAAAACATCATATAAAACACAAAAAACCATAAAACACCAAAATATAATACACACAAAAATTACATACTCTTGATAATACTACTGAAATCCTTAATAACATACTATACAAAATATACAAAACAACAATACAAAAAAAATTTTATGAACATATTAATATTTTTGCAACAAATATACAAAACAAAAAATCAACACACATTAACAATATATTCGAATACATATATAAAAATATATTTTTTACTTATTCATAAAATATCAACATATATTTTTAACCATGTAAAAAATAATATTATAAACCATATACATAAACAAAAATAATAAATAAAATTATTAAAAAACAACACCAATACAAATAATATACCAATAAAATATAAAAAATAAACACTAACATTTACACATACAAAAAATCACACAAATACACACACAAAAGCCATTATACACCACTCTCATACCATCTTTGTATACAAAAAATTATGTCAATATATATCAAAAATAAATATATGATATATTAATACAACATAAGATTATGTAAAATCATATAAAACATTGAAAATTATACATATAATCACGTTTAATGTACTTGTCACAAAATTACTCAAATAAATACTACCTTTAAAAATCCATTATTTATACAAATCTTTATCAATATATAATATGCTCAATACTATCTTCATGATAAAATATTCTTCAACATAACAATATAAAATATACCAATATATCTAATACATATAATGTTATACAACATGAATATCATAAAACAATATAATATAAAAACTCTACTTTCCAAAAAAAAAATAGCTATCCGAATACAAGAATTAGGAAAATCCATCAATAAATATTATCATGCAAAAAATAATACAATAGTATTAGTTGGGCTGCTTAAAGGATCATTTATGTTCATAGCAGATTTATGCAGAACAATTACCTTTCCACACAAAATAGATTTTATAATAATTTCAAGCTATGGAAATAATATTAAAACAAAAAACAAAATAAAAATTATAAAAAACATCGAAGAAAACATTCATAAAAAACACGTATTAATTATAGAAGATATTATAGATTCTGGAAATACTTTATATAATATACAAAATATGCTTCTATTACATCAACCAAAATCTTTGTCAATTTGTACATTATTAGAAAAAAAAAAAAACAGAAAATTCAAAATATTCTCCAAATGGATAGGATTCAAAATACCAGATATTTTCGTAGTAGGATATGGCATTGACTACGCACAATATCATAGAAATCTACCATATTTAGGAAAAATAATACAAAAACATACAAAACAAAAAATATAAATCATATCAAAATAATCAACATACACAATATATAATATACCTCAATAAATACAAAACATATGCAAATATTATCCAAACTCACGCAATAATAATTAAAACATACAAATAGCTATCACAAGATATAACAAAAAATAAAATATTTCTTTTACATTCTATAAATTCACTATATAATGTAACATCCTAAAATTTTATACACATTCAAAAACTATATAAACCATAAACATGAAAAATAACACTCCACATACCATAGTAAATATTACAAAATCTGCAATTAAAAAAATTCAACATATAACTTCTAAAGAAAAAACACCAAAAAATTTTAGAATTTATATTATAGGAGGCGGATGTAATGGATTCCAATATAAATTCATCATGGATAAAAAAACTTTTAAAAAAGACACACTTATAAAAAAAAAGAAATCACTATCATTATTGACTCTATAAGTCTACAATATTTAATAGGCAGCACAATCGATTATATAGAAAACTTAGAAGGCTCTCGATTCGCAATAAAAAATCCTAACGCAAAAAACACTTGTAGTTGTGGTGATTCTTTCAGTATTTACTAAAATTACCATAATATTCTCTATAATGTATACATTGCACATCAATATACCATAAAAAATAAAAAAACTTACAAAAAACAAACAAAATTATTTCGAAAAATATATTTATAAACTATTACAAATAGTATTTAATAAATCCGTAGAAGTTCCTTGAAATAATTCTGCAGCCAATGATATAGACTCATGTAAAGTAGGATGTGCATGCATAGTCAGTGCGATATCTTCAGCATCACAACCCATTTCAATAGCTAATGTAATTTCTCCTAATAATTCACTAGAATTAATACCAACAACAGCACCACCGATAATACGATTTGTAAATTTATCAAAAATAAGCTTAGTCATACCATTCTGACAACACGCAGAAACAGCTTTTCCAGATGCAAACCATGGAAAACAAGAAACACCATAATCAATACCCTGTTTCTTTGCTTCTTTCTCAGTAATACCTACCCACCCTATCTCAGGTATAGTATATATAATAGATGGAATAACTTTTGGAGAAAAAAAATGCTTTTTTCCACCAATCACTTCAGCCGCAAGCCTACCCTCGTAAATACTTTTGTGTGCTAACATGGGAACACCAACCATATCACCAACAGCATAAATATGAGATATATTAGTACACATTTGTTCGTCTACAGAAATAAACCCAGAACTATTCAACATAATTCCAGCATTATCAAGTAATAAAAACTCTTTATTCGGTACTCTACCAACAGCAACCAATACTACATCATAGTTCTTTTGTATAATTTCTGAAGATAACATATCATGATCCCTTTTCATTTCTACATATACAGCATCTTCCCTACTTTCCACTGAAATAATTTGAGTATTTGGCATAACATTAAAAAAACCACGAATTTGATCAGTAAAAATACGCACAATATCATCATCAACAAAAGATATAATTTTCTTAGATACTTCTACAACATCAATTTTAGAGCCTAATAAGTAATAAATAGAAGCAATTTCTAAACCAATTACTCCCCCTCCTACAATAAGCATATTTTTTGGTATAAATTTTAAAGACAAAGCATCACTAGAATTCCATATACGAGAATCATTACCAGAAAACATCGGTAATGTAACAGGTCTAGAACCAGCAGCAATAATAGCATGATCAAAATTTAAAAATATTCTATCATCACTATTACTATCAGTACCACCAGAAACATTCTTTCTACAAATTTCTAAAGTATTATCATCAATAAATCTAGCATTTCCATGCAACACATTAACACGACGCAATTTCATCATTTTTTGTAAATTTTGAGATAACTTACAAACTATTTGCTCTTTCCACATTTTTAAATAGTTAATATCCATTTCCAATCTATTTTTTATAATACGCAACTTATGTAATCGATTGACTTCTTCAAAAATATTAGCAATATGCAATAAAGTTTTCGAAGGAATACAACCAACATTTAAACATATTCCACCCAACGAAGAATAACGCTCTACAAGAGCAGTTTGCAAATTCAAATCTGAACAACGAAAAGCAGCAGAATAACCTCCTGGACCAGAACCAATTACTGCAACTTGAGTTTTTATACGACGAACATGCATAGTCTTCCCTCAACACACATTATGACATTATACACACTATAAAAAAGTTAAATATTACAACAAATTATAATATACCATATTTCTTTACAAACTTATCACATTATCAAATACCGAATATCAGACATAATTTTACTCATAAATCTAAGAAACTTGACACCATCTGCTCCATCAATTACACGATGATCATAAGATAAAGAAACAGGCATAATTAATCTAGGAACAAATTTTTCTTCAACCCAAACAGGTTTAATTTTTGCCATGGAAACACCTAAAATGGCAACTTCAGGAGAATTAATAATAGTTGTAAAAAAAACACCAGAACCAAATCCTCCCAAATTAGATATAGTAAACGAACCACCTTGCATATCTGCAATACTTAATTTTCCAGTACGAGCTCTATCAACAATATTTACCAATTCACAAGAAATATCAATAATACCTTTTTCAATAACATCCCGTATTACGGGAACCAACAAACCACGCTTAGTATCCACAGCAATACCAATATTAAAATACTTCTTTAAAATCAATTTTGTACCACACCCAGACAAAGAACTATTAAAATAAGGAAATTCTTTCAGACTCATAGCAACAACTTTGATAATAAAAGATAATAAAGTAATCTTAATATTAGAAATCTCCTGTACTTCATCAAAATTTACTTTTTTCCTGAAAGATTCTAAATCAGTAATATCTATTTCATCAAACTGCGTAATATGAGGAACAGTAATCCAATTTCTATGTAAATTCATACCAGAAACTTTTTGTACTTTTCTTAACTCTATCTCTTCAACATCTCCAAATTTTTCAAAATATTTTCGTGAATATGGAAAAACATTAGAAAAAATATCATTTAAATATTGCGCAGAATGCAAAGGTTTCATTTCATTTTTAATATATTTCACTAAATCTTCTTTTAAAATACGACCTTTTCTGCCAGTACCGCGAACATCTTTTAAATCTACTCCAAATTCTCTAGCAAAACTACGAACACTAGGAGTAGCATGTGCAACAGAACAAACAATGCTTTCTTTAAATTCATCACTATTTTTTACTACAGCGTCATCATACTTAGAAGCAGAATTTTGCAAACAAGAAACATCATCAGAAACACTCTCTTTAACACTATCAACTATTTTAGAAGAAGCATCAATGCTCTTTTCCTCAACCAACATTAGCAAAAATCCTTCTTTAATAGAATCTCCAATATTTACTTTAATTTCTTTCACAATACCAGAAAACGGAGAAGGTATCTCTATAGAAGTTTTTTCTGCTTCAACTAAAATAACAGATTGTTCCTTTTCGACAAAATCACCAACACACACCAAAATTTCAACAACTTTAGCTACAGATACCCCAATATCTGGAGTAATCACCTCTATCATCATAATATTTCATTCACCTTTTATTATATTTAATAACATGGATGACGTTTATTAACATCAATATTAAATTTATCCATAGCAGCAGTTAAAATTTGTAAAGTAACACTACCATATTTTACTAATACATATAATGCAGAAATTATGATATAAGAAACATTAATCTCAAAATAATACCGCAAATTTTCTCTGCTATCAGATAAACCAAAACCATCCGTTCCTAAAACATAAAAAATACTAGATGGAACAAATCTACAAATTTGCTCAGCATATAATCTCATATAATCAGTAGCGGCTACTACAGGAAAACTATTTAATACTTCCCTAATATATGGAACTTTTTGTGTCTCCTCTGGATGCAACATGTTCCAACGTTCGCAACATTGTGCATCTCTAGCTAATTCAGTAAACGAAGTAACACTATATACATCCGAACTAATATCATACTCCCGCAATAAAATCTTTGCAGCATTACGCATATGCCGAAGAATAGCCCCAGAACCCAAAAGCTGAATTCTTTTTCGTTCATTGTTTCCCTTCAAAAATTCTAATTTATATATACCCTTACAAATTCCCTGTTCCGAAAATTTTTTTATAGCAGGCATATAATAATTTTCATTTAATGTAGTAATATAATAATATACACTCTCAGAAGATTTTCCATACATTCTATGTAAACCATGATGTATAATAACAGCCAATTCATATGCATAAGCGGGGTCATAAGACACACAATTAGGAATAGTCAATGCATATACATGACTATGTCCATCCGCATGCTGTAATCCTTCACCATTCAATGTAGTTCTACCAGAAGTACCTCCAATCAAAAAACCCCTAGCCTGCTGATCTCCAGCAGCCCAACACAAATCTCCAACACGTTGAAAACCAAACATCGAATAAAAAATATAAAACGGAATCATGATAAAATTATTTGTACTATATGAAGTAGCTGCAGCTAACCAAGAAGATAAAGCACCCAATTCACTAATGCCTTCTTGCAAAATTTGACCAGACTTATCTTCCTTATAACAAACCAATTTTCCATAATCTTGCGGTGTATACCTTTGACCATCAACATTATATATACCAAATTTCCTAAATAATCCTTCCATACCAAATGTTCTTGCTTCATCAGCAATAATAGGAACAATTCTTTCTTTCACTGCACCATAATTCAATAATATATTCAAAATTCGAACAAATGCAAAAGTAGTAGAAATCTTTCTATTTTGTTCACATAACAAAGAACTAAAATCTTCCAAATTTGGTAAAATTACAGAATCACTACATACATTCAATCTACTAGGAATATAACCATGCAAATTTTCACGACATTTATGCATATAAAAATATTCTTTAGAATTCTTACTTAATGTAACATAAGAAAGAGATTCAATATCTTGATCACTTACTATATCCTTTAAACCAAAACGATCCCGAAAATCACACAAACTTTTCTTATCCATATTTTTTACTTGATGTGCAATATTCATTCCCTCTCCAGACATCCCCATACCATATCCTTTGACAGTATGCATTAAAATCACAACAGGTTTTCCAACAGTATTATACGCCCTCTTGAAAGCAGAAAATATTTTTCTAGCATCATGCCCACCTTTATCTAACATACAAATTTCTTCATCACTCATATCACGAACCAAATCTAAAGTTTCTGGATATTTTCCAAAAAATTTCCTGCGAATATAATCACCATTTTTTGATGATAATATTTGATACTCCCCATCAACAGTTTCATTTAATAATTTTAGCAATTTTCCAGTACTATCACGGCGCAACAACATATCCCATTTGCTCCCCCAAAGAACTTTAATAACTTCCCATCCGGCTCCAAAAAATATCCTTTCTAATTCACATATAATCTTGCCATTACCAAATACCGGTCCATCTAATCTCTGTAAATTACAATTAATAACAAAAATTAAATTATCTAATTTATTTCTCTTAGCTATAGAAAGAGCGCCTCTGGATTCTGGTTCATCCATTTCTCCATCTCCAAGAAATACATAAACTTTTCGACTAGAAGTATCTTTTAATGAACGATAACTTAAATATTTTAAAAACTTTGCTTGATAAATAGCACTAATTGCAGATAATCCCATAGAAACTGTAGGAAATTGCCAAAAATTCGGCATCAATTTTGGATGCGGATATGAAGATAAACCAAAATCATTTCTAGATTCTTGACGAAAATTATCTAAATTATTTTCAGTTAAACGACCTTCCAAAAAAGAACGAGAATAAATACCAGGAGAAATATGCCCCTGGAAATATATGAGATCACCCTGATATTGATTATTACCTTTAAAAAAATGATTGAAACAAACTTCATAAATAGTAGCTGAAGATTGAAAAGAAGCAATATGTCCACCTAAATCAAGATTTTTTTTTGAAGCACGTAAAACCATCATCATTGCATTCCATCTAACTATTGAACAAATACGCTCTTCAACATCTAAATCCCCAGGATATTTGCACTCTTTGCTTGCAGAAATAGTATTCACATAATTAGAAAAACTCTTTGAAAATGAAATTTCTGAATTTTCATATACTTTATGCAATATCTTATTGGCCAAAAATTTAGCTCGATCTATCCCATCAGACTGCATAACTGAAGAAATGCCTTGTATCCAATCATTTGTTTCTACAGGATCTATATCATCCTGAAAAAAATTTGACATACTATCTCCAATACATTTGCAAATTATAATATATTTTAAAACAATATAAATATGATTATTTTAGTAGATATATTCACTACTAATAAACTCAATGTATATATAAAATTTCTTTTCATAATGCATATATACTATACAATCTAAATAATAAAATCTATAATAATATTTATAATAAAATTACCATAAAAATACAAACAACAATCTATAAAAACATAACAACACAAAATATATAAACATATCAAAACCAAAAAAATTACATTTTTTACATTGCTATAAAATATACAAATTTTCATAACATGCAAACAAACATCAAAGCACCCTAAAACACAATAGCAACATTACAAACAAACTATTAAACTCAATAAAATTCATACAAACTATTCATATTCACAAAACATACAAATTTCCACACAAATATATATCATAATGCAAAAAATTTTTGAAAAATTCCAAATAATTTTACATTAAACATCACAAAAATATATAAATATACAAACATAAAATTCATTATATTACTAACTTATCAAAGTTACCTAATGAAATCATTACCAAATATCAAGAATAATATTTAATACTCTCAAACACCATACAAAATCTATACACATAATCTACAAAAAATATAAAAACAAAATTTCTTTACAACAAAAAAAATCATATAAAAACAATTCATATCAATACAAAATTTTATCAACTACAATTAAAATTATGTAAAATAATACATCTATCAATCCACATAATATACTTTAATGCTAAAATAGCCATTGTTCAAAATCCTACAAAATACCAACAAAACACTGCACTCTAACAAAAAATATTTTAAAATCAATCTTATTTCTACTATATTATCAATATACTGATACTTTTTGCAAAAAACAAAACATAGAAAATCTTATACATTATCACTACCTGCAATATTATTATATCATATTAAATAATCTTATAATTTTAATACAACAAAACATTTCATTATGCAACATTCAAACCCTTCACAAAATAAATGTTCAATTTTAAAATACTACAAAAAATTAATAAAATATTATATATTATCTACTCAAAAAATAAAATAAAACATTACATAAAAATATCAAATAATAAAAAAAATGGCAATTATTGGCATAGGATCGGATATTATTGAAATAAAACACATCCACAAAATAATATCAAGAACAGGAGACAAATTTGCGTGGAAAGTACTTAGCAATAACGAATGGATACAATATAAGCAACACAAACAAAAAATTAGATTTCTTGCAAAAAGATGCGCAGCAAAAGAAGCTGCTTCTAAAGCATTTGGTACAGGATTTCGAAACGGATTAACTTTTTCTCAATTTGAAATTTTCACAGATCATTTCGGAAAACCCAATTTAAAATTACTTAATTATGCAAAAAAATTATCTAAAAAATTAAAAATAACAAATATACATGTCACCTTAACAGATGAACATCTATACAGTTTTGCAACTGTCATATTTGAAAAAAATTAATAAAACTATCAAAAACACAACATTTTGCATACAACTCAATATCTATAACACAAAAATTATCCTGAACATAAAAAAATATAATGTATATAATAAATCTTATTCTATGTCATATTACAGCTACAATACACAAATTAGATAAAATAACTATAAAAACTCTAGATATATCATAAAAATCTATACAATATATTGGAATACTGCATCCAACCAACAAGATATGTATATAATCACACTATACAAGACCATTTTATAAACCATATCAAATATCATAAAATACAATAAATCTATGAAAATAATATTAATAAACCAAATTATATTATATAATGAAATTATAATGATACAAATTTATAAAAACAAAAATATGTCACATATAATAAAATTATAAAATATTATGAAACACTTATTAAATAAAATAATTTAAAATATTATTAGATCTACAATAAATATAATATTTTTAAACATAAGTATTACTATTACGCCCAATAAAAAGCAGACTTTTAAAAATATTTAATATATCTCTAAATATTGACATTTTATAATTCTACGGGATATCCTTTATGATACATACTACTAAAAAAGCTATAACATTTGACGATGTATTAATTCTTCCTGCATATTCTGAAATACTACCTAAAAATATCAATTTTCAAACAAAACTAACAAAACAAATAACATTAAATATTCCTATATTATCCGCAGCTATGGACACTGTCACTGAATCTAAATTAGCTATCGCACTAGCAAAAGAAGGTGGAATAGGATTCATTCATAAAAATATGTCTACCAAAAAACAAATTCAAGAAATAAAAAAAGTAAAAAACTATAACAAAAAAAAAATCATCATACACCCAAAATGTATTTCTCCTAACACTAAAATATCCGAAATACAAACACTAAACCTCAAATACAAATTCTCTAGTTACCCAATAATATCAAAAAACAAAAAACTATTAGGAATTATCACCAATAAAAATATTCTGCGCGCAAATAACCCAAACCAAAAAGTTTCCGCATACATGACACCAAAAAATAAACTTATAACAGCAAAAAAAAATGAAAATTTCCACACAATATATAAAAAAATGAAACAAAAAAAAATAAACAACATACTAGTAATAGACAAAAAATGTAGACTTTTTGGCATGATCGATATTAAAAATCTACAAAAAACACGACACCCAAATGCCTGTAAAGACAAAAATGGAAAATTACGTGTAGGAGCAGCAATAAACACACAAAACACCCAAACAGACATTCACAAATTAATTATGGCAGGTGTTGATATATTACTAATAGATTCTGCACACGGACACTCAAAAGATATTTTGCAAATGATTTTGCAAATAAAATCAAAATATCCAAATATACAAATCATTGGAGGAAATATAGCTACAGGAAATGCAGCAATAGATTTAATCAAAGTTGGCGCCGATGCAGTTAAAGTAGGAATAGGACCAGGTTCAATTTGTACTACTCGTATTGTAACTGGAGTAGGCGTACCACAACTTACTGCAATTTCTGATGTCTCAAAAGCATTACAAGGAACAAATATTCCTATTATAGCTGACGGAGGCATAAGATTTTCTGGAGATATAGCAAAAGCAATAGTAGCCGGGGCTTCTTGCGTTATGCTAGGATCACTATTAGCTGGCTCTAAAGAATCCCCAGGAAATATTGAAATTTACCAAGGTCGTTTATTTAAATCCTATCGAGGAATGGGATCAAAAAGCGCTATGTCACAAGGATCTGCAAGTAGATATAACCAACAAAAAACTTCCATTAACCAATTAGTTCCAGAAGGAGTTGAAGGAAAAATAGCATATAAAGGAAAATTAACAAAGATACTACACCAACAAATTGGCGGATTAAAATCTTGTATGAGACTCACAGGATGCAGCACAATTCAAGAATTACAAAAAAAAGCAAAATTTATCATAATTAGCCAAGCAAGCATGCAAGAAAATCATGCACAAAATATAATAATAAAAAAATACTAAAAACCAAAAAACACAACCCATAAAATATTATATAACCAGAAATATTCACATATATTATAATATCAATCAAATACTATATGGAACTATACCCATAAATGAAAAATATACCAAAAAACACACAAAAATATCGTATACTCATACTAGATTTTGGTTCGCAATATAGTCAATTATTAGTCAGAAGAATACGAGAAATAGGTACCTATTGCGAATTATGGACATGGAACACAGAAGAAGAAAAAATCAAACAATTTAATCCACATGGTATTATTCTCTCAGGAGGACCACAAAGCACTACAACACCACATAGTCCTAAAGCCCCAGAATATATATTTCTTTCCGGAATCCCAATACTAGGAATATGCTACGGAATGCATACTATGACAAAACAATTAGGAGGAAAAGTACAAACCTCATCAAAAAGAGAATTTGGATACACAAAAATAAAAATCATACAAAACAGCCCACTACTAAAAAAAATCAATACAACCACAACAAACACATTGAAAGTATGGATGAGTCACGAAGACAAAATTACCATTATTCCAAAAAATTTTACTACAATAGCAAAAACCAAAACATGTCCTTTTGTTATCATAGAAAATGCAAAAAAGAAATTTTATGGAATACAATTTCATCCAGAAGTTACGCATACACAACAAGGAAAAAATATACTAAAACGATTTATTACAAAAATTTGCCAATGCCAATCTTTATGGAAACCAAAAAACATCATACAACATATAATACAAAAAATTAAAATAAAAATAAAAAACAAAAATGACAAAGTAATTCTTGGATTTTCTGGTGGCATAGATTCATTAGTTACCGCTATTTTATTAAAAAAAGCTATTGGAAAACGTTTATTATGCATATTTATCGATAATGGATTACTACAATTGCACAAATATAGACAAACAATTACATTTCTAAAAAAACACCACAAAATAAAAACTCTTTATATGTCTGTACAAAACAAATTTTTCCAAGCAATTTCTGGGATCACTGATCCAGAAATGAAAAGAAAAATTATTGGAAAAACATTCATAGAAATATTCCAAAAAAAAGCATCAAATATTCCACATACCAAATGGCTTGCACAAGGAACAATTTACTCCGATATTATAGAATCTGCACAAACTACTACAAATTCAGCATATCTCATTAAATCACATCATAATGTTGGTGGAATACCAAAAACCATGAAAATAAAATTGATAGAACCAATAAAAAAATTATTTAAAGATGAAGTCAGAAACATTGGTAAAAAATTAGGTATACCACATAACCTTCTATATCAACATCCATTTCCAGGACCAGGACTAAGTGTAAGAATTCTCGGAGAAGTAAAAAAAGAATATTGTAATATTTTAAAAAAAACAGATGCCATCTTCATCAACGAACTACACAAAGCAAAACTATATTATAAAATTAGTCAAGCTTTTACAATTTTTCTTCCTATACGTTCAGTAGGTATTATGGGAGACACCAGAAAATACGATTGGATTATTGCATTAAGAGCAATAAAAAGCACAGATTTTATGACTGCCAAATGCGTCAACTTACCACACAATCTCTTATGCAAAATTTCTAACAGAATTATTAACGAAATTCCTGGAATTTCTAGAGTAGTCTATGATATTTCCAGTAAACCACCAGCAACCATTGAATGGGAATAAAAACTATTACACAATCACACAACACATATGAAAAAAATAACAAAAATACAAAAATATATCAATAAAAAACATTATAATACATATTATATTAATCATATCAATACATCACAACTACAAAAAAATAGAAAAAACACCCTTATCATACTAAAATACTCAAATTTTATAAATTATTTAATAAATTTTTAATCAAAGTATTATGAAAAAACTGTTGCTTATTAATACGTAATCTCTCAGATTCTACAATAATCTGTAGATCACGCACCGCAGAATCAAAACAATCATTAACAATTAAATAATCATATTCTATATAATGCACCATCTCCTTATGCACTTGTAATAAACGTTTTGTAATTATTTTTTCACTATCTTGACGCCTACTATATAATCTACGACTCAATTCCTTTAAAGATGGTGGTAAAATAAAAATACTACACGAATTAGGTATCTTTCGACGAATCTGCTGTGCCCCCTGCCAATCTATATCTAATAAAACATCAATGCCAGCAGACAAAATCCCTTCAATCATTTTTTTCGATGTTCCATAATAATTACCAAATACTTTAGCATATTCTAAAAAATAATTATTTTTTATCATATTTTGAAATTTTTCTTTAGAAATAAAGAAATAATGCTTTTTATGCAATTCTCCCTCTCGTATTTCACGAGTAGTATAAGAAATAGACAATTGTATATTGCAAATCAATTTTTTTTTAAGAATCCTTTGCAGTAAACTACTTTTTCCAGCTCCACTCGGTGCAGAAATCATATATAAAGTATTAAACATAATCACTATTACTATAAAAAATATAAAAAATTATAAACATTTTTATTCACTACAATAACAATAAAATAAATTTAACAAAACATCTATAAATATAAAATACTACATAAAAACTAACACACCATTATATAAAAACTACACAATATCAATTCTATATACCATAAAAAACAAAAAATAGACAATCACCCTAATAGGGTATATTCTCGTTAATTTAACATACCATAAATTTTATACATATCTACACAATATTATTAAATCAAAACACACACAAATACTACTAAGGCATACACTTTTAAATTACAATATAGTATACTAACTGTCGCGCTATTTTCATCAAAACTTACAATTTTTACATCGCAATAAAATTTGTACATAAAATTATAATTGTATTATAATAATAAAATACAATTTACATTACATCAATATTATATATATTAATAATACAATATCACAAAAATACTAATACCCAAGAACCAGCACACATTTCTATAAAACTAATCATACACAAAACTTGCAATTTTGGTAATCAATCCATATCATATAATACACAAAAACATAAAAAATAAAATTTAACAATCACAATAAAATATATCTAATACAACAGTTCAATATTTATTAACATTATATAATGTTGGTAATTACTATCAAAATTAACAGAAATAATACATAATTCGTTAACCACAAAACAATATTAGCCATGAAAAACATTAATCCCTATGAAACAAAATCTTGGAAAAATTTACAAAAACATTATAATAGTATCAAAGAAACCAAAATTTACGAATTATTTCGCAAAGAAAAAAATCGTTTTCTACATTTTTCCAAAACCTTCAACAACACAATTCTAGTAGATTATTCTAAAAATCATATCACCCAAAAAACCATAGAAAAACTTTTACAATTAGCTGAAGAATGCGATTTAAAAAACGCCATTATTTCTATGTTTCATGGAAAAAAAATAAATAAAACTGAAAATAGAGAAGTGCTTCATACAGCATTAAGAAACAATAAAAATATACCAATTATTGTAAATGGCAAAAACATCATGATAAAAATTAATATCATGTTAAAAAAAATAAAAAAACTTTGCGAAAAAATCATAACTGGAACATGGACAGGATATACTGGAAATAAAATTACTGATATAGTTAACATTGGAATAGGAGGATCAGATCTTGGTCCACATATGGTAACCGAAGCACTACGACCTTATAAAAACCATCTAAATATACATTTTGTATCCAACATAGACGGAACACACATCACAGAAACATTAAAAAACATACACCCAAAAAGCACCTTATTTATCATAACTTCTAAAAGCTTTACTACACAAGAAACCATGACAAATGCACATAGTGCAAAAAAATGGTTCTTAAAAACCTCCCAAAATATCAACACCATCAATCAACATTTTATAGCAAACACAAATAACAAAAAATCAGCAGAAATCTTTGGAATTCACTCTAATAATATATTTAAAATATGGGATTGGATTGGAGGAAGATATTCTCTATGGTCTTCTGCAGGTTTATCCATAGCACTATCATTAGGTTTTAATAATTTTCAAAAAATGCTAAAAGGAGCAAGTGATATGGACCAACATTTCCTACATATGCCCTTTTCAGAAAATTTACCAATATTATTAGCACTAATAAGCATCTGGTACAACAATTTCTTCAAAACAGAAACAGAAGCTATTCTTCCATACGATCAATATATGCATAGATTCTCTGCATATTTTCAACAAGGTAATATGGAATCTAACGGCAAAAATATTGATAGAAACGGAAATATGATCAAAAAATACCAAACAGGTCCCATTATTTGGGGGGAACCAGGAACAAACGGACAACACTCCTTTTACCAACTTATACATCAAGGCACAAAAATAATTCCATGCGATTTTATTGCTCCAGTAAATAGCCATAACCCCATACAAAATCACCACAAAAAATTACTAGCAAATTTTTTTGCACAAACAGAAGCATTAGCATTTGGAAATAAACAAAAAACACTAAACAAAAACTCCACACAAAAAACACACCATATAAAATCCACAGAAAATATTAATATTTATAAAATATGTGAAGGAAATAGACCAACAAACTCAATACTTGTAACCAAAATAACACCATATACTTTAGGAGCATTAATTGCATTATATGAACACAAAATATTCACACAAGGTGTCATATGGAATATTTACTCATTCGATCAATGGGGCGTAGAACTAGGAAAAAAATTAGCTAACAAAATATTACCAGAATTAAACACCAATCAACCTACAACATCACATGATGATTCCACAAACAACTTAATAAATCAATACAAAAAATGGAAAAACCAAATAACATAAACTACATAAAATAAAATACATATAAAATAATCACACAAACACATTCATTAAAACATATAAAATAATCTTGTCCAAAAAATAAATTTGACCATCAATTAACATTATACTTATTTGCAATAAACAAAAATTGCATAAAAACACACAAAACACATTAAAACACCTATTTAAAAATAACACAATACAACATTAATTGTAATCATATATGCAACATTATATATATATATATTTGTTGCAAACATCTAATATATATGCCAAACATTATACGCATGTGACAAAATTTCTCTAACCAATCACAATAAAATTTTTTTCAATAATCACCTTGATAAAAAAAATCTTACAAAAATAAACATAAAAAACATAATATATGTTATACTCCAAAATACAATCATTATAAAATAACCAAAATAAACATATAAAAATACATACAATAAACAACACCTTATATTATTAAAATCACATCTCTATTATTCTTCTAAACTATATCAAACAAATTATTCCATCTTCATTACAAACAATAAAATATCTATTCAAATTATTATATGCCAAAACATTCAAATAAATAACAAACAAAAATACTACAATACTATTTTGCAATAATATTGCAATGAATACTAATATTTTTCTCAAACAACATATCTTATAATTTGTAAAAATTTTATAAATAATACATACAAAACTAAAACAATTTTAGAAATACACCAAAATAAAAATTCTCTCAAAAATTACACACAATACCAAATAAAAACAATTTTTATCAATATCAGAATATTTTCCAGAAATTTTCTATATAAATAATATATTAACATAAAAACTAATATCACAAATAACAATACACATAAAAACATTATCGAAATAATGATAAACATCAAATATAAAATATTAATATATGTATATTCCTTATTTTTATCAAAAAAAATTTCTTTTGATAAATAATATCATAATATTCTATATACTAATAATATAAATTTTCCAAAATTCACGTAAAATTCACAAACATAACTATTCACATAAATAACATCGAAGTTTCACAACATTCTTACATTTCTACAAAATACACATAATCTTCAATACAAATTCTCACTAAACAAATTAGCACATCCCAACAAAAAATAACATCAAATAAACAATAAAACAATAGCACAATATAGTATTATTAAATATAATAAATGTATCTAACATTTAAATTACAAATTTTCTCAACACACAAAAAACTCTCAATACACAGTTCTATAATATCTCACTCTATAAAATAAAACAAAAATATTTTTTAATATACAAATAAAATTAATTTACCAAAATATAAAATTTTTTCACTCATCAAGATATACAACTAACAAAAAATTATATATAAAACACTAAAAAAATTACAATAAAACCAAGCAATCATAAACTATACGTATATACTAAAACATATACAATTCTAAAACATTAAATATAAAAACAATCTTAATAAACACTATTTATATAACAAACGAAAAAACAAAATAGCATAACACATGTATAATTCTATCATTTACCTTATGTGTATATTTAAACCTATATATAACTTCATAAAAATATTTTCAATACACATAGCATATACCCATATACTTCAAAATATAATCCATGAAATATATTTTACCACCTAAATCATATACTACTATAAAGATTTTTCTTCAAAAATATACAAAAAAAATTCTAAAAAATTTCAATTCATCCTATAAAAATTAAATTCTACAAATACCTAACAAAAAAATAAAATATATAATATTATTCAAATAATAAAACACAAAAACCTCTGCATATTTTACAAAATAAAAAATTAACAATATACACAAACATTTTCTTTATATTACTCTCAAAATCAACAAACATAACAATAAAACATAAATAATAAAAAATATCATCATTCATATACACAACTTTCAAAAATTACTAAAAAAATTCTTATCACGCAATAAATATATATATACATAATACATATGTATAAACTGTCAACATAAAATAAAAAACATATTTTTCATATTTCTCTCATAATATTAATAAAACAATAAAAATTTTTCTCCAAATAAACACCATTAAAAAACAACAAAGAAAAATTTTATGAAGTTGATTAAATACCTTACAATCAACATATTTCATATATAAACTTTTATAATTACCCTGAATTAATATATTGTATACATAATACATAAAATACCATTTATAAAACCCATAAAAACTTTATAATATTATAAAATATTTTCAAAATTTCTTCTTAAGAATTTACATATTATATAAACAATTACAATAAAATTTTTCGCAATAATTTCACTATACACCACAAAAATAAATTAACATATCATACTACATAAATTACCAAATAAAATTATAGACCATTTTGATAAATCATGATATTATAGAAAATAAGAATTTTTACACAATATATTCACAAATAACAAAATATAATAAATAATTATTACAACTTGGTATAAACACACACAAATGTTAAAAAATATAATAAAAAAAATATTAAAAAAAATACAAACAAAAAAAAAAAACAATAATTTATGCATCGTTTTATGTACTTCTCCTAATAAAGAATGTACAAAAAAAATTATAAAATCTATTTTAAATAATAAACTTTCTGCATGCATTACTACTATTCCACATGTTGTATCCACTTATTATTGGAAAAATACCATAAAAAAATCCATAGAAGAACAACTAATAATCAAAACAACTACAACATTAACAACACTAGTTATATCAAATATCAAAAAAAATCACACGTATAGTATACCTGAAATACTAACCATACCAATAATAAAAGGAAACACACAATATATTTCATGGATTCATGCAAACACGTTGCATAACACAAAAAACAGTTAAAATTAAAAAAATTTTATTTCTGTACTGCAGTAAAAATAAAAAAAAGACCAATTACAAAACACTTTGTAAAAATATTTTTCCACAACATACAATATCTCATATAAAAACTCAAAATACTTCTAAAAAACATATACAAAAAAATTTATAAAATTCCCTCCACAAAAAATTTTCATATTGTTATTGTTTCATTATCATAATTACATACAAAATATCATAATAACTTAATATCACATAACAATAATATAAAACTATCCATTTTATCCCAACAGAATAAAAAGCAAATTTTACAATTACGAAAATAAAATACGCCAACAACCTAAAAACATAATTTTACTATGCCCAGACTCGGAATTGAACCAAGGACACGGGGATTTTCAGTCCCCTGCTCTACCTACTGAGCTATCTGGGCAAATACATATCAACAACATTTGCAATCTAAAACACATATTTATATCAAAATCAAAAAAATTTTACAACACAAAATAAATTAATATTTAAAAAATAAAACAAAATTCACAAAAAATCATGATTTCTACAAATTATATAAAAATTGCAGTTTAATATCATATTTTACATAATATACAATTAAATAAAATATTCAAAAACAAAAACCTTAAATACCAAAATACTATAACATAAATTATAATAAATACAAAACATCATACATACATTTACACAACAAAATTTCACAAAATCACAAAATACAATACTTATAATCACCTATTTTTACCCTTTATATTTAACAGAAAACACCTTATTATTTTTTTTAAAAAACTTATTTACCTTGTATAAATAATGTCTAGATTCCAAAGAAGGATGTTTATGATAAATACTTTGAAAAACCTCATCTGGAGCAATACTATTAATTAATTGAAAAGCTTTCTCATTATTTTCAGAAAAAACACGCAAAACACTATTTACCCCACTATTATATGCAGCAATTACCGCATAACGACGAGATATAGGATTAATAATACTATTCAAATACATACCTTGCAGCATAGACAAATATGCAGTACCAACATTTATATTATTTTCCGGATTCAACAAATATACACGACTAGGTTGACCCCATTTACCTTGCATTTTAAACACATCACGCCCGGCGCTATGTTGTACTACTTGCATTAATCCCAATGCATCCGCGTGACTAATAGCATAAGGATTAAAACTAGATTCCATTTGTATAATGGATAAAATAAGAGATTGTTCCACACCATATCGTTGTGAAGCTTTCTGAATAATATCTAAATATTTATAAACCCCTGTATGTAAATGATAAGGAAAAAATTGAACAGTAACATACCAAATTTTACGAAAACTCGAAGAAATACGACATTTCAATTGTGTATTTAATAAATAATCCGCAAAACAAGAAGCTTGCTTTTTCAAAAAAATGGGATTTTTATCATGATCCAAAATTTTTCTATACAAAAAAGGATGCCTCCTGCAAACCACAGAAGAACTATTCATATTAACAAAAGATAAAACACTTTTTTTTTTTCACACATTAACAATATTGTCATGATTTCTTCTCGCAAATTTCTAATAAAATTATTTGACGCAATTGTCTCTATAACAATTTTTCCAGAAGAAAAATCAATACGACTTCTCGTAGTATATGCATGATTATATCTTACACAATCTTGTGTACCCACAAACAAAACTTCACTAAAACCCCAAATATCCTCAACATGATTAGCAAACTGATTTATCAAAACATTAAAACTATTCGTATCCTTCATGCAATAAGAATCATACAAAACATTTCTATTACAATCTATACCAAACGAACAAAAAGAAAAAAAAAACAAACAAATTAACTTATTCATCTTCACAAGAAATCTTATAAATTCCCTATATCATCAAAATACATCACAAATCACGCATTATGTTTATTTCTAAAAAGAAATTTAATCATCTCTTTCTCCAATATTTCTCTATCTCTAGTATGCAACATATTCAATTTATATTCATTAATCAAAACAGTTTGTTTAATTTTCCAAAGATCCCAAGCTTTTTTAGAAATATTCTCATAAATACGCACACCAAGTCTACCTGGATAAAATTGAAAATCTTGTCCCTCTTCTTGTCTATCAAAAAAAATACAATGAATTATCCTACTATTATTCATTTACACACCTCACTACTATACATTCTCAACATTACTTACTGTTTCTCTATAAATTTTAGACAACCATCTAAAAATTGGAGAAGAAATACCAACACTCTGTGGACACTGCAAATTATACCAAACACCATAATTCATATTCCGCATATCAATTTTAACACTTGAATCTAATTTCAATTGTACAAAATTCATTTTCAAAATAAAATTGCTAATATTATACTTCACAGAACGCATACACTGAAATTTATGCATCATCAAACCAAGATTTTTTAAAAAAAAAAGCAATTTCTTCAAAGAAGAAAACTCTGGAAAACAAAACAATTCTTTCCAAAATTTCGTCATAAACCTCTTCTCCAACCACACTAAATTTTTTTTTTGTAATACTAGAAACCAAACACAACGTACTAATAAAACTTTCTTAACACTTTTATTACACACATGCAACTTACCGATATAAACACGTAAATAAAACAAACAACTATTACGTATTGGACAAAAAAAACATTTAGGATCACGAGAAGTACAAACTAATGCGCCAAAATCCATAATAGCTTGATTAAATTCTGCAACAAAATTCTTTGGTGTCAAATACTCAATCAAACTCCATAAAATCTTCTCCAACTTATTTACATGAAATATTGCGGAAATATTAAAATAACGCATCAATATACGTTTCACATTAGCATCCAAAATAGAATAACATTTATTAAACGCTATTGACAATATAGCTCCAGCAGTAGATCTACCAATACCAGGAAAAGTTATAATAATGCCAAAATCAGAAGGAAACTTACCAAAATACCATTCACTAACTATCTTCGCTGTATAATATAAATTACGAGCTCTCACATAATAACCTAATCCACTCCACAAATATAAAATTGTATCCAAAGAAGATTCCGATAATTGCAAAATTGTAGGAAATCTATTTAAAAATTTCTTAAAATAGGGAATCACAGTTGTAACATGTGTTTGCTGTAGCATAATTTCAGATAACCAAATTTTATAAGGATCCTTATCTAACCTCCATGGCAAAAAACTTCTTCCATTATACTTATACCAAAATATAATTTCTTCCACAAATATATGCATAAACAATATCAACACCAAAAAATAAACTACACAATAATTGATCACGATTAAACAACATAAAACACACAAAACAAAAAATTACATACCTATCAATGTTAATATACATACATTATACATAAAATATAAAATATTTCTCAAATATATTAAAAAACACCAAAATACATTCAACAACTAAAAAAATCCAATATACATCATAAATACACAATATATTAACACATTACATATACGCAACACATTAAAATATATACATTCTCACTAAATATAATATATAAAATTCTATAATATATACATTAAATAACCATGATAATAATTCATCACATAATCTTATCTAACAAACAACACCACATCAAATTACATTTGATACAACATCACAAATATATTTACAATATATATCACACTATACAATATATATAAATATAAAATGATACAAATTAAAAAAATACTATTACTATTATCAAACAACCAAATATGATAATATACATATCAAGCTCATTAAAATTCAATTAAAAAATATCTAATATTATAATTAAACATATAACAATAATACAAAAATAAACAACAATTGTAATATTTGCTAATTCCTTAAAAAAATATTAAATATTTAAATTTATATACAAAAATGTACCATTATACAATATACAAAACGGAAAATACAAAAAATGAAATTTTTTATACAAAATAGAAATTTAGAAAATCAAAAAAATTCTTGCATAATACTAGCAATTTTTAAAAATAAAAAATTACCCTACACAACAAAAATGTTCGATAAAATCAGCGCAGGGTATATACAAAAAACAATACAACAAGATGCATTAGAAGGAAACATAGGAGAAACACTACTCTTGTATCATGTTCCTAACATAAAAACTACAAAAATTCTTCTCATAGGTTGCGGAAATGAAAAAAAAATTTGCACATACCAATACAAAAATATATTACATACCAGTATTATGGCACTCAATAAAACTGGTACCACAAATGCTATATTCTATCTAACAACATTATATATAAAAAACAAAAATTTTTACTGGAAAATAAAACAAGCTATAGAAATATTCCAAGAATCATTGTACACATTCAATCAACTAAAAAAAAAAACAAAAAAAACAAAAGAAAAAATACAACAAATTACCTTTTATGCTCCAACAAACACAAACCTTATACAAGGAAAAAAAGCTATTCAACATGGATTAATAATTTCCCAAGGTATAAAAATAGCTAGAGATCTAGGCAATCTTCCCTCAAACATTTGTACACCAAAATACTTACTAAAAAAATCCTATCAAATAATACACAAACAACAATCTACAAAAAAAATAACCATACAAACTATTGACAAAAAACAAATGCAAAAACTTGGAATGAACGCCTATTTATCAGTATCACAAAGTTCATATAATCCACCAATCATAATACTCATTAAATACTATGGAAAAAACAAAAATACATTTTCTACACCAACTATTTTCATAGGAAAAGGAATCACATTCGATACAGGTGGACTATGTATAAAACCTTCCGTATCTATGTACGATATGAAATATGACATGTGTGGAGCATCAACAGTATTAGGACTAATGCACATAATTACCAAACTCAATCTTCCACTCAATATTCTAGGAATATTAGCAACTAGTGAAAATGTAATAGACAATAAATCCTGTCATCCAGGAGACATTATTTCCACACTATCTGGAAAAACAGTAGAAATATTAAATACTGATGCCGAAGGAAGATTAATATTAAGTGATGTACTAAGTTATGTAGAAAAATTTAATCCACAAGCTGTTATTGATATAGCTACATTAACAGGAGCATGTGTGATAGCATTAGGTCATCATTACACAGGATTAATATCCAATAATAAAACATTAGCAAATAAACTCAAAAAAGCTGCTAAACAAACCACAGATAAAATATGGCAATTACCTCTAGGAAAAGAATATAAAAAACAACTAGAATCAAAATTTGCTGATATAAAAAACATCGGAGAAAATGCAGGAGGAGCAATAACAGCTGGATACTTTTTATCATATTTCGCAAAAAAATACCCTTGGGCACATTTAGATATTGCAGGAACTGCCTATAACAACGTAGGAGCTACAGGAAAACCAATAAGCATGCTATCACAATTTTTATTGAACACTTCTTATAAAAATTATAAATAGTATATAAATATAAAAAATAAAATATATTATAAAAAACACTACATAATAATAATACCTACAACAACATAAAATTACCAAAATACATAAAACACATAAAACAAATTATAAAAAACACTATAAAATATTTAATAACCACAAAATCCAAACATTATAATCTGCAATTACATATTCAAACACCCAAAACCACAAAAACACCACAATAAAATATATTACAATATATCAATCTATCAAAATACAAAAAAAAATATGAAACAATTTAAAAACCTTAATAAAATATATAACCCAAAAGATTTTGAAAAAAAATTATATCAATACTGGGAAAAACATGGATATTTTAAAGAAAACAATTCCAACAAAAATAATTACTGCATCATTATGCCTCCACCAAATATTACTGGAAATCTGCATATAGGACATGCATTGCAACAAACCATTATGGATATTTTAATAAGATTTCAAAGAATGCAAGGAAAAAACACTCTTTGGCAACCAGGAATGGATCATGCTGGAATCGCAACACAAATATTAATAGAAAAAAAAATACTAAAAGAAAAAAAACACAATCTAAATCATACATATACTAAAAAAGAATTTCTTAAAAAAACATGGCAATGGAAAAAAACGTCCCATTCTATTATTTCAAATCAAATAAAAAGGCTTGGAAGTTCTGTGAATTGGGATAAAGAACGTTTTACTATGGACAAAAAATCTTCTCAAGCAGTAAAAAAAGCATTTCTCACATTGTATAAACATAACTTAATCTATCAAGGAACAAAAATAGTACATTGGGATACAAAATTACAAACAGCAATTTCCGATTTAGAAACAGAACATAAAAACACACAAGGAACACTTTGGTATTTACAATACCCAATATACCCAATCAACACAAATAACGCTTTAGATTATGTCGTAGTAGCAACTACGAGACCAGAAACAATATTTGGAGACACAGGAATTGCAATCAATCCCAAAGACACAAGATACAAAAAACTAACAGGAAAATTTGTTAAATTACCACTAATTGATAGAATTATTCCAATTATTAAAGATTCCAGTATTAACATGAATCAAGGCACTGGTTGTGTAAAAATTACTCCAGCACACGACTTTAATGACTACAAAATAGGAATAAAAAATAACCTACCCATAGTAAATATATTCACCAAAAATGGAAAAATTCGAAAAAAACCTGAAATATTTCAAAAAGACACAAACACACAAAACTACCAACAAATATCATACAAAATTCCAAAAATTTTTCACAATTTAGATCGTTTTGCAGCAAGAAAACTAGTTATCAAACAACTAAAAACATTAGGATTAATAAAAAAATCCCAAAAAAACAACACAACCGTTCCTTACAGCAGCAAAACCAATACTATTGTTGAGCCAATGATTACAAAACAATGGTACATACGAATATCTAAGTTAGCAAATACAGCAATAAAAGTAGTGCAAGAAAATAAAATTCAATTTATACCAGAAAAATATCGTAAAATATACTTCCATTGGATGCATAACATCCAAGATTGGTGCATTTCCAGACAATTATGGTGGGGACACAAATTACCTATATGGTATGATAATCAAAACAAAATATATGCAGGATACAATGAAAGATACATTCGAAAAAAATATAATTTATCACAAACAACTACATTACATCAAGAAAATGATGTTTTAGATACTTGGTTTTCTTCAGGATTATGGACATTTTCTAGCTTAGGATGGCCGCAAAATACCAAAACATTTAAAAAATTTCACCCAACAGATATCATAGTAAGTGGTTTTGACATTATATTTTTTTGGATCGCAAGAATGATTATGCTCACTACATATCTACTAAAAAACAAACACAATAAAGAAACTATACCATTTAAACAGGTATATATCACAGGTATAATTAAAGATGCAAACGGAGAAAAAATGTCAAAATCTAAAGGAAACATTATAGACCCTGTAGATATAATAGATGGAATTTCTTTAAAAGAATTAATAAAAAAACACAATAAGAATATAAACACACAACATAATCAAGACATCAAAAAATCCATACAAACAAATTTTCCAAACGGAATACAAGCATATGGAGCAGACACACTTCGATTAACTTTAACTTCATTAACTTCCAAACATCACAACATCCGATGGGATATGAAAAAACTAACAGGATATAAAAATTTTTGCAATAAATTATGGAACGCAAGTAAATTTGTTCTAATCAATACACACAATCAAGACTACAAAGCACTTAATGAAACAAATAAAAAATTTTCAAAAACAGACTTATGGATAATCACAAAACTCAATAAAACAATCAAAAAAATCCATAATGCATTAAATCATTACAGATTCGACTTAGCTACAGAAATACTATATGAATTTACATGGCATCAATTCTGCGATTGGTACATAGAATTCGCAAAATTTACCATAAAATACGAAAAACCCCAAAAAATATCAGGAACAAAACACACACTCATAACTACATTAGAAAAACTACTACGTTTACTACACCCCATTATACCTTTCATAACAGAAAAAATTTGGCAAAAAACCAAAACAATACTAAACATACCAAAAAAAACTATTATGTTACAACCATTTCCCATATATAACAAAAACCAAGAACACAAATCCGAATACGAAGACATAGAATGGATAAAAAAAAACATTTCTGCTATTCGAACTGTACGATCTGAAATGCATATAAAAAACACAGTACCATTAGAATTATTTATACAAAACACAACTTATAAAATAAAAAAAAGAATCACAGAAAACCTGAATTACATAAAAAAATTAGCAAAACTAAAAAACATTATTTTACTAAAACCACAAGAAAAAGGACCAAAATCATCTATTATTAAATTAATAGAAAACACAGAACTATTCATTCCTATAAAAAACATATTAAATAAAAATATAGAAACACAAAAAATAAATAAACAAATACGAAATATACAACAAAAAATAGATAATATCTCTAACAAACTTAACCAAACACACTTCTCAAAAAAAGCACCAAAAAAAATCATAGAACAAGAAAAAACAAAACTCACACTCTACCAAAAACAAATCAAAAAATTCCTAAAACAAAAAAAAATATTATTCGATTTATAAAACAAAACATAAAAATTAAATATATGGAGCTAAGCGGAATCGAACCGCTAACCCCCTGCGTGCAAAACAGGCGCTCTACCAAAATTGAGCTATAGCCCCATAATAGAATTTTGTATATTGCAACAAAATAATTCCTTAAAATCACACATCACCAACAAAAACACATAATATACAAACAAAATAGGCCTGAGTGGCTTTGAACCACTGACCTCACCCTTATCAAGGGTGCGCTCTAACCAACTGAGCTACAAGCCTATATAATAAATATATCTCTAAATACCAAAAAACTCATATAAACCCATAAAAATAAATATGTAAAATATATGTGGACACAACCACAAAACGTATTCTCCAAATTTTATTATAAGGAGGTGATCCAACCACAGGTTCCCCTACGGTTACCTTGTTACGACTTCACCCCAGTCATGAATCACAAAGTGGTAAGCGCCCTCCTTAAAAAGGTTAGACAAACTCACTTCTTTTGCAAATCACTCCCATGGTGTGACGGGCGGTGTGTACAAGGCCCGAGAACGTATTCACCGTGGCATTCTGATCCACGATTACTAGCGATTCCTACTTCATGGAGTCGAGTTGCAGACTCCAATCCGAACTTTGATGAACTTTATGAGATTTGCTAACTTTCGCAAGATCGCTTCTCTTTGTATTCACCATTGTAGCACGTGTGTAGCCCTACTTGTAAGGGCCATGATGACTTGACCTCATCCCCACCTTCCTCCGATTTATCACCGGCAGTCTCCTTTGAGTTCCCGACCTAATCGCTGGCAACAAAGAATAGGGGTTGCGCTCGTTGCGGGACTTAACCCAACATTTCACAACACGAGCTGACGACAGCCATGCAGCACCTGTCTCAGAGTTCCCGAAGGCACTATAACATTTCTGTTACATTCTCTGGATGTCAAAAGTAGGTAAGGTTTTTCGTGTTGCATCGAATTAAACCACATGCTCCACCGCTTGTGCGGGCCCCCGTCAATTCATTTGAGTTTTAACCTTGCGGCCGTACTCCCCAGGCGGTCGATTTAACGCGTTAGCTACGGAAGCCACAATTCATTGATCACAACCTCCAAATCGACATCGTTTACAGCATGGACTACCAGGGTATCTAATCCTGTTTGCTCCCCACGCTTTCGTACCTGAGCGTCAGTTATCATCCAGAGAGTCGTCTTCACCACCGGTATTCCTCCAGATCTCTACGCATTTCACCGCTACACCTGGAATTCTACTCTCCTCTATGAAACTCTAGTCTATCAGTTTTGAATGCAGTTCCCAAGTTAAGCTTAGGGATTTCACAATCAACTTAATAAACCGCCTACGTACTCTTTACGCCCAGTAATTCCGATTAACGCTTGCACCCTCCGTATTACCGCGGCTGCTGGCACGGAGTTAGCCGGTGCTTCTTCTGCAGATACTGTCAAGTAACAATGTTATTCACAAAAGCTACATTCATCTCTGCTGAAAGTGTTTTACAACTCGAAAGCCTTCTTCACACACGCGGCATAGCTGCATCAGGGTTTCCCCCATTGTGCAATATTCCCCACTGCTGCCTCCCGTAAGAGTCTGAACCGTGTCTCAGTTTCAGTGTGGCTGATCATCCTCTCAGACCAGCTAGAGATCGTTGCCTAGGTGAGCCATTACCTCACCTACTAGCTAATCTCATTTGGGCTCATCTAATGACGCGAGGTTCCTTAAACTTCTAGAATCCCCCGCTTTAATCTCACGACATTATGCGGTATTAGCTGTCGTTTCCAACAGTTATCCCTCTCCACTAGGTAGATTCCCAAACATTACTCACCCGTTCGCCGCTCGCCAGCAAAAAACATAAAATTTTTTCTGTTGCCGCCCGACTTGCATGTGTTAAGCTTGCCGCCAGCGTTCAATCTGAGCCATGATCAAACTCTTCAATTAAAAATCCTCATTGCTCAAAGAATAAAAACTGGTTTTATTAAAAAATTTTTCCTGATTCACTCCTTGAGACATAAAACAACGTCTTTATGAGTGCCCACATAAATTATTACATATATTATTAAAGAACAAAAAATAGCAAAAATCCAAAATATATAATCAACTACATACTGCAAAAATTTAAAATAAGCAATTTACATATTACGTACATAAATATTCAAACACATCTACAAAATTACATAAGACATATATAAATAATAAAAAAAAAATACAATATAGTCAAGATAAATTCAAACTCATTGCTAAAAATATCCAATATTATCCAATAATCAACCAAAGTTCGTTATACATTTCCATACATGGTAACAAATTGCGAATATATATATTATAACATTACATCAAAAATAATAAATGAACTTTTATAAAGTTAAGTTTTATCTTTTCCCAATTCAACATTTAATAACTTTGTTAAATTTGCAGAAGCCTCATCAACACTACACTGTGATTTTTCTAACATTACAGAACGACTAAAACGCTCCTGAATACGTTCCCGATGATACGAATAACCTGTACCCGCAGGAATTAATCTTCCAACAATTACATTTTCTTTCAAACCACGCAATTCATCCCTTTTCCCTGAAACAGCAGATTCTGTTAATACACGTGTTGTTTCTTGAAAAGAAGCCGCAGAAACAAAAGATTCAGTAGATAACGAAGCTTTTGTAATACCCAACAAATCTCTAACATATTGAATAACTTTTTTATTTTCGGATAATAATTTCTTATTCGCAATTTTAATATGTGAATATTCTATTTGTTCTCCAGGTAAAAAATGAGAATCACCTGGAGAAATAATAGTACCCTTACGTAACATCTGACGAATAATAACCTCAATATGCTTATCATTAATCTTAACACCTTGCAATCTA
Organism: Candidatus Westeberhardia cardiocondylae; assembly: GCA_024648765.1. Lineage (GTDB taxonomy): Bacteria > Pseudomonadota > Gammaproteobacteria > Enterobacterales > Enterobacteriaceae > Westeberhardia > Westeberhardia cardiocondylae_B. The sequence continues at coordinate 119,743 of JABYQC010000001.1, read as the reverse complement.
TATACCTCTTGAACTTCATGAATAATATAATGAGTAACTGCATGTATACCACGCAAACGCAAAATATCATGAGGAGACTCCGGTCCATCAGAAATAATATCGCCACGCTCAACATATTCGCCCTCAAAAACATTTAATTGTCTCCATTTAGGAATCATTTCTTCAAAATATTCTTTACTATCATCATTCACGGAAGAAGTAATAATTAAACGACGTTTTCCCTTGGTTTCTTTTCCAAAAGAAACTATACCAGAAATTTCTGCTAAAATTGCTGGCTCCTTCGGAGAACGCGCTTCAAATAAATCAGCAACACGAGGCAAACCACCTGTAATATCTTTTATACCAAATACTTCTTGGGGGACTCTCGCCAAAGTATCACCAACGGAAACATACGACCCATTCTCCAATTGCACAATTGTTTTACCAGGTAAAAAATATTGTACAGAAACATCAGTGCCAGACAAAAAAACATCACACCCATCATGATCTACAACCTTTAATGCTGGCCTTAAATCTTTATTCACTCGTTCAGAAACATCCAAAACTACAATAGAAGATAAACCAGTTAATTCATCTGTCTGTCGAATAACAGTGTGCCCATCAATCATATCAGCAAAACGAATATATCCATTGACTTCTGAAACAACTGGAATAGTATGAGGATCCCAAGTAGCCACTATTTCTCCAGACAAAATCTCCGAGCCATCTACCTTATTAATTAACGCGCCATAAGGTAACTTATATCTCTCCTTAGTTTTACCATATACATCAACTAATTTTAATTCAGCATTTCTAGAAATAATCACTAACTTATTATCGCTATTAATAACAAATTTAGCATTACTCAAACGTAAAACACCAGTATTTTTTACTTGAATACTAGATTCAGCAACAGATCTAGAAGCAGCTCCACCAATATGAAAAGTACGCATTGTCAATTGAGTACCAGGCTCGCCAATAGACTGCGCAGCAATCACACCAACAGCTTCTCCTTTATTCACTAAATTTCCTCTAGCTAAATCTCTACCATAACATTTTGCACACACACCAAAATCAGTATCACATGTAACCACAGACCTCACTTTAACACTATCTACAAAATTTCTTTCCAAAACATCACATAAACACTCGTCTAACAATACCCCAGATTCAATTAAAACATCATTATTTCCGGATTTCACAACACCTGAAGTTACTCTACCCAATACTCTATCATACAAGGATTCTTTTGTTTCTCCACCTTCAATTAAAGCGTGCATAGTAATACCAGATAAAGTACCGCAATCATCCTCTGTAACCACTAAATCTTGAGCTACATCTACAAGACGACGCGTCAAATACCCAGAATTAGCAGTCTTTAAAGCTGTATCCGCCAAACCTTTTCTAGCGCCATGAGTAGAAATAAAATACTGCAATACATTTAACCCTTCTCTAAAATTTGCAGTAATTGGCGTTTCAATAATAGAACCATCTGGTTTTGCCATTAAACCACGCATACCAGCCAGTTGACGAATTTGCGCCGCAGAACCACGAGCACCAGAATCAGCCATAATAAAAATACTATTAAAAGACAACTGTTTTTCTAATTTTCCCTGACCATTCACAAAAATATCATGCGACAAACTATCCATCATAGCACTTGCTACACGATCATTAGCCGTTGCCCATATATCTATAACTTTATTATATCTCTCACTAACAGTAACTAAACCAGATAAAAATTTGTCTTGAATTTCAGAAACTTCAAATTCAGCATCACGAATAATATCTAATTTATTTTTCGGTATTACCATATCATCTATACCTACCGAAACACCAGAACGAGTAGCATATGCAAACCCAGTATACATAATTTGATCAGCAAAAATAACAGTTTTCTGCAATCCCAAAATACGATAACAAGTATTCAACATACTAGAAATAGCTTTTTTACCCACAACTTTATTAACTAAAGAAAAAGACAAACCCTTTGGAACAATCATCCACAAAATAGACCTCCCAATAGTTGTGTCTACAAGACAAGTATTTTTTACAAAATCACCATTTTTATCAATACTGTACTCATCAATACGCACTTTAACACGCGCATGCAAATCAGCAAACCCCATTTTATATACACATTCTGCTTCTTTCGTGCTTCTTAGTACCATACCCTCCCCTTTACTACCAACACGATCCCTGGTCATATAATATAAACCAAGTACCATATCCTGCGAAGGAGCAATAATAGGATCACCATTTGCTGGAGATAAAATATTATTCACAGACATCATTAATTTTCTTGCTTCTAATTGTGCCTCCAATGTCAATGGAATATGAACAGCCATCTGATCTCCATCAAAATCTGCATTATACGCAGCACAAACTAAAGGATGCAATTGAATTGCTTTTCCTTCAATTAACACAGGTTCAAAAGCTTGTATACCTAATCGATGTAACGTAGGAGCTCTATTTAACAAAATAGGATGTTTTTTAATAACCTCCTCCAACATATCCCATACTACAGACTCTTCATTTTCTACCATCTTTTTCGCAGATTTAATTGTAGTAGCAAAACCATAAGACTCCAACTTACCATAAATAAAAGGTTTAAAAAGTTCCAATCCCATCTTTTTTGGAAGACCACATTGATGCAAACGCAAATATGGACCAACAGTAATAACAGAACGACCAGAATAATCAACACGTTTTCCTAATAAATTTTGCCTAAAACGCCCTTGTTTCCCCTTAATCATATCCGCCAAAGACTTTAATGGTCTTTTTCCAGACCCAGTAATCACCCTACCTCTTCTGCCATTATCTAATAATGCATCTACTGCTTCTTGCAGCATTCTCTTTTCATTACGTATTATAATATCTGGAGCAGATAAATCCAGTAAACGTTTTAAACGATTATTACGATTAATGACCCTGCGATATAAATCATTAAGATCCGATGTAGCAAAACGACCACCATCTAATGGCACTAATGGACGAAGATCAGGAGGCAAAACAGGCAAAACAGTCAAAATCATCCATTTAGGATCATTTTTAGATTGAATAAAAGATTCTAATAACTTAATTCTTTTAGTCAATTTTTTTCTTTTGCTTTCGGAATTAACTTCTTGCAATTCTTTGTGTAAACGACAACATTCTTGCTTTAAATCTATCTTTCTTAAAAGAAATTGAATAGCTTCTGCTCCCATTTTAGCATCAAACTCATCTCCAAACTTTTCTAAAGACTCCAAATATTGCTCCTCTGTTAAAACCTGACAACATTCCAAATCAGTCATTCCACCATCTACAACAACATAAGATTCAAAATACAACACTCTTTCAATATCACGCAAAGGCATATCTAATAATAAACCTATTCGAGAAGGCAAAGACTTTAAAAACCAAATATGAGCTGTTGGAGAAGCTAATTCTATATGACCCATTCTTTCCCTGCGAACCTTAGAATGCGTAACCTCAACTCCACACTTTTCGCAAACAACACCACGATGTTTTAATCTCTTATACTTACCACATAAACACTCATAATCTTTCACCGGACCAAAAATTCTCGCGCAAAACAAACCATCTCGTTCTGGCTTAAATGTTCTATAATTAATCGTTTCTGGCTTTTTTACTTCACCAAACGACCACGAACGGATCATATCTGGAGAAGCTAACAAAATTTTTATTGCATCAAAATCTTCAATCTTATTAGATTGTTTTTTTAAAAAATTAAACAAATTTTTCACAAATTAACTCCCATCTAAAATATTTACAAATAATACCTGGGAATGAACTCTATACACAAACCAATACATTCACTTTCACTTATAAATCTTCCTCTAATTCAATATTAATTCCCAAAGAACGAATCTCTTTTAATAACACATTAAAAGATTCCGGCATACCAGGTTCCATAACATAATTACCATCAACAATATTCTTATACATCTTAGTTCTACCATGAACATCATCAGACTTAATAGTTAACATTTCTTGCAAAGCATATGCTGCACCATACGCCTCCAAAGCCCATACCTCCATTTCACCAAAACGCTGCCCACCAAACTGAGCTTTCCCTCCCAGAGGTTGCTGAGTTACTAAACTATACGAACCTGTAGATCTAGCATGCATCTTATCATCAACTAAATGATTCAACTTTAGCATATACATATAACCTACAGTCACTTTTCTTTCAAAAGATTCTCCAGTACATCCATCAAATAAAGTGATCTGCCCAGAAACAGGTAAACCAGCTAACTTTAATAATTCTTTTATTTCCTCTTCTGTTGCTCCATCAAACACAGGGGTAGCAATAGGAATACCATCTTGCAAATTATTTGCTAATTGTAAAAATTCTTGATCAGATAAAATATTCAAATCAACTTTTTTACAAACATCTTTACCCAAATCATAAGCTTTTTGAATAAACTTTCTCAATTTCTGCGTTGTATTATGCTGTTTTAATAACTTATTAATCTTATCACCAATACCTTTAGAAGCCATCCCTAAATGAATTTCTAAAATTTGACCAATATTCATTCTTGAAGGAACACCTAAAGGATTTAATACTACATCTACAGGAATACCATGTTCATCATACGGCATATCCTCAACAGGATTAATCTTAGAAACCACTCCTTTATTCCCATGTCTTCCTGCCATTTTATCCCCAGGTTGTATTTTTCTCTTCACCGCTAAATATACCTTAACAATTTTCAAAATACCAGGAGCCAAATCATCTCCCTGAGTAATTTTTTTATGCTTAAGATCTATCTTTTTTTCATATTGATCAAAAAGATTTTTATACTTTTCCATCAATCTTTGAAAATGCATTGCTCTATTGCTATCCGACAATCTAAAATTTAAACATTTTACATAAGACAAATTATTTAATTTTTCTTTTTCAAACCCATCGCTTAACAAAAGCGCATAAATCTTTTTAAGTATAGCAAATTCAAAAATCTTTAATTCCTCAGATAACTCTTCCTTTTCTCTGAAAAAATTCATTTCTTCAATTTCACAAGATCTTTTATCTTTTTTCATTCCGTCTCTAGTAAAAATCTGTACATCGATAACAGTACCAAAAACACCATTAGGAACACGTAAAGAAGAATCTTTAACATCAGAAGCTTTTTCTCCAAAAATAGCTCTTAACAACTTTTCTTCAGGAGTTAATTGCGTTTCTCCCTTAGGGGTAACCTTTCCAACCAAAATATCTCCTCCAGTAACCTCTGCGCCAATATAAACAATTCCAGATTCATCAAGCTTAGAAAGCGCCGATTCTCCAACATTTGGTATATCAGGTGTAATCTCCTCGGAACCCAACTTTGTATCACGAGCAATACACATTAATTCCTGAATATGTATGGTAGTAAATCTATCATTTTGTACAACACGCTCAGAAATTAAAATAGAATCCTCAAAATTATATCCATTCCATGGCATAAATGCGACACGCATATTTTGCCCTAAAGCTAATTCACCTAAATCTGTTGCTGAACCATCAGCTAAAACATCTCCTCGTATTACATGTTCTCCTACAAACACACAAGGCTTTTGATTAATACAAGTATTCTGATTAGAACGAACATATTTAGTTAAATTATACACATCAATTCCAACATCCCCTACAAAATCTTCATCTTCATTAACATTAATGACAATACGCGATGAATCTACATATTGTACTACACCACCTCTTTTGGCAATCACAACAACACCAGAATCAATAGCAACAATTCGTTCCATACCCGTACCAACTAAAGGTTTTTCAGAATATAAAGTAGGAATTGCCTGTCTTTGCATATTAGCCCCCATAAGAGCACGATTCGCATCATCATGTTCTAAAAAAGGAATCAAAGAAGCACCTACCGAAACTACTTGTTGCGCAGAAACATCCATATAATTCACTTGATTATAATGAAATAAACTCGCTTCTCCTTTTTTTCTACAAATTATTAAATTCTCCACAAAATGTCCATCCTTATCAAGATTAGTATTAGCCTGAGCAATAACAAAATTAGATTCTTCATGTGCTGATAAATAATGAATTTCTTTAGTTACTAAACCATTCAGTACTAATCTATACGGAGTTTCCAAAAACCCATATCTATTGGTTCTGGCATACACAGACAAAGAATTAATCAACCCAATATTTGGACCCTCTGGTGTCTCAATTGGGCAAACACGGCCATAATGTGTAGGATGCACATCTCTAACCTCAAACCCCGCCCTTTCTCGTGTTAACCCACCAGGACCCAAAGCAGAAATACGACGTTTATGCGTAATTTCAGATAAAGGATTATTTTGATCCATAAATTGTGACAATTGACTAGAACTAAAAAACTCTTTTAAAATAGCAGAAATTAATTTCGCGTTAATCATATCCTGGGGAACTAAATTACCTATATCCCCCAAAGAAAGACGTTCTTTTACTGATCTTTCTAAACGCGATAATCCCAAACGAAATTGATTTTCTACCATCTCTCCAACAGAACGAATTCTACGATTTCCCAAATGATCTATATCATCAATGTCATCCTTACCATTTCTAATAGCAATAAGCTTTTTAATAACATTCACAATATCTTCTTTAGTTAATACAGAAACATCAGTGTTATTTGCACATAACAAAGCACTATTACATTTCATACGACCTACTACAGACAAATCATACCGATCTTCTGAGAAAAATAACTTTTTAAACAAACTTTCCGCAGCTTCATGTGTTGGTGGCTCACCAGGACGAATTACCCGATAAATTTCTGTTAATGCACTCCATCTATCTTTCGTAGAATCAACACGCAAAGTATCGGAAATATACGAACCATGATCCGATTCATTTGTAAATATTGTCTCAATGATTTTATACTTTGCTAATTTTATTTTTTCCAAAATTTCCAAAGACAATTTCGTATTAGCAGAAGCAATCATCTCTTCTGTATCTTGATTATAATAATCTTTAATTAATGTTTTTCCAATAACATATTCCACAGGAACTTCAATTAATAAGACATTATCATTCTTCAATCTTTCAATATGCCTAGAAGTAACACGACATCCCTTTTCTACATACACAACACCATCGCTTCGAATATCAAATAATGCAACTTCTCCCAAAAAACGATCAACTACTACGTGCATCTTCCAAACATTATCACAAATTTCGTACACTACCTTATCAAAAAACATACTCAAAATCTGACTAGTACTATAATTCAACGCACGTAAAATCACAGTAACAGGAAACTTTCTTCGGCGATCTATACGAGCATATAAATTATCTTTCTGATCAAATTCAAAATCTAACCAAGAACCACGATACGGGATAATACGTGCATTATATAAAATTTTCCCAGAAGAATGTGTTTTTCCTTTATCACTGTCAAAAAATACCCCTGGACTACGATGTAACTGAGAAACTACAACTCTTTCAATTCCATTAACAATAAAAGTTCCATTTTTAGTCATCACGGGAATTTCTCCCATATAAACTTCTTGTTCTCTAATATTTTTAACAACACGCTCTAAAGATTCTTTCTCATATACAATAAGACGTAATTTAACGCGAAGAGATGCAGAATAAGTCATTCCTCTATTTTGACACTCTCGAGTATCAAACACAGGCTCTCCTAAACAATAATCAATATATTGCAATTCACAAATTCCATTATAACTTTTTATTGGAAATACAGAAAAAAATACAGATTCTAAGCCACATATACCATTTTCATCTTTTTGAATAAATCGTTTAAATGAATTTAGTTGCACAGAAAGCAGACAAGGAATATCCAATATATTAGGTCTCTTCCCAAAATCTTTTCGAATACGTTTTCTTTCTGTATACAAAGCAATCATAATAAAGCTCTTTATTAAATAATCAACATAATAAAAATGTTTCTAAAATCACTAATATCACATCATCAATGCATATTCAAATTAAAGTACTCTCATAAAACAATATAAAATTATAGATTAAAAATAAATGTAATAACCTGATACACATAAATAATACAATATACAATACCAAATACCAAAAAACGCAAAATGCCAAATTTGATATAATACATATAAAAAGAATATACTATACTAAATCTACAGATGCACCAACTTCTTCTAACATTTTTTTTAAATCATCAGCATAATCTTTGTTAGCACTCTTTTTAATAACTACAGGACAGGACTCAACTAAATCTTTCGCTTCCTTTAATCCAACACCAATAATATTACGAACAATCTTAATTACAGAAACTTTATTAGCACCAATATCCTTTAACATAACATCAAACTCAGTCTTCTCTTCTACAACATCTTTTTTTACAGGAGAAGAAATAGTAGAAAACATAGCTGAAGACGAAGAAACACCAAATTTCTTCTCTATCATAGATACTAATTCCATAACATCCATAACAGACATATCACTAATTGCATTTATAATTTGTTCTTTTGTTATTAACATATAAATATTCTCAAATTAATTAATCCTTATGATAAAACTAAATATTTCATATGACAGAATACTATTTCATAAAAACATTCACATACCATTAACAAACTTTTTTTTATCACATAAAACTAAAAGAACACGAATTATTTTTCCCAAAACAACCTCTTTTAATGTCAGTACACAAACAAGTATTCCCTTCTCATACGTTGGTAAATATGCTAATAAACGAATTCTCGCAGGAGAAAATACTCTTCCCTCAAAAGACGCAGATACAATTTTAAAATTTGTATCTTCTTCGCTATATTCTAAAAACAAACGCGCCGCCTCATTAGGAGAATTAAAAGACAACCCTACTAAAGTAGAACCAACAATTTCATCTTTTAAACAATCAAATTGAGTATCCTCAAAAATACGTTTTATAAAAGTATTTCTTATCACTCGAATATATACACCAACATCTCTACTCATTTTTCGTAACTTATTCATATTACATGCCGTAACACCACTAAAATTAACAATAACTACAGACAATGCCCGACAAACCATATCTTTTACTTCAGAAATTAATGATTCTTTTTTCTTTCTAGCATTACACATGATAAAACCCAAAATATATAAAAAATTTAATATTTATCTTATTTAATATTGTCTAAAAGCACTATATTTTACATTTAAAAATTTACACAATATACAAAATACTAATATCATATAATAAAAATACACACATCATATTCTGAATACTCTAAAATTATTTTATATCAAAAAACAAAAAAACACAAAACTAGTGTTATTTATTGCAAATATAAAATAAACACATTCTACTTATTATAAATTTAAAATTTTAAAGTATTTTTATCTATACAAATACCACCACCCATAGTAGTGGATAAAGATATTTTTTTTATAAATATACCACGACGACGAACATAAGAAGATCGAAATTTTTTCAACGAATTTACTAAACAATCCAAATTTTCCTTGATTTGATTAACATCAAAACATATCTTACCAATAGTAGTATGAATGATACCATTTCTATCATTCCTGTAAATTACTTTCCCAGACTTAGCACATTGCACAGATTTTCCAACATCCGAAGAAATTGTACCAACTTTTTCATTTGGTAACAAATTTCTAGGACCTAGAACATGTTTTACTTTATTTACCATATACAAAGTACTCGGAGAACAAATTAAAATATCAAAAATAATTTTTTTTTTTTCTATTTTCTCCAATAAATCCTCCATACCAACATAATCCGCTCCAAAAGATTTTGCCAATACAACATCCTCTTTATCCGCAAATACAGCAACACAAATATTTCTCCCAATTCCATTAGGTAATATAGAATACCCTAAAATATTTTGCTCAGGTTTTTTAGTATCAATATTTAAATTAATAGCAACATCAACACTCTCAACAAATTTAGAAACACAATACTTTTTTAACAAATATATAGCATCAAAAACATCATACGCATGATTACAACGAATATCATTATAAATCATTCGCATTCTTTTTTTCATAATTTTTACCATACTTTTTACTTGACTCCACTGTAATACCCATAGAAAAAGCAGTGCCTTGAATAGATCGAGACATAGCGTATATATCAGAACCTGTCATATCATTCATTTTCATTTTAGCAATTTCTAGAATCTGCTGCATAGTTACTATGCCAGCTCTATTTTTATTTTTATCACAAGAACCATGCTTAATACCTGCAGCTTTTTTTAATAATACAGATGCAGGAGGAGTTTTTAAAATAAAAGTAAAAGAACGATCAACATACACAGTAATAACAACAGGAATAGGTAACCCCTTTTCAAAATTCATTGTTTTAGCATTAAAAACTTTACAAAACTCCATAATATTCACACCCCTCTGTCCCAAAGCCGGTCCAACAGGAGGACTAGGATTAGCCATACCAGATAGAATCTGTAATCTTATATAAGATTGTATTTTTTTCATAAAAATATTTACCTTAGTAATACCACTTATCTATAATACAAAAAATAAACATAAAACACCACAAAATATTACAAAATATACACAAATTATATATAAACACATAAAAATTTCTTACAAAACAATACAATAATACAAAAGATATCAAATATCATCCCTTTTCCACTTGCTCAAAATCTAATTCCACAGGAGTCGCGCGACCAAATATCAAAACAGAAACTTTCAAACGATTTTTATCATAATCTACCTCTTCCACAGTACCATGAAAATCTGAAAATGGTCCATCATTAACTCTAATTAATTCTCCTGGTTCAAATAATCTTTTAGGTCTAGGTTTATCACCAGCGCTTTGTAACCTCTCAATAATAACATTCATTTCCTTTTCAGTAATTGGTGTAGGATGCTCAGAAGTACCCCCGACAAAACCCATAATTTTAGGCACACCGCGAATCAAATACCAAGTAACATCATTAACAATCATTTGCACCAAAACATATCCAGGAAAAAACTTCCTCTCACTTTTTTTACGCTGACCAAATTTCATTTCAACAACAGACTCCGTAGGAACTATTATATCCCCAAACATACTTTCCAATTTATATAATTTGATTCGCTCTCGTAAAGATTCTACAACACGATTCTCAAAACCGGAAAATACTTGTATAACATACCAACACTTTTTTTGCATATTAGACATATAACAATATTATCTCAAAATCTAAAACCAACAATAAAAGATACCAAACGCACTAAACAAGCATCTAATCCAAACAAAATTAAAGATACTAAAATAGTAGTAATCATAATCACCAAAGTCATTTTCAATACTTCTTTCGTTTCTGGCCAAATAATCTTATATATTTCAAAATAAATAGAACGCATAAAAAACATTAAAAATTCTCTCCTAGCAGTACCTAACAAAACTGTACCAAAAAAACAAAACACAAACATAAAAAAAATACATCCTAAAATAAAATTAACATTACAACACAAATATCCAATAAAAAATATCAAAATAACAAATAAACAAACAAAAAACCATCTCAACATACCAAAAAAAAAACTTCCTTTTAATAGATCTTTATTCATCTGCATAAATAGAATCCCATTTTGCACACATATATACAAACACCAATAACAATCAACAACATCTACCATTAACATATAAAATATCATACCAACAAAAGAAATAAAAAACTACAAAAATATCTATATAAAACACTTTAATCTTATCCAATTTATAAAGGGCACCACAAGATGCCCTAAACACTCACAAACAAAATAATAATATATACAACATTTCATTAAAATATAACACTTATGATACAACTCTCGACACCACACCTGCTCCAACAGTATGACCACCTTCACGAATCGCAAAACGCAAACCATCATCCATGGCAATTGGAGAAATTAACTTCACAAACATTTTAACACTATCTCCAGGCATAACCATCTCGATAGATTTAGGTAAATCAATATTCCCAGTAACATCTGTAGTTCTAAAATAAAATTGCGGTCGATAACCATTAAAAAATGGAGTATGACGACCACCTTCCTCCTTAGTCAAAATATACACTTCAGATTCAAAAGAAATATGTGGCTTAATAGAACCAGGCTTGGCTAAAACTTGCCCACGTTCTACATCATCTCGTTTAATTCCTCGCAACAAAATACCAACATTTTCTCCAGCACGTCCCTCATCTAATAACTTACGAAACATCTCTACACCAGTACAAATAGTTTTGATAGTATCCCTAATACCAACTACCTCAACTTCTTCTCCAACTTTTATAACACCACGCTCTATACGACCAGTTACTACTGTACCTCTTCCAGAAATAGAAAATACATCTTCAATAGGTAGCAAAAAAGGCTTATCAATAATTCTCTTAGGCTCTTTAATATAATTATCTAAAGTTGCAGACAAATCTATAATCTTATCAACCCAAATCTTATCCCCTGCTAACGCTCGTAACGCAGAACCACGAATCACTGGTGTTACTTCTCCAGGAAAATCATACCTTGTCAGCAATTCTCGCACTTCCATTTCAACTAAATCCAATAATTCATCATCTTCTACCATGTCACATTTATTCATAAATACCACAATATAGGGTACACCAACCTGCCTAGCTAATAAAATATGTTCTCTAGTCTGCGGCATAGCACCATCAGTTGCAGCAACAACTAAAATAGCTCCATCCATCTGCGCAGCACCAGTAATCATATTTTTTATATAATCAGCATGACCAGGACAATCAACATGAGCATAATGTCGAAGAGAAGTATCATATTCTACATGAGATGTATTAATAGTAATACCCCTAGCTTTTTCCTCCGGAGCATTATCAATTTGCTCAAATGTACAAACATTTCCGCCATAAATCTTTGATAAAACACTACTCATTGCCGCTGTTAAAGTAGTTTTGCCATGATCAACATGCCCAATAGTACCAACATTAACATGCGGCTTTGTACGTTTAAATTTTTCTTTAGACACGACTATATTTTCCTTATAACGTTAATTGTAAAATATTTATTTAATATTTCTAGATTCAATAATATTCCTAGAAACATTTTCGGGAGTTATCTCATATTTTAAAAATTCCATAGAATAAAAAGCTCTACCCTGCGTCTTTGATCTTAAATCAGTAGCATAACCAAACATTTCAGATAAAGGTACCTTTGCATGAATAACATTACCAGAATTTTGCAATATATTTTGCATACTAGTCACTATTCCTCTACGACGACTCAAATCCCCAATAACCTCTCCCATATACTCATTAGGAGTATCCACAGATACTTGCATAATAGGTTCTAATAAAACAGGACTTGCTTTCATAAAACCTTCTCTAAATGCTATAGAAGCAGCAATCTTAAATGCCAATTCCGAAGAATCTACTTCATGATAAGAACCATCAAAAACCACAACGCGAACATTCACTATAGGATAACCAGCTAATACACCATTTTGCATTTGTTCTTGTATTCCCTTATCTATAGCTGGAATATATTCCTTAGGAACTACTCCTCCAACAATTTTATTCAAAAATTCATATGTCTTATTAAAATTATTGGAACATATTGGTTCAATACGCAACCAAATATGACCATATTGACCTCGACCTCCAGATTGACGAATAAATTTCCCTTCCTGTTCTACAGAATTTCTAATTGTTTCGCGATAAGAAACACTAGGTATGCCAGTACTCGCATGAACATTAAATTCACGACGCATACGATCAACAATAATATCCAAATGTAGTTCTCCCATACCAGAAATAATAGTCTGCCCAGTTTCCTGATCAACAGATATGCGAAAAGATGGATCTTCCCTAGATAACCTACCCAAAGCAACTCCCATTTTTTCACGATCAGCCTTAGTTTTTGCTTCCAGAGAGACTGAAATAACCGGTTCTGGAAATTCTATACGCTCCAAAACAATTGAGTGTGCAGGATCACATAATGTATCTCCAGTATTCACATCTTTCAAACCAATTGCTGCAGCAATATCTCCAGCACAAACAAATTTAATCTCATCTCTTTTATTAGCATGCATTTGAACAATACGACCAATCCTTTCACATTTTCCTGTAACAGAATTTAACACCATACTACCAGATTTTATAACACCAGAATACACTCTAAAAAAAGCTAAATTACCTACAAATGGATCCGTAGAAATCTTAAATACTAAAGATGCAAAAGGTTGATCATCACCAATTTTATATTGTTGCAAAATATTTTTTTTTACTAGAACATCATTTGGAGATGGTAAATACTCAATTACAGCGTCCAAAACACTTTGTACTCCCTTATTTCTAAAAGCCGATCCACAAGTTACCAATACTACTTCATTATTCAATACTCTCTTTCTTAACCCAAATTTAATTTCCTCTTCCGTCAATACTTCTCCATCAAGATATTTACTCATTAACTCCTCAGAAGATTCCACGGACGCTTCCACCAAAAATTTCCTCCAAAAATTGGACAATTCCAACAAATCACTAGGAATATCTTTATAAAAAAATGTCATACCTTGATCTTCTTCCCAATATATAGCACGCATAGAAACCAAATCAATAACACCAACAAAACTCTCTTCAGAACCAATAGCCAATTGAATAGGAACCGGGTTAGCAAATAATTTCTTTTTTAATTGTCGTACTACACGAAAATAGTCTGCACCAACTCTATCCATTTTATTAATAAAAGCAATACGGGGTATACAATATTTATTAGCCTGTCTCCAAACAGTTTCAGATTGAGGCTGCACACCTCCTACAGCACAATATATCATAATAACACCATCTAAAACACGCATGGAACGCTCAACTTCAATAGTAAAATCTACATGCCCTGGAGTATCAATAATATTAATACGATGCGCATCAAATTGTTTATCCATACCATTCCAAAAACATGTAGTTGCAGCAGAAGTAATCGTAATACCACGTTCCTGCTCCTGTACCATCCAATCCATAGTTGCAGAACCATGATGCACTTCCCCAATTTTATGATTGACACCAGTATAAAACAAAATCCTTTCCGTCATAGTGGTTTTACCAGCATCAATATGCGCACTAATACCAATATTACGATACCTAAAAATTGGAGTTATACGAACCATAAAAAACCCTAAAATAAATTTTCATACATAATAACATATTGCATCTTATTAAGACTTTGCAATTATAAAACACAAATAA
Source organism: Candidatus Westeberhardia cardiocondylae (assembly GCA_024648765.1). GTDB lineage: Bacteria > Pseudomonadota > Gammaproteobacteria > Enterobacterales > Enterobacteriaceae > Westeberhardia > Westeberhardia cardiocondylae_B. The sequence goes on along the minus strand of JABYQC010000001.1, from coordinate 104,635 downwards.
TATCAAGTAAAAATTTTTGTTGTAATAAATATTAACATACACTATTTACCAACGATAATGAGCAAAAGCTTTATTTGCATCTGCCAAACGATGCATCTCTTCTTTTTTTTTAATTGCTAAGCCTTTATTTTCTATTGCATCAAGAAATTCATAAACTAAACGATCAGACATAGAAGAATTTTTTCTATTTCTAGCAGCAATAATTATCCAACGCATAGCCAAAGCTTTTCTTCTAAAAGAACGTACTTCTACAGGTACCTGATAAGTGGATCCACCCACTCTCCTAGATCTCACCTCAACAACCGGAGCAACTTTCTCTATAACATCCTCAAAAACCTTTAAAACATTGCATCCAGACAAATTTTTAGATAAACCTGCTAACAACGCATACACAATAGATTCTGCTACAGATTTTTTTCCATCTACCATTAAAATATTAATAAATTTTGCCAATAAATCAGATCCAAATTTTGTATCATACAAAATTTTACGTATACTAACAAAACGCTTTCTTGGCATAAAATCCCCAAAATAATAAAAATATTTCTACGCATAATATATATTGAAGAATACAAAAAACTTTTTTCTAAAACTAAATTTTAGATTTTTTGGTTCCATATTTTGAACGACTTTTTTTTCTATTATTTACTCCAGCGCAATCCAGGGCACCACGCACCACATGATAACGAACACCAGGAAGATCTTTCACACGACCTCCTCGAATTAAAATAACAGAATGCTCTTGCAAATTATGACCCTCACCACCAATATACGCGGTAACCTCAAAGCCATTTGTTAAACGCACTCGACAAACTTTACGTAAAGCAGAATTAGGTTTCTTAGGAGTAATAGTATACACACGAATACAAACACCCCTTTTTTGCGGGCAACCAACCAAAGCAGGAACATTACTTTTAGAAACCTTTACTATACGTGGATTACGAACTAATTGATTAATTGTGACCATATTACAATTCCAAAGTGTCAATTTCAAAAAAACCAAGAATCCAGCGCTATATTCAACATTATACATCCAATATGAAACAAAATATCCGAAAAAATACCATTTGTCAAGTTATTATAAACTTCTCTATATATAGAAAACACCAAAATAAATACTAAAACACATACACACAAAATCACAACAATACCACTATATAAAAACTACTTAATAAAATTTACCACAACACATAATAAATATATATTACATAAACACAAAAACATTAAAATATAAAAATAAATATATATATATAATAATACTTGCAATGCATAATCACATAATATAAAAATTTAAAACAACATAAAAATCATTATTTAATACAACAATCGTAATACATGATAATTACTCTATATAAAACAAAAATTTTGCATCTATGATATATACAGATATCATAAATTACACACAACCACACACCATACAATTTTACCAAAATTTATATTACAAAATTCACAAACATATTTTTCACAAAAAACTCAAAAAAAATACCACCACAACAATCAACAAACTTCATCACAAAACATATACTACTTATACAACCACCCAATATAAACATCATCAAACATAAAATAATACAATTCTTACAGAAAACACCATAATACCAAATATAATTTCAATAACTGCCAACAATTATTACAATACTTACAAATTAATAATGTATACAAATCATACAAAATATACTAAATACAAAAAATATATAAAAACGAAAAAATTCCAAAAATAAAAATTTCAAAAAACATCAAAATTAAACATCACATTACTAAAATAACCAATATAAATAAAAATCCATATAAAATATTTTCACAATTTCCAAATACTCTCAACATTATACAAATAACAAAAATCTCAAATTAATCTATATTGCATCACACAAAAAACTCATACCACAACAATAACAAAAATTAATACAATAATACCTAATGACAAAAATCAAAAAACACAAAATCTAAAAAACATAATACCACTTTACACAATATGCTAACACTTGCAAAAATAACTGACACATTAATTTCACATGAAAAATATATAAAAACTTATCAATATATTAATAATCTCTAAGAGAATATTAAAATCTATACAAAAAACACAAACTAATTTTATTGTATGAAAATTTCTTATAATACATCAAAAAACTCTCAAAATGACACCTTCATATTACGAATATCATCATACTAAACAATGTTATCCACAAATTCTATTCAATATCCACATAAATAACATTTCTCAAACCACTTTATTTGCATATAAAAATATCTAAATCCCACAAATAATACCAAAATAACAATAAACCAAAAACACAAAAACATATATACAATTAAACCACATAAAAACAAAATTTTTATTAACCAATATAATAACCCATTACTTATCAAGTATAATAATTTATGACATCACAACAACACGAAAATAAATATAAGCATATTTCTATCATATAAAAATAATGCAAAAATCACTAAAATAAATTATTCTACACCACCAAAATAAAATTTTTCCAATAAAAATACTACAATAAAACTATACAATTAACTATAACAGAAACACCAACAAATCAATATAAAACATTCCAAACACACAAATAGACTCAAAAAAACACTAAAATAATCATTTCTTCACATATCATAATATATGTATAATTATAAGAAAACATCAAAAAATCCTATAGAAAATTACAAAAAATATTCAATCTATACCAAACATCCCTACAACAATATTCTTCCAAAAAATATGAAATAAACAACACACATATACAATATACATATACTTGAGGAAAAAATACTGTGATTTATAGTGTAACTGCATATGCCCAATACAAAATTGAAAAAACATGGGGCAAAATCTTATGGGAAATAAAATCAACCAAACAAAATTTCTTAACAATACATATACAACTACCTAAAACATTCTACAATCTTAAACAAAAAATCCAAAAAACAATATACTCAAAAATATTCAGAGGAAAAATAGAATGCAATTTATTTCTAATTAATTACTATGATAACAAAAAAAACGAAAAGCTCATTTTAAACAAAAAATTAGCAAAAAAACTAACATATTTCATACAATGGATAAAAAAACACAATCCAGAAGGCACTATTGACATACTAAAATTTTTACAATGGCCAGGAATCATAACACAAAAAAAAGAAAAAAACATCAACACTATATACAACATACTATTAATTTCATTTAACAAAACATTCAACAAATTTATACAAAATAAAAAAAAACAAGGCAACAAATTAAAAAAAAAAATTCAAAAACACTTATATAACATAGCAAAAGAAATAACAAAAATAAACAAAACATTACCAAACTTATTAATAACACAAAAAAAAATTCTCTTGAATCAAATAAAAATAAAAAACCAACATATAAACAATGAAAAATTAGAACAAGAAAAAATTATTTTTCTACAAAAAATAAACATTACCAAAGAACTCAATCATTTAGAAACACATATTCAAAAAATACATAATATGATACTAAAAACACATACTATGAATTATCAACTAAATCCAATTTTACAAAAATGTACACAAGAAATACACAAAATAACCTCTAAAATATTCCACATCTACATAATAAAAAAATCCAAAAAATTAAAAACTCTCATTAAAAAAATGCAAAAAATAATACAACATATAGAATAAACAAAACAAACAAAAATAAAACAAACATAATAACACAAGATCTGAAACAACAAAATTAAACAAACACTCATATAAAATAACAATAAATACAAAACTATATAAACGTAATAAATTTCTTCATCATATACATAAATACTTCACATAATCAATATATACAACATAAAACAACTATTCTAACAAAATACCACAATATGAAAAACACACAAATTCTTTCACAATTTAATCAACAAATTATAACCACATACACCAAAAACAACAATCAAATATAATTCTGCTCACAACACACTATATACCGAAAAATCGTAATACAATTAGACATAATTAAAAAATATTTAATTTCTACGAATTTTATTTAACAAAAAAAATCACCCACCCCTTGAAACCTTTATGAATGCCCCCATTCATTAGATTGGTGCTAATTATGTTGAACTTTAATATTATCACCACTCAATATCTATATATAAAAGTTCTTTGAAATATAAAGTATAAAAATAAATTCTATGAAATTTAAATATACTTTAAAATATAAAATAATTTTATACAACAGTAAATTATGCAAAATTTTATTAAGAACTATTCCATAAAATATGTTGTATTTAACATAAAAAAAAATTTTATAAAAACTAAAAAAATAAATTTTTATTACGGTATAATAAACAAAAAATATGAATATAAAATAACAAATAGTATTCAGTAACCTAATACAAAATTTATAAATTTAGGAGTAATTTATGAAAATTCGTCCGTTACATGATCGCGTAATTATAAAAAGAAAAGAAATAGAAACAAAATCTGCGGGTGGTATAGTACTTACCGGTTCTGCAGCAGGAAAATCAACTAGAGGAAAAGTATTAGCAGTTGGTTGTGGTCGTATCCTAGATAATGGAGAAACAAAACCACTAGATGTTAAAATTGGTGATACCATAATTTTTAATGACGGATATGGTGTAAAAACAGAAAAAATTGATAACGAGGAAGTACTTATTATGTCTGAAAGCGATATCCTTGCTATCATAGAAGAATAGTCATCATATAATTATTTGAACTAACTAATTTTAATAGGAAAATTGAAATGACAGCTAAAGACGTAAAATTCGGTAGCGACAGCCGCGTTAAAATGCTACGCGGCGTAAATGTTCTAGCCGACGCAGTAAAAGTAACACTAGGACCAAAAGGAAGAAACGTAGTATTAGATAAATCTTTCGGAGCTCCTATGATTACAAAAGACGGAGTATCCGTAGCGCGTGAAATAGAACTAGAAGATAAATTTGAAAATATGGGAGCCCAAATGGTCAAAGAAGTTGCTTCAAAAGCAAATGACACTGCTGGAGATGGAACTACTACAGCCACAGTATTGGCTCAAGCTATTGTGAATGAAGGATTAAAAGCTGTTGCTGCGGGAATGAACCCCATGGATCTAAAAAGAGGAATAGATAAAGCAGTCATTGGTGCTGTAGAAGAACTCAAAAAACTATCTGTTCCTTGTTCAGATTCCAAAGCAATTGCTCAAGTTGGAACAATTTCAGCAAATTCAGATGAAACAGTAGGAAAATTAATCGCAGAAGCGATGGAAAAAGTTGGCAAAGAAGGAGTTATAACCGTAGAAGAAGGATCTGGTTTACAAGATGAATTAGATGTAGTAGAAGGAATGCAATTTGATCGAGGATACCTATCTCCTTACTTCATAAATAAGCAAGACAGTGGAGTAGTAGAACTTGAAAATCCGTTTATATTGTTAGCAGATAAAAAAATATCAAACATTAGAGAAATGCTACCAATATTAGAAGCAGTGGCTAAATCTAGTAAACCATTACTCATTATTGCAGAAGATGTCGAAGGAGAAGCACTAGCTACACTAGTTGTAAATACCATGAGAGGTGTAGTAAAAGTTGCTGCTGTTAAAGCACCTGGATTTGGTGACAGAAGAAAAGCAATGATGCAAGATATAGCTATACTCACAGCAGGTACTGTGATTTCAGAAGAAATCGGTTTAGATTTAGAAAAATCTACTCTAGAAGATATGGGGCAAGCAAAAAGAGTATTAATAACAAAAGATACAACTACCATAATTGACGGAGTAGGTAACAAAACAGCAATAAGTAACAGAGTGGCACAAATAAACCAACAAAGAGAAGAGGCTACTTCAGATTACGATAAAGAAAAATTGCAAGAACGTGTAGCAAAATTAGCTGGAGGAGTAGCTGTTATCAAAGTAGGAGCTGCCACAGAAGTCGAAATGAAAGAAAAAAAAGCCAGAGTAGAAGATGCATTACATTCTACTAGAGCTGCTGTAGAAGAAGGAGTAGTAGCCGGTGGAGGAGTAGCTCTTATTAGAGTCGCAAATAGTATTATGCATCTTAAAGGAGACAATGAAGACCAAAACGTTGGAATTAAAGTAGCTCGCAGAGCAATGGAGGCTCCGCTACGTCAAATAGTAGCAAACGCTGGAGAAGAGCCATCAGTAATAGCAAACAAAGTTAGAAAAAGCGAAGGAAGCACAGGATACAACGCTGCAACAGAAAAATATGGTAACATGATAGAAATGGGTATTTTAGATCCTACTAAAGTAACCCGTTCAGCATTACAATACGCAGCTTCTATTGCTGGACTTATGATTACCACTGAATGCATGATAACAGATCTTCCTAAAGAAGATAAAAATGATTTAAGTGGTGCAAGTAACCCAGCAAGTAGTGGAATGGGGGGAATGGGAGGAATGATGTAAAAGAAGTTTGTAATTTCTTCTTAATCTCTAATAAAAAATACAATAAACCATTTCGCTGTTCTTATTTTCCCCGATTCCCTTGTCGGGGAATTTTTTTATTTAACCACAAATTTGTTCACACTTTCCACAAATTTAACAAAAGCTACAGGAGCCTTATCTCCAACACGAAATCCACACTTCACTATACACAAGTAACCTCCAGGTTTATCAAAAAACCTTGGAGCTAAATCAATAAAAATCTTGTTCACAATTTTATTATTACGAATATATGAAAATACTCTTCTACGATTTGAAACACTATCAATTTTTGCAATAGTAATCAATGGCTCCACAATACAACGCAATTCCTTTGCTTTTGGCAAAGTAGTTTTAATAAACTCATAAAAAACCAAAGAAACCACCATATTCCTAAACATAGAACGACAATGACTAACCTTTCTATTTAATTTTCTACGACCAGCACTATGATAAAAACATCCCATCAATACACCCCACAAAAAACATAAAAACATAAATAAAAATTATTTTTTATCAACATTTATCGGAGGCCAATCATCAAGACGAGTACCCAAAGTTAATTTTCTAGCAGCCAAAACATCCTTGATTTCAGTAAGAGATTTTTTTCCTAAATTAGGAGTTTTTAATAACTCAATCTCTGTTTTTTGCACAAGATCTCCAATGTAATGAATGCTTTCAGCCTTCAAACAATTAGCAGAACGAACAGTTAATTCCAAATCATCAACTGGTCGCAACAAAATAGGATCAAATTTTGGTTTCTCTTCCTTAATCTCTGGTTGATAAACATGACGCAAATCAATGAATGCTTCCAATTGCTCAGATAAAATAGTAGCTGCACAACGTATAGCTTCCTCTGGATCAATAGTACCATTGGTCTCCATATCAATAACTAATTTATCCAAATCTGTTCTCTGCTCAACACGAGCAGCCTCAACAGTATACATTACCCTTGTAATAGGAGTATAACAAGCATCTATCAACAAACAATTAATGGAACGATCCAAATCTTTTGTTCCATCCATAAACTTAGAAGAGGCAGGAACATAACCGCGGCCTTTCTGTATCTTAATATTCATTTTAATAGACACATTATCATCCGTTAAATTACATAACACATGCTGTAAATTAACAATTTCTATATCATCATCACATATAATATCTTCCGCCAAAACAGGTCCTACACCACTTTTATTTAAAAACAAAGTCGCTTGATTTTTTGACTGACTATGCACTTTTATCGCTAATCCTTTTAAATTAAGTAAAATATCTAGAATATCTTCTTGTACACCAGGTTTTGTACTATACTCATGTAATATACCATCAATCTCAACTTCTGTTACAGCAAATCCAGGTATTGAAGACAACAAAATACGACGTAATGCATTACCTAATGTATGACCAAATCCACGTTCCAAAGGTTCAAGAGTCACCTTAGAACGACAAGAAGTAATCTTTTGTACATCCACCAATCTAGGTTTTAAAAATTTAGTAAAAAAACTACACATTGCGCAATACCTATCATTTTTAATATAATATAATAAATTTTTATAAAAACTACTTTGAATAAAGTTCCACAATTAAATTTTCATCAATATCTAATAAAAAATCTGAACGTTTTGGAATATATTTCAAAAAACCTCGCATACTTACAGAATCAACTTCAATCCACATACACTTTTCTCTTTTTTCCGATAAAGATAAAGAAGAAGAAATACGCAATTGTTTTTTCGCTTTTTCAGCAACACTAATAAAATCATTCATTTTAACAGAATAAGAAGCAATATTAACTACACTATTGTTCACCATAATAGCCTTATGATTAACCAACTGACGAGATTCCGAACGAGTAACACCAAAACCCATTCTATATACAAGGTTATCCAAACGACATTCTAATAATTGCAAAAGATTTTCCCCAGTATTACCCCTGGATCTACTTGCTTTTTTATAATATTTTTTAAACTGTCTCTCCAAAATTCCATATATACGACGAACTTTCTGTTTTTCCCTAAGCTGCAACCCATAATCGGACAAACGAAACTTATGATACATCTTAGATTTACCCGGAAACTGATCAATTTTACATTTAGACTCAATAGGACGAACTCCAGATTTCAAAAATAAATCCGTTCCTTCTCTTCTACTCAATTTCAACTTAGGACCCAAATATCTCGCCATAATTTTCATCTCTTATTACATTATTTATGATTTTCACAAAATACAAAAAACACATAACATTATCTTATACTCTACGCTTCTTAGGAGGACGACAACCATTATGAGGAATAGGAGTAACATCGATAATATTCAAAATACGAAAACCAGCTGCATTCAAAGCACGAATGCTAGATTCTCTTCCTGGTCCTGGACCCTTCACCATAACCTCCAAATTTTTAATTTCATATGCTTTAATCAATTCAACACAACGCTCCACTGCAACTTGTGCCGCAAATGGAGTAGATTTTCTGGAACCTTTAAATCCAGAATAACCAGAAGTAGCCCATCCCAAAGTATTTCCTTGAAGATCAGTCACCGTAATAATAGTATTATTAAACGAAGCATGAATATGAGCAATACCATCTGAAACTTTTCTTTTAATATTCTTACGAGAAGAAACACTACGCATAGATTTTATTTTAACCATAATAAACTCTTTTAATAAAAATTAAAACATCAAAATTTATTCTTCACTCTCTCTTTTACTTACCAATCAATTTACGAGGTCCTTTACGAGTACGAGCATTTGTTTTAGTACGTTGTCCACGCACTGGAAGATTTTTACGATGACGCAACCCTCGATAAACCCCTAAATCTATCAACCGCTTAATATTTAAAGTCACTTGTCTACGTAAATCCCCTTCAGTAACAAAACCCCCAACTAAATTTCGTAACAAATCCATTTGCTTACTAGATAATGCTTGAAACTTAGTATGCTCAACAATACCTACAGAAGCACACAATTTCCTAGAACGAGACCTTCCAATGCCATATATCATAGTTAACCCAATAAAAACATTTTTATGATCAGGAATATTAACTCCAGCTATACGAATCAAAATTTACCCCTTCCTTCATTATCAAATAAAAATTTTTAAAAAAATAATACATACAATGTTAACATATACAAAATAACATACCAATATTTTATACTTTCCTTTTTTTCTTCAACTCACTCCTCTATCCCTGTCTTTGCTTATGTCTAGGATTATTTAAACATATCACACGAATCACACCATATCTTTTAACAATTATACAATTTCTACACAATTTCTTAATAGAAGTACGCACTTTCATAAATAACCTATTATTTTATTAAAATTTTATAAACATCCAATAAAATTATTTTTTCTTCAAATTTACCTTTTTTAATAAACTTTCATATTGACTAGACATCATTAAACTTTGAATTTGCCCAATAAACTCTATAATAACAACCACTACAATCAATAACGAAGTACCACCAAAATAAAATGGAACTTTTACAAAAAATCTCATAACCTCAGGAATCAAACAAACAAAAGTAATATACATAGAACCAATAACAGTTAATTTCAACATAATTGCATTAATATACTTTGCTGTTTGCTCTCCTGGACGAACACCATAAACAAAAGCCCCAGATTTTTTTAAATTATCTGCTGTCTCACGAGCACTAAACACCAATGCTGTGTAAAAAAAACAAAAAAAAACAATCGCAATAGAATACAATAAAAGATAAATGATCCTACCAGGTTGCAAATACAAAGAAACAACATGTAACCACTTGCATTCCATACTATTACTCAACCAAGATAACAGAGTAGAAGGAAATAACATAACACTCGAAGCAAAAACCGCAGGAATAACCCCAGACATATTTATCTTTAATGGAAGATATGTACTATGCGCAGAATATATTCTGCGACCCTGTTGACGTTTAGCATAATTTACAATAATACACCGTTGTCCTCTCTCAAAAAAAACAACAAAAAAAGTTACTACAAACATAAAACATATCACAAAAAACAAAACAAAAAAATGCAAATCACCACTACGAACCTGCGCTACAGTCTCACTCACTGCAGTAGGTAAACCCGCTACTATACCAGAAAAAATAATAATAGAAACCCCATTTCCTATACCTTTTTCAGTAATTTTCCCACCTAACCACATAAGAAATATTGTACCACATACCAAACTTACCACTGTCGTTACATAAAAAAGTATCCCTGGATTAATTATCAAATCCTTTATTTCTGGAATTCTAGGTAAAGCCAAAGCAATACCAATAGATTGCAAAATACATAATATTAAAGTAAAATAACCAGTATATTGATTAATCTTTTTTTTACCTAATTCACCACCTTCCTTCTTAATTTCTATAAAAAATGGATGAATAACCGTTAATAACTGGACTACAATAGAAGCAGAAATGTATGGTATAATCCCCAAAGAAAAAATAGAAGCCCTACTTAATGCTCCTCCAGAAAACATATTAAACATATCCATTACCGTACCCTTCTGGTACGCAAGAAATCTTGCAAGTCGCATAGTATCAATTCCAGGTATTGGAATAAAAGAACCAAAACGAAAAACAATCAAAGATACAACAACATATACCAATCTTTTTTTTAACTCTCTATAACCATCTACAGAACTTTGAAACTCTATCCCACCAAATCTTGTCTTTTTATTAAACATCATTTTATTTATCCTCAACTATACCACCAACACGTTTAATAGCAATACAAGCACCTTTAGAAACACGTAAACCACGCACAATAATAGGACGATCAATGCTTCCAGATAATATTAATTTTACAAATTTTATATTTTTAGAAATAATATTAAAGACTTTCAATTGATAAACATCAATAATATTACTTCTAATATATTTTAGCTCAGACAAACGCACCTCCGCAGTTAACAAAGACTTTTTAGACACAAAACCAAACTTAGGCAATCGACGATATAAAGAACTTTGCCCTCCCTCGAAATTTCTACGAACACTAACACCAGAACGAGATTTTTGTCCTTTATGTCCACGCCCACAAGTTTTACCTCTACCAGAACCAATCCCTCTACCTAAACGTCTAGAATATCTTTTACTACCATCATGAGATACAACAAAATTATTTAAATACATTTTTAAAACCTATAAAATTTTGACTAAATGCGACACCATGCGTACCATTCCTCTTATCGCGCATGTATCCTTTCTAATAACAATATGACCAATATTTCGTAAACCCAAACCAATCAACGTAAATTTATGCTTTGGCAATATTCCTATAGAACTTCTTCTTTGCATAATTCTAATGTTTTTCATTTTTTCTTTCATAGACACTTTCTAATTTTACTCCAAAATATCTTTAATACATTTACCCCTTTTAGCAGCAATAGCAGAAAAAGATTGCATACCACCTAAAGCCTTCATGGTAGCACGAACAACGTTAATGGGATTCGTAGAACCATATGTCTTAGCCAAAACATTTCGTATGCCTGCAACTTCCAAAATAGAACGCATAGCGCCACCAGCAATAATACCAGTACCTCCATGCGCTGGTTTCATAAATACACGAGATTTTACATGTATCCCATAAATTGGATACTGTAAAGTACTATCATTATTAAGAACAACCGTAATCATATTTCTACGAGCCTTCTCCATAGCTTTTTGAATCGCCAATGGAACCTCTCGAGCTTTTCCATATCCAACCCCAACTTTTCCATGACCATTTCCTACTGCAGTTAAAGCAGTAAAACTGAAAACACGACCACCTTTCACAGTTTTAGAAACACGATTCACAAAAATTAATTTTTCTTTTAATTCAATAGAAGTAGAGTCACCAGTAGATATCATAAATCCCTCAAAAATAACACACAATATTTATAAATACAATCCAGAGTTACGGGCAGAATCAGCTAAAGATCGTATTCTTCCATGATATTTAAAACCAGATCTATCAAAAACCACTTTATTTATCCCAATATTTAAAGCGCGCTCTGCAATAATTTTTCCCACCAATGCAGCTGCTACTTTATTTCCAGTATATCCATCTAATTGATTTTGCACATATTTCTCTAAAGTAGACGCAGAAACTAAAACACGAGATTCTTTCGGTGAAATAATTTGAGCATAAATATGTCTAGAAGTCTTGTGAACAACTAAACGAAATAAATACAATTTTTTTAATTTATATCTCAAACAAAGCAATCTTTTAATACGCACCATCTTTTTCCTAACAACCATAATATACAAACTCCTTCACTTCTTCTTAGCATCTTTCAGCAATATAATCTCATGTACATAGCGAATACCCTTACCTTTATAGCGTTCTGGAATACGCAAAGAACGCAAATCAGCAGCTACTTGCCCAACAAGTTGCTTATCTGCTCCTATTAAAATAATTTCATTTTGATTAGGACATTTCGCAACAATACCCTGAGGTAATACATAATTAACAACATGTGAAAAACCAACAAACAAACTCAAAATTCCTTCCTTTAAAATAACTCGATAACCAACACCAACTAACTGTAATGATCTTGTAAAACCCTTCATAACACCAATCAGCATATTCGATAACAAAGCACGAGTTGTTCCAATTAATGCCCTAGAATTATAATATCCTTTATTCTGAGAAAAAATAAAACTACTATTCACATATTTCACATTTACAGCATTATGAATCACTATCATTAATTCACCAAATTTTCCCCGAATTAAAATTTTTTTATCATACAACACAACTTTAATATTTGGAGGAACAAAAAGACTAGATTTAGTTAAATGAGACACACCACAAACCTCGCAAGATTATTACTCATGTAATATATAAAACAACTTCTCCACCTAAACAAAGTTTAAACGCTTTTCTATTTGTCATAATCCCCTGAGATGTCGAAATAACCGCAACACCTAATCCACCCATCACTTGTGGCAACATACAACTTTTCTTGTATACTCGTAATCCTGGTCGACTAACTCTTCTAATAATTTCTATTACCGGTTTATTTTTAAAATATTTAAGAAACAAAAATAAAATTGGCTTTTTACTATATTGCACTTTATAATCTTTGATAAACCCTTCAGATTTTAGCAAACCAGCAATATTCTCCTTAAATTTAGAAGAAGGCATAAAAATTACTTTTTTACTTTCCTTATGACCACTACGAATACGTACTAACATATCCGCAACAGGATCTTGCATACTCATACACTTTATTCCCATTGAATAATATTATCAAAAAATACAACACAAATAAATCACAATATTTTCTACCAACTAGATTTTTTAATACCAGGAATCTCTCCACGCATAGCAGACTCACGAAATTTTATTCTACTCACACCAAACTTTCTTAAGAAAGCATGAGGCCTACCAGTAATTCTGCAACGGTTTCTTTGACGAGAAGGACTAGAATCACGAGGTAACTTTTGCAACTTAAACACAGCAAACCAACGTTCCTCCTCAGAAATATTTATATTAGAAATAATATTTTTTAACTCAACTCTTTTTGCGAAAAATTTTTTAACCAAACTTTTTCTTTTTTCTTCACGAACCTTAATAGATTTTTTTGTCATTATACTCTCCCATTTAAAATACTTGAAATGGAAAATTTAAATATTTCAATAATAAATATCCTTCTTTATCAAATTTAGCAGTAGTAGTAATAGAAATATCCATTCCATACACGTAATCTGCCGTATCGTAAACAATCTCAGGAAAAATAATATGTTCTTTAATACCAACATTATAATTTCCTTTTCCATCAAAAGATCTCCTAGAAAAACCACGAAAATCACGAATACGAGGAACAACAACAGATACAAACTTTTCAAAAAAATGCCACATACGTGCACTACGCAATGTAACTTTACATCCAATAGCAGAACCTTGTCTAATTTTAAAATTAGCAATAGACTTTCTAACCTTAGTAACAATAGGTTTTTGCCCAGAAATCAAACACAAATCAGACAAAGATCTCTGTAATACTTTCTTATCTAAAGCTTTTACTCCTAATCCCATATTCAAAGTAATTTTTTTCAAACAAGGAACCTGCATAATTGTATGGTACTTACAATCTCTCAGCAACCGCTCCACAACAATACTTTTATAATAATTCAACAAGTTTGTCATACTAAAACATATCCATAGAATTCACAACACTTTTCCACTAGACTTAAAACAACGAATCTTCTTGTTCCCAATAAACCGATAACCAATACGATCAGCATTATTAGTCAAACCATTAAATATTGCCAAATTAGAAATATCTATTACAGATTCTTTTCGCAAAATACCACCAACCTTTCCGGAATCCGGTATTGATTTTTGATGCTTATAAACCAAACAAACACCATCAACCAAAGCCTTACCTAAAGAAGAAAAAATACGCTTAACTTTTCCACGCTTCCCTTTATCCCTTCCCGTAATCACAATAACAACATCATTACAACGAATTCTCACCATATATTGCAACATCTCCCAAATAATTTATATAACAACAATCAAATAACCTCAAAAGCTAAAGAAACAACTTTCATAAACTTCTCAACACGCAACTCACGAGTAACAGGACCAAAAACACGCGTACCAATAAGTTGTTCGCTATCACTTAACAAAACACAAGAATTATTATCAAAACGAATCAAAGAACCATCCGGTCGACGAATACCTTTCTTAGTGCGAATTATTAATGCCTTTAAAACATCCCCTTTATTTATTTTTCCACGAGAAACTACTTCTTTCACAGAAATTTTAATAATATCCCCAATATTCGCATAGCGACGATTAGATCCTCCCAACACCCTAATACACATCACACGCCTAGCACCAGAATTATCTGCAACAAATAATACACTTTGTTCTTGAATCATAAATGTTATTCACATACCCATATTCAAATTCACAAAACACAATCATACCATAAAAACAAAAAACAAAAAATACTTTTAAATATTATCCCAATCAATACAAATTATTACAATCCACAAAAATAAAAATTACAAAGCACAACACATAATACTAAAATTCTCAAAAAACACAAAATTCCTCTATATATTTCTCCCTTTAATTACTCGCACTAACAACCAAGACTTAGTCTTAGAAACTGGCCTACATTCTTTAATTTCAACAAAATCACCGATATTACATACGTTATTTTCATCATGCACATGTAACTTCGTGGTACGCTTAATAAATTTACCATAAACAACATGCTTCATAGTACGTTCAATAACAACAACAACAGACTTATCCATTTTATTACTCAACACTGTTCCCTGTAACATGCGACCTATATTTATCATGATATCACACTCCTCTTTTTATGACACAAAACCATTTGTATCATAGCTACTTTTCGACGAATATTTCTCATAACATGAGTTTTCTGTACCACACTAGAATTAATAGAACGTTGAACACGAAAATCAAACTCCTCTCGCAATAAACGCAATAAATCAGAACGCAAATCATCCTCTTTTTTACCCAACATATCCTTCATCTTCATATACATATCACCATTTTTCTACAAAAATAGTTTTAACTGGCAATTTAGCTGCCGCTAATCTAAAAGCCTCTTTCGAAATATCCCGAGAAACACCATCCATTTCATACAAAATTTTTCCAGGACATATTAACGCTACCCAATACTCTACATTACCTTTACCCTTTCCCATTCTAATTTCAAGTGGTTTTACAGTAATAGGTTTATCAGGAAATACACGAATCCATATTTTCCCCTGCCTTTTTACTGACCTCGTCATTGCTCTCCTAGCAGATTCAATTTGCCTCGCAGTCAAACGACCTCGAGTAATAGCCTTTAAACCAAAACAACCAAAAATAACATCCGAACCCACTGTTGCTAAACCTCTATTTCTACCCTTTTGTACTTTACGAAATTTTGTACGTTTCGGTTGTAACACTAACGACCCCCCATTTTACGATATCTCTTATTCTGTTTTTTTGTTTTTTCAAAAAACTCTTCAGAATTCAAAATCAATGATTTTGCACCAGACAAAATCTCACCCTTATAAATCCACACTTTAATTCCAATAACACCATAAGTAGTATATGCCTCAGAAAAACTATAATCAATATCAGCTCGTAAAGTATGCAAAGGCACTCTACCTTCTCTATACCATTCTGTTCGCGCAATTTCTACCCCGCCCAAACGACCACTAATCTCAACTTTAATTCCCTTCGCTCCAACACGCATAGCATTTTGCACAGATCGTTTCATTACACGACGAAAAACAGCTCTTCTTTCTAACTGTAAAGAAATATTATCAGCAACTAACTTTGCATCCATTTCCGGTTTACGTACTTCAATAATACTAATTTTTGCCGGAAAATTCGTAATACCCGCAATATTCTTACGTAATTTCTCAATATCTTCGCCCTTTTTACCAATAATAATACCAGGTCTAGCAGTATAAATTGCAATACGCACACTCTTAGATAACCTTTCAATCAACACACGAGAAACAGAGGCTTTCTTTAATTCTCTATACAAAAAAGAACGAATTTTAAAATCATTATCTAAATTATTAGCAAAATCTCTTTTACTAGAATACCATATAGAATTCCATTGTCTAATAATCCCTAAACGCATTCCACCAGGATGAACTTTCTGACCCATTTTCTACAATACTCCATAAATATATAACACACATTACTTATCAGACACAAAAACAGTAATATGACTAGTACGCTTTTGTATATAATCTGCTTTACCCTTAGCTCTAGGAAAAACTCTCCTCACACTAGGACCAGTATCAACATAAATCTTGGATACTCTCAAAACATCAATATCAACACCATCATTATGTTCAGCATTAGCAATAGCAGACTGCAAAACTTTCTTCACTAAGAAAGAAGACTTTTTTTTAGAATACGTTAATAATTCTAACGCTCGTAATACTTTCTTTCCACGAATAGCATTAATTACCACACGAATCTTTTGAGGGGAAGAACGAGCATATCTATACCTCGCTATAACTTCCATTGTTCTCTCCTATAAAAAATTATTCTAAATAATTTTTATAATCTTTTTTTCAATTTTTTCTCCGAAGAATGACCACGATATGTACGAGTAGGAGCAAATTCCCCTAATTTATGTCCCACCATATCAGAAAGAATAAATACTGGTATATGTTTCCTACCATTATGCACAGCAATAGTTAACCCAACCATTTTGGGAAAAATAGTAGAACGTCTAGACCAAGTACGAATAGGATTTTTATCATTATTTTTAACAGCTCGCAAAACTTTTTTTAATAAATGCTCATCAATAAACGGACCTTTCTTCACAGAACGTGGCATAAATTTCAATATCTCCTAATACTTTTCAAAATTATTAATTACGACGATGTACTATAAACTTCTCTGTTCTCTTATTACTTCTTGTTTTCTTACCCTTTGTATAAATACCAAATGGAGTCACAGGATGTTTCCCAAAATTACGCCCCTCTCCTCCACCATGAGGATGATCAACAGGATTCATTGCAGTACCACGAACATGAGGACGAACACCAATCCAACGCTTTGCCCCAGCTTTTCCTAACATCCTTAACATATATTCAGAATTGCTTACCTCCCCTAATGTAGCTCGACACCGAGAATGTATTTTACGAATTTCATTCGAACGTAAACGCAATGTAACATAAAAACCATCTTTAGAAATAATCTGAGCACGAGATCCTGCAGATCTAACTAATTGACCACCCCTTCCAGGTTTCATTTCTATATTATGCACAATTGACCCAACAGGAATATTACACATCGGCAAACAATTGCCTACTTTAATAACAACCCGAGATCCAGACTGAATCTTGGAACCAACCCTTAAACCTTTGGGAGCAATAATATAACGAAACTCTCCATCTGCATATACGATAAGTGCAATATGTGCAGAACGATTAGGATCGTACTCTAATCTTTTCACAATCCCAATAATATCATCCTTATTACGTTTAAAATCTATTACTCGATAAAGTTTCTTGTGACCACCACCAATATAACGCACAGTAATACGACCATGATGATTACGTCCACCAGATTTACTAAAAAATTTCACCAAACTACATACAGGTCTTCCACGATATAAACCAGAAACCTTAACTTTTAAAACATGACGCCTACCAGGAGAAGTAGGTTTACACTTTATAATACTCATAAAATTATATATATATATTTCCCAAAAATCATAATTATAATAATTCTTTATTTTCACTAATCATTTTCAACTCTTTACCAGAACGCAAAGTTATATAAGCTTTTTTCCAAAATTTACGCGTCATACATCTATGCTTATTGCGATAATATCTACCTTTATCTTTTACATTTATAATATGAACACGCAAAACCTTAATATTAAAAAACTTATAAATAATTTTTTTTATTGTAATTTTTGTTGCATCCTTTCTAACTTTAAAAACAACAACATTATTTCTCTTCATTAAATAAGATACTTTTTCAGAAAAGTATGGACAACGCAACATCCTTATATGATATGCTTCATTCATTATATCAAAATTTCCTCAAGTCTTCTAACTGCATCAACAGTAATTAAAACCCTCTTATAAGAAATTAAAATAACCGGGTCAATACGAGAAATCTCTCTTACTACCACATTACTCAAATTACGAGATGAAAAAAATAAATTAGTATCCATTTTTTCAAGTAAAATTAATACATTCTCCAACTTCATAGACCTTAATTTATCTATTAATAATTTAGTTTTTGGCGCAGTTATTGTAAATTCTTTAGAAATAATCAAACGATCTTGTTGAAGTAATTTAGAAAAAATACTTTTTAAAGCACCTCTATACATCCTTCTATTTACTTTTTTTAAAAAACTTCTATTTTTCGCAGCAAATGTCACTCCACCAGAACGCCAAATTGGACTTCTTATACTGCCAACCCTAGCTCTACCTGTTCCCTTTTGTCTCCAAGGTTTTTTACCAGATCCACTAACTTCAGAACGATTTTTTTGCGCTTTGCTTCCTTGTCTGCCTATTAATTTATATGATGTAACCACTTGGTGGACTAACGCGCTATTAAAACCTCTCGAAAAAATATCATCAGAAATATTTAGATACTCTTTACTATCCTGCACAAAAAACTTCATAAAACTTTTCTCCATTATACCTTATAAAAAACCAAAAAATCATCTAATGCAAGAGACACTTAACAGCTATTTTAACCAACAAATTAGCACCAATATTGCCAGGAACTGACCCTTTAATTAACAAGACATCATATATCTTATCAACACACACCACATCTAAATTTTGTATAGTAACCCGTTCATTTCCCAAATGTCCTGACATTTTTTTTCCCTTAAACACCTTCCCAGGAGTTTGATTTTGTCCAATAGAACCTGGAACACGATGAGACAAAGAATTTCCATGACTAGCATCTTGCATATGAAAATTCCAACGCTTCACAGTACCAGAAAAACCCTTTCCCTTAGAAAAACCGGTAACATCAACTTTTTTGATACCCTTAAAAAACTCTACAGAAAAACCCTGACTTACAAAAATACCATCAATATCCTTCAAAGAAAATTCAAACAAAACTTGTCCAACATTTATTCTAGATTTTGAAAAATGCCCTAATTCTGATTTCAAAATACGATTAATCTTTTTTACACCAGTAGTAACCTGTACAAAATAACAACTATTCTGTACAACACGTCTTATTTGCGTAACATAATTTTTATCAATTTTAATTACTGTCACTGGAATAGATAACCCCTGTTCAGTAAAAAATCGTGTCATACCTACTTTACGTCCAATCAACCCAGGTAATCCCATAAAAAAAATCTCTCTATATACATCAATACAAATAAATAAATTTTACCCCAAACTAATCTGCACATCTACTCCAGCAGCTAAATCTAAACGCATCAAAGCATCTACCGTCCTTTCAGTAGGTTCTACAATATCTACCAATCTTTTATGAGTACATATTTCATATTGATCACGAGCATCCTTGTTAACATGCGGAGAAATTAAAACAGTAAACCTCTCCTTTCTTGTTGGCAATGGAATAGGACCGCGAACCTGAGCCCCAGTACGTTTAGCAGTCTCAACAATCTCCAGTGTTGACTGATCAATTAACCTGTGATCGAATGCTTTCAATCGAATACGAATTCTTTGATTTTGCATAAAACAACTCCAAATACACAAAATTTTTACTTACAAATCATAATAAAAATTCATACAAATAAAACTCAACATTCTGCTAAAAGACACAAAACATTCAAATATTTACAAACATTTATACACCAACATACCCAAAATAATTACAAAATTTAATACTAAAAACACCATCCATTATACTATAATGTATCAAAAAAAAACCAATATAATTAACATTGCATTACATTTTACACAACATACAAACATTCTCATAAAAACATACAAAACAAAAAATATAAATGTACAACAGCCAACAAATACCCCAAAAGTATATCATACAAAAATTTGCATCAATACCACATAAAACACTCTACAAAAAATCACAAAAACTACTAAAACAATATCAATTCATGTAAATTTGCATATATTTTAAATCCATCAACAAAAGATTCTATCACAAAAAATTCAAAAATTGCATGAAAATTAAAAAAATTATACACATCATACAGCATCAAAATAGAATAACGAAAACCTCGGCCCTTGTTGGATTCGAACCAACGACCAAACGATTATGAGTCGTCTGCTCTAACCATCTGAGCTAAAGGGCCAAAATATCCTACAACATACAAACCATACAAACAACAATTATACAACAAAAAACACCGAAAAATTATTTCCATCACACCAAAAACTAACCATAATTACATTTAATCATCCAAAAAACTTCGTAAAATCTCAGCACGACTAGGATGACGCAATTTACGCAATGCCTTAGCTTCTATTTGTCTAATTCTTTCTCTGGTAACATCAAATTGTTTTCCAACTTCTTCCAATGTATGATCACTACTCATATCTATACCAAAACGCATACGCAATACTTTTTCTTCTCTCGCAGTAAGTCCCGATAAAATAGAATGCGTTGCAGAACGTAAACTATCCGCCGTAGCAGAATCTAATGGCAACTCTAAAGAAACATCCTCAATAAAATCCCCTAAATGTAAATCTTCGTCATCACCAACAGGAGTTTCCATTGATATAGGCTCTTTAGAAATTTTTAATATTTTTCTAATTTTATCCTCTGATATTAACATACGTTCCGATAATTCTTCTGGAGTAGGCTCTCTACCAATTTCTTGCAACATTTTCCTAGAGACACGATTCAATTTATTAATTGTTTCTATCATATGTACAGGAATACGTATAGTTCGTGCCTGATCCGCTATAGCACGAGTAATAGCTTGACGAATCCACCAAGTTGCATATGTAGAAAACTTATATCCCCTACGATATTCAAATTTATCTACTGCTTTCATTAAGCCAATATTCCCTTCTTGAATCAAATCCAAAAACTGCAAACCACGATTAGTATATTTCTTAGCAATAGATATTACCAGACGAAGATTTGCTTCTACCATTTCCTTTTTAGCAAGACGAGCCTTTTCTTCGCCCACTAACATACGACGATTAATATCCTTTATCTGTGCAATATTCAAACCAATTTCATTCTCAATACTACGCAATATTTGTAAATTATAACATACATCATTAGCAACACTACGTAAACCTTCCACCCAAGATTCTTGCGCAGATAAAGCAGAATGAAACCAACACTCACTAGACTCATTGCCAGAAAATAAAAAAATAAATTTTTTTTTCGGCATTTTACTAACATCAACACACAACCGCATAATAGCACGTTCCTGTACGCGAATACGATTCATAACAACACGTATATCATTTACCAAAAAATCAAACTGTCTAGGTGCTAAGCGAAACTGATTAAAAATATTAACAAGATTCACAATCTCCTCAAAAGATTTTTTATGTTTTCTGCCATAAACACTAATCACATCATTCGTAACACAATACTGCTTACGTAACTCCATAAACTTCATTTGAGCAAATTCTGAATCAATCACATGATTATCATCATCTACATGTACATCACGAATATTATCATCACACTCATTGCCATGCAATTTACTAACAACAAATTCCGCATTCATATCAAATACCTTAGAAGACATCATAACATCATTAGCAACACTATCAATATGTTCATGTAATTCCTGCGCACTAGAAAACCCAATAATCAAATCAGACAAACGAATTTCCTGAGAAATAACACGATCATACTGCTTTAAAAAATATAAAATGGTTCTAGGATATTCAGCAACAGAACACTGTACCTGACTAATTCCCTCCTCTATACGCTTTGCAATATCTACCTCCCCTTCTCTTGTTAATAATTCTACAGTTCCCATTTCTCGCATATACATACGTACTGGATCAGTAGTATAATTAACTTCTGCATCCACGCTAGATAAAACCTGAGCAGTAACAACATCCAACGAATCATCATCTGTCACTCCTTGGGAAGTATTAGATGGCAACAAAAGATCCCCAGAATCAGGAGCTTCTTCCATCACCTGAATTCCCATATCATTTATCATTTGAATAATATTCTCAAATTGATCAGAATTTACAACACTATTTGGCAAACAATCGTTCACTTCAGAAAGAGTTAAATACCCCTGTTCTTTACCACGATTAACAAGAATTTTTAACTGCAATTGTGGACTTTGCTCCATATCAACAATATCCATATTCCAAATTTATTTATATAATATCCCATAAAACAACTACAACATATAACTATTATACACTACATATTTTATAACAGTGCAATATCAAAATACTATTATAATCCTTTAAATCCATTAAAATATATTCAAAATATACTAATTAAAATAAAACAAATGATCAACATCTTTAGATAATGTTTTATTCAAAAACCAAAGCATTTCACGATCTTTGGTATTTAAACTACATAAACGATCTTTAAAAATCAACTGATCCCTATAATACCCTAATATAGAATTATATAATTGTATTAAAGAATCAATAAACATTTCTTCCACCATTTCATCACAAATCATATGTTGCCACACAGATAATACCTTTAATTGACCATAATATTTACTATCCCTATAACACTCTAATAATTGTCCAGTAGTTAAATACATTTTCTTTGTACATAATCGAATTAAACTAACAAATAAAGACAAACCAGGCAAAGGTACTTTTTCAAAACCATGAATAGTCACCACAAAAATAAAAAGCCTTGGATTCTGTACTAATAAACCAATTAGTATACGCATCACTGTAAATTTAATATTTCTTTTATCCATATGTACACAATTATCACCCCTAATTGACAATAACTTATCTAAAGAATACTCATCAAAAATACCAATTTTATAACCTAACTTTTTTCGCAAATATATACGAAATATTTTTCCAGGAATTTTATTAATCAAAGGCAAAGCCAATCTTCCTAATTCTAGCCTACCATCTAAAGTTTTAAAATCAACTTTGCTAATTAAATATTTAAAGAAAAAAATAGAAAAAGATTGGGCGCAATCAATATATCTTTCGAAAGCACCTTTACCAATTTTCCTGATTAAACTATCGGGATCTTCTCCTGCTGGCAAAAATACAAAATTCATTCTTTTATCATCTGTTAAATATGGCAACACTCTCAATAAAGTCTTCCAAGAAGAAATCCTTCCAGCACTATCACCATCATAACAAAAAATCACCTGATTTGTAAAACGATACAAAAGACGAATTTGATCACTAGAAATAGAAGATCCTAATAAAGCCACTACATAAAAAATACCAAAACTCCTTAATGTCAACACATCCATATACCCTTCCACAACAATCAAACGAACTAATTTACATGATTTCTGTAATATAATATTATTATATAAACCATACAAATAACGAGTTTTATGAAAAATTCTAGTTTCTGGAGAATTTATATATTTTGGTTTTTTGGAAAATAATATACTCCTGCCACCAAAAGCAACAACTCTTCCATAATTATCATAAATAGGAAAAATAATTCTTCCACAAAATCTATCGTACACATTTCCTTGGGAATCAACAACAACCATACCAACAGCATCCAGCAAAGATCTATTCCTTCTTGATGTACAAAAATTTTTCAAAAGATCATTAAATGCATTACTAGGAGAATAACCAATAGAAAACTCTTTTAAAATATTATTATCTAATTTTCTATTCTGAAAATACTGAAGAAAACAATCAGAACATTTTTCTTGTTCTAAAGATCTCTGATAAAAATCAGAAATTTTTTGCATAATTGCATATAATGCACTTCTGTCTTCCAATCCAACAGTATCTATATTATTTGTAAATTCATAAGGTATCTGAACATTATACAATACCGACAATTCTTCAATAGATTCCACAAAACTAATTCGATCATAATGCATCAAAAAATCTATGACATTACCATGAACACTACATCCAAAACAATAATAAAATTGCTTCCTTTTACTAACCACAAAAGATGGATTTTTTTCTACATGAAATGGACAAAGCGCATAAAAATTGTCTCCCTTTCTTGCAAGTCGCACTCTAGAATTTATTATATCAACAATATCAACATGCATTAATAATTCTGTAATAAAAACACGAGGAATATGTTTCAAAATATAAACCATATATCACGATAATAAAAAAAACACCCAGAAAACATATAAATCACTAAACCAATGAAAATATTATTGTATTATTTCTCACATACAACACATGTTAAAAAAATCGAAAACGACGCAAATTTTCCCTAGCAATTCTTTTTGCATGACGCTTAATAGCTGATTCCTTAGCTCTTTTCCTTTCAGTAGTTGGTTTTTCATAAAATTCCCTGCGACGAACCTCAGATAAAATTCCAGCTTTTTCACAAGACCTTTTAAACCTACGTAAAGCAACATCAAAAGGTTCGTTATCCCGTATACGTATTATTGGCATATATTCCTCATATAAAAAATTAAAATCATAAACTTATTAATGCAAGAAACACTCTTTCATGTTAACATAAAATTTTTTTAAAATAAAATTTTTCTCTAAAATTTAAATAAAAAATACAAAAACCTCAATAAAATACTATATAATTCCATAAAACATAAAATCACAAAAAATCTCATAAAAACAGTACATACTACAATTTAGCATGAAATAGAAACCAAAAAATATTTTATAAAATTAGAAAATACTTTGATAAAACACTATATAATAACTACCATACATGATGAAATATAAAATAAAAATTTTTCTAAACATAAACTACTATGATAAGAATCCTAGGAATAGAAACATCTTGTGATGATACAGGTATAGCAATATATGATAAAAAACACGGATTATTAAGCAATAAAATTTATAAACAAAATTATCTGAATACCCGTCATGGAGGAATAATTCCAGAATTAGCATCAAGAGCACACATTAACAAAATAATACCACTCATACAATCAGCTCTAAAAGACGCACAATCTAAAATACAAAATATTGACGCTATCGCATATACTGCTGGACCCGGATTATCTGGTCCACTAATAATTGGAGCCACTACAGGAAAAACCCTTGGATATATTTATAACATTCCAAGCATTCCCATCAATCATATGGAAGGGCACTTATTATCCCCCATGCTTAAAATACCTGAATTATCTTTTCCACTAATCGCTCTCCTAATCTCTGGAGGACATACGCAATTAATTGCTGTAAAAAATATAGGAGAATATAAAATTCTAGGAGAATCCACTGATGATGCAGTAGGAGAAACATACGATAAAATTGCAAAATTATTAGGATTGACCTATCCAGGAGGAAAATCATTATCTATACTAGCCAAACAAGGTATACCAAAAACATATATTTTTCCAAAACCAATGACAAAAAAAGAAGGATTACAATTTAGTTTTTCCGGATTAAAAACATATGTAACTAACATTATACAAAAATCTCCAAAAAACATACAAACCAAAGCAAATATCGCTCTAGCATTTGAAGAATCCGTAATAGATACATTCATCATCAAATGTAAAAGAGCACTAAAAATCACAAAATTTAATAATCTACTTCTTGCAGGAGGAGTTAGTGCAAACAAAAAATTAAGAAAAAAATTAACCAAAATCATGCAAAAAAAAATGGGAAAAATATTTATTGCACCCACAAGATTCTGTACAGATAATGGAGCAATGATCGCCTACGTAGGAATGCTACGATTCCAAAAAAACATAAAAAATGATTTAAAAATATCAATAAACACAAATTGGTCACTTGAAGAATTATCCCCCATAAAACATAAAAAACACTCATGTAATATTATAATATAAAACATAAACAAAAATATACCATTTAAACATACAAACTTAAAAATTAACAAACATACAAGAATACTATTAAAACCACAAATATTGCATAATATAAATTTCATAAATTCTATAAAATTACCAAATTCTCAAATTTCACAATAAAATAAAAAAATTTTTTATCAAATTATTTAAAACACAAAAAATAATATAATAACTCATATATATCTATTACATTCCATAATATTAATAAAACTAAAATACAAAATGTTTCCATTTATCTAACAAATTTCTTCTCCTAACATTTAAAATATCAGAAATCATTTTCCCTTGATAACCTTCATCTACTATCTCTTTTGCAGAAATTAAACAAGAAATACGATAAGCCTCCCAAATAAAATTTTTTTGCACATAAAAATAATTTTTATACCCAACTTTTGCTAACATATCAGCTTCACTTACTAAGAGCAAATTTTCCAACTTACTAGGATCATGCCATATATCAATATCATTAAAAAACTTAATAATTTCATATGATGCCAAATTCTTAGCATTCTGCAATAAACCACAATATTTATAAACAACCTTCGCAAATTCTTTATAGGATGCAGGAATTCTTAACCTGCGACAAAAAACATCAATTATACGTAACCCAGAATACTCAACACGAAAATATTTTGCAAATAAATAAGAAAAACAACATTGTTCAAAATCATGACAAAGAGCAGAAAAACGCACCAAAGCACTACAAGATAACTTAGAAACTAAAGAAACTACCTTCAAAGTATGCATTCCAACATTAGAAGATACATCAGAAGAATAAGATATATATGGAACCTCAAACAATACATCCAACTCAGGAAATAATACACTCAAAACATCACAATATTTCAATATTTTGAAAAATATATGAGGATCTCTAGTCATCAACGCTAACTCTGTTTCTCTCCAAATTCTTTCAGAAGACAAACAAAGTAACTCGGAACGCATTTTTTTCATTAATAATAAAGTTTCCAAATCTACAGAAAAACCCAAATAAAAAAAACGAGCCGCAAAACGAGCAACACGCAATACACGCAATGGATCTTCACAAAATGCATGTGAAATATGTCTCAATTTTCTCAAAAAAATATCTCGCATACCATTATAAGGATCAATAAAAGTACCAAATTCATCACAAGCAATTGCATTAATAGTCAAATCTCTTCTATATAAATCTTCTTCCAAAGAAATCTCATGAGAAGCATTAAAAAAAAATCCTGCATGTCCCTTTCCAAATTTTCTTTCAGTTCTAGCCAAAGCATATTCTTCATGATTAATGGGATGTAAAAACACAGGAAAATCCTTACCAACCTGCTTATACCCTCTAGATAACATATCTTGAGGGGTAGAACCAACAACCACCCAATCTCTTTCAAAAATAGGAATATTTAACAAAGTATCTCGTACTGCACCACCAACTAAATATATTTTCATTTACTACTTCCTAATGTTATAATATAGTTCAAAATTACACCGATAGTACAAATTACATTGCAATATAAATCTCAGAAATATCATAAACAACAAAAATATTCGTAATATCTATAAAATTCCCCATAAATATTCCATATCTCTAATAAAAACCCACAATACACCATCATATCATGTAAACTCTGTGCATAAATACCAATATAAACATATCAAAAAAATTTTTCAATATATATCAATAACACCGTACTTACTACCTTATGATTATTACATGACATACATAAAAAAATTCATAAAACATTTTCATCATACTACAAAAAATACACAATATTATCATACAACATAATTTATATACAACATTCACAAATACAAACATCAAATCTTTCTTACAATACTCACATCATAAAATCCATTTAACTAACCAATCTATTCGCATTAAACACATACGATAAATAAACTTTCTTATCTTATTCGGATAATTTTCTACATGATCCAAATCAGCGCAACTTTTAATTATTTTAGTATGCAATCTAATTAAAGATAATTCCTTTCTATATTGATCATATAACAACTTATGAGGATCATAAAACAATAAACCATTCTCCAAATCAAATTTCCAACTTCTTGGATTTAAATTGTGCCCAGTAAGTAACTGCCACATTCCATCAACCCAAATACCCTTAACATGATAAGTATTATTATCATTTTTCCAAACTCTTACAAACAATCTACCATCATCAATATATCTTTGAAAAAAATTCACAAAACGATACAAATTCATTTCATATAAATAAGGAATTATACCAACAATATGAAAATCCTGATCCTCAGAAAAATAAAAATCATTAGCAGTCTTATCCCCAACAATAACTTCTACAACTTTACCCAAACGCAATACTTCTACTATACTGCGAAACAAAACAGGAGATAAATTAAAATACGGAGTACACAAAGTCACAACCATACTAGTAGAAGAAATTAGATGGTAAATAACTTCATTCAATATATTGCGACTACCCAAACCCACCAAAGGCACAATAGATAACTGGCCAAAATCTAAATATTCATCATAAGAATACTTACATTGTCTTAATTTTCTACGAAAAATTCTAAAATAATACTTATTAATTTTCAATTTTCGTATACAACTTGCAAACACATTTAATCTCTTAATCACTGATGTAGCAAGAAAATTATCTTGAATATAATCACATAAAGAATCTGCCAAAAACTTATTCGTAATAATTTGGTAACGATCATATCTATACTTAGAAAACTGCTGCAAATAAACATCATTTAAACTAGCACCAGTATAAATTACCTGATCATCAATAATAAACCCCTTCAAATGCAAAACACCAAAAACTTCGTAAATACTTATAGGAACACCATACACAGGAACATCAACATCGGGATATTTGGAAGCCATATAGCAATACCAATCAACATTAGTAACAAATCTACAAAATTTACTTTTTATTAAACTATTTCCCAAACAATTTCTTTGCGCACGATGCCAATCTACTAAAATAACAATATCTAATGCAGGATTCATATTTTTCGCACAATACAAACCTTCTAAAATCTTTTTTCCACCATGATCTCTTTCCAAATATAAAACAACCAAACAAATTCTTTTTTTAGCACTATAAATACTTTGCAAAAGCACTCGAAAAAAATCTTTAGGATTAAAAAGTATGCGCACATCCTCTGTAACCTGAGGAATTTTAGGTAATTTCCGAAGATATCTGTGATGCCATACACCATTCAACATATAAAAATATCAAAACTCTACTAATCAAAACACCAAAACATAATAAATTCAACAATTTTCACAAAACTATAAATAATATAACGTACATCATACAAACACAACAATGCACATTAATAATTCCATTGCACAATACCTTATTTTCACAAATCGCATTGCAAAAAACCTACCAAATAAAACTTGTACACAAATACATCATAAATCTACAAAAATTATATAAAACATCAATACATCTCACGCATAAAAAATACTAAATCAAAATAAGTTAAAATATACCCAAACCACCACAAAATAATACATTTTACACATCACAAATCATATATTGAAAAACCAAACTCTATTAACACCAAAAAATTCTAAAAATAAAAAATACCACACATTATATAAAATATAATAACATTATAATTTCCTAAATATTTGAATACACAGATATATTGCACAACATTATAACATTGCACTAAATTTTCTCAAAATATTATAACACACATTGAATAACCCCATAACTTCATATAGTCAACTATGCAAACTCTATTACTAATATATACAAACTACACATAAACACCATTATTATACAATTTATATATTTATCATACATTTCTATGTATAATAACCATACAATATATTTATGATAAAACAACATTAAAACCATGAAATTAAAAACAACATTTAAAAACATACCAATACATCAAATCTTGCCATATATTACATGAAAAATAACCTACATCTAAAAAACAAAAAAACCAGAATAATCTCAGGAAAATGGAAAGGAAGAAAAATACCATTACCCATAAACACACTAACACTACGACCTACAAAAAATAAAATACGAGAAACATTATTTAATTGGCTACAACCAATCATCTATAATGCAACATGCTTAGATTGTTTTGCAGGAAGCGGAATATTAGGAATAGAAGCCGTTTCACGAGGAGCATCAAAAGCATTTTTGTTAGAAAAAAACAAAAAAACTCAAAAACACATTACAACAATATTAAAAACATTAAAAACAAAACAAATTATACCAATTTTTTCTAACACTCTTCATTGGTTAAACACAACAAAAAAAAAATTTGATATTATATTTATTGATCCACCGTTCCAAAAACACACTGTACTATGCAAAACTATACAACTATTAGAAAATAACCACATACCATCTACAAACTCGTGGATATACATAGAAACAAGCATTTATTCTCCTGCAATATTAATCCCAAAATCTTGGAAACAATACAGAAAAAAAAAATCTGGAAATGTGTTATACCAAATATATAAAAAAATACAATAAAAATTCTGAAAAATTTCTACAAATAATATAAACACCACACAATATATTACAATTTTCAAATCATCAACATACCTAATTTCATAAAAATTAATACTAACTATAAATATAATTAATTGACTGTATCAAAATAATTTCACAACACAAATAAATAATATTTAATACCAAATACACATTGCAAATAAAACAACTTTCAAATAGAATCTACAAATATATATACATATTATGTACTACACACATGATATTTATAAAAACAAAAAATTCTAAAAAACTACCTTAAAATTTTATATTAATACTACCAAAAAAATGCACAACCCATTATTAACATCATATGTACTACCACCATTTCAAAAAATTCAACCAAAACACATGGTACCTGCTATACAATATAGCATAAAAAACTTACAAAAATTTATAAAAAAAATTACTTCACAAACACATCCATATACATGGGAAAATTTATGCCAACCTATAGCAGAAGCAAAAAATTCCTTAATGAAAATTTGGTCTCCAATAAAACATTTAAACGCAGTAAACAATACTAAAGAAATCAGAAAATCCTACGAACAGTCCCTACATCTTATATCTCAATATAATAATTGGATAACACATCACAAAAAATTATATCAATCCTATAAAACCTTAAAAAACAGCACAAACTACCTACAACTAACCCCAAACCAAAAAAAATCATTAAAAAACATTCTAAGAGATTTTAAATTATCCGGAATTCATTTATCAAAAAATAAAAAAAAGAAATACCAACAAATTACCTCAGAACTATCTACACTAAGCACAAAATATGAAAATAATATACTTGACGCTACTATGGGATGGGAAAAAACAATAACAAAAAAAAACATGCTAAATGGTGTACCAAAAAATATACTTAAAAACATCCAATCAAAACACAAAAAAACAAACCAGAAACAATGGACCATCACATTAAATTTACCAATCTATCTCGCAATACTAACATACTGTGAAAACGAAAAAATAAGAAAAGAATGTTACTACGCTTACAACACAAGAGCATCCAACCAAGGACCAAATGCAAATAAATGGGATAATGAACCCATAATGAAAAAAATTTTAAAATTACGTATTCAATTAGCTAACTTACTAGGGTTTCCAACATATGCGCATCAATCACTAACAACAAAAACAGAAAAAAATCCCCAAAAAATTTTATCCTTCCTAAACAAACTACTAAAATACGCAAAACATAAAGGAAAAAAAGAACTAAAACAATTAAAATTATTTGTCAAAAAAAAATACCAAAAAAATACCATGTATCCTTGGGATATAACATTTTATAGCGAAAAACAAAAACAACACCTATTCGCCATTGATAATGAAAAAATAAAATCTTATTTCCCTGTAAATCAAGTACTTCAAGGATTATTTGAAATTACAAAACGCATATACCAAATAACCTTTATACAAAAAACACATATACAAACCTGGCATCCACACGTACAATTTTATAACATATACAATAGCAAAAATCAACTACAAGGCAGCATCTACTTAGATATATATACAAGACAAAACAAAAGAAGCGGCGCATGGATGGAAGAATACGTGGAATATATGCATTTATCTAATAAAAAAATACAAAAACCAGTTGCTTATATCATATGCAACTTCCATCCACCAAATAACAATAAACCAACATTATTAACACACCAAGAAATAATTACTCTATTTCACGAATTTGGACATGGATTACACCATATACTCGCTCAAAAAAATACCCCAGGAATTTCAGGAATTAACGGAATACCTTGGGATATAATAGAATTTCCTAGCCAATTTATGGAAAACTACTGTTGGCAAAAAACATCACTAAAAATAATTTCAAAAAACCATATAACACAAAAATCTATCCCACAAAAACACTTAATAAAAATATTAAAAACAAAAAATCATCACTCTGGTCTATTTATATTATATCAATTACAATTAAGTCTCTTTGACTTCATTTTACATTATCAAAAAAAATCACAAAAAATACAAAAAATTTATGAAAAAGTAAGAAAAAAAATATCAATTTTCCCTTACATACCATGGAAACGATCCCAAAACACTTTTTCTCACATATTTTCAGGAGAATACGCAGCAGGATATTACAGTTACTTATGGGCAAACAAATTAGCAATCAATGCCTGGTACAAATTCCAAAAAGAAGGGATACTCAACCAAAATACAGGAAAATCTTTTCTCAAAAACATATTATCCATGGGAGGATCACAAAATCCAATCAAACTATTCAAAAAATTCCTAGGAAAAAAACCCACATTATACAAAATGTTAAAATACTATAACCTCATACAAAAAAAAAATAACACAATCCATAATAAAAATCACAAATAAACATCTCACTTAAAATAAAAACCATCCAAAATACATCTCAAAACATACAATAAAAATACAAAAATTAAAAAAAATACCAAAACATGACAAAATATCCTATATAACCATATACATCAATACATGAAATCACACAATACATTATTAATAAAAAACAAATTTCCTTAAACAATACATCATACACAAAATACCACAATCAACAAACACAAAACATATAAAACACCAGACACAAACATCGACACAGGAAATGTCAATATCCAAGCCATAAAAATATTTTTCACTGTCCTAAATTGTATTCCATGACCCTCAACCAACATAGTACCAATAACAGCAGAAGATAAAACATGTGTAGTGGATACAGGTTTGCCAATATAACTAGCAATACCAATAGACACCGCAGAAATCATTTGTACTAACAAACCTTGCATATAAGTCATATTTTTATTTCCAATTTTTTCTCCAACTGTAATAGCAACTCTTTTCCATCCTATCATAGTACCAAAAGATAAAGACAAAGCAACAGCAAAAATAACCCAAACAGGAGCATATTCAACAGTATATAACAAATCCTTTTGTAAATTTTTCAAAAAACCTCTATCTACATCAGATAAATGCAAACCACTAATAATCTTAGATATAAGATCCGATATATCAACTAAAAAACAACGCATTTCAATTCTCTGATCAAAATTTAACTGATTATAACTCTCTAAATCCTTCAATATATATAAAATATGATCCATCACCAATATCATTTGAGAAACCTCATCATACAAATGCTGTTCCCTCAAAACAATAGCGCAAAAATCCAAACCAACATCACAATCTTTACACAAATTATTTCGAAAAAACTCTTGTGCCACATATACATCTTGCAAAAATTCACTATGCATATGTAAAAAACTAAACGAACAACATGATCGACAAGACACAGCGGATAACAAAGAAAATTTTTTTGCATCTATCACAAATGACCCATAATGTACATTAACAGAACTAACACAAAAAACATCATAATTTTGTATATAATACTTATAAAAATTTATAACAGAATCACGAACCCTATAAATATCATACGAACTAGAATTCAAATTAACAACAAATTCAACTGGAACAATACTCATTAATACTAACATAATCAACCCAATACCCTTTTGCCCATCATTAGCACCATGAGAAAAACTCACTCCAAAAGAAGAAATAATTAACCCAAAACGTATTAACCATGGAGGATAAGCAACACCATCACGCCTATATCTTTCTTCTGCAGTTAAATGCATATAATAAAACTTATATTTAAAAATTTTACAAAAAAAACGAATACACCATAACATAAACACAGAAACAAAAAAACCAAAAAATGGAGAAAAAATTAAAGACAAAAGCACTTCAACTAAATGAGACATATTCAATGCTTGCACAACAGATTTATCAACAATTAACGCATGCATAAATATAACACCCATAATAGAACCAATAAGAGTATGCGAACTAGATGAAGGTAATCCAAAATACCATGTCCCAAAATTCCACAAAATAGCTGACACCAACATAGACAATATCATAGGCAAACCATAAACAGATCGATCATACACCAATACATCCATAGGTAACAAATGCACAATAGCATATGCTACACTTAATCCTCCCATAAAAACACCAAAAAAATTACATATACCAGAAATCAAAACCGCAAAATAAGGACGTAAAGCTCCTGTATAAACAATAGTAGCTATAGCATTAGCTGTATCATGAAATCCATTAATAATTTCATAAAATAAAACAAAAATAAAAACAACAACTAAAATACAATCAGTATAAAAATCCAAACTAGTAAATATATGTAGCATAAAAAATTACGCAATATTCTCTAATATACAAAATTACATCATTATAAAAATTATAAAATTCAAATCAACAATCTATTTAAAAATCTAACAAATACACAAATACAAACCAACATATTTTATTTATTCCAAACATAAAAAAATTTTTTCTATTCATCACTATCTTAAATATTCATTTTATCAATTATATCAACAATATAAAAAAAAAATCCATACAACCACATAAATACTTAACATATGATATATAATATCAAAAAATACATATTATAAAAACAAAAACATCAATACTACCAAATCCATTTCATCAAAAAATACTCATATAGCACCACAACTCAACAAACAAACATCCCAAAAAATTCATAAAATAAAAAATTTATACAAAATTATACATACAAACAAATACTATAAACCACAATAATATTTTATAAAAATCCTAAAAAACACCCTGATACATCACATCATAAAAATTTAAAATACAAACACTTCAACAATTTACAATATTTAATACTACAAATTTACCACACAATACCTTCAAAACTTAATATATAATGATACCAATAAACATCTAAAATAATAAAATATTTCTACTATAATATTCTTCAAAAATAAAATTTATCAAATTCTAAACAAAACCTCCCAATCTTACAACAAACATAAATATAACATAAAATAACATCAAGAAAAACAAACACTTACACACAAAAATTAAAATCTATAAAAATATCACAACAATAATTAAACCACAAAATATAATAAATTAAATCACACAAAAACATTCAAAACATCACATAAATATAACAAAAACCCCTCTTAAAACACATAAAGCTTCAATAAAAACATCAAAATAAAAATATATAAATCCATACACTATACATTAAACACATAAAATCAACAAATCCAACAAACAATATTCAACAACTTCTGCAACACCACACCAAAAAATCATCAAAAAAACCACATAAACACACACAAAAACACAATATACCACAACTAATCCTACCTAAAAAAAACATAAAAACACAAACTTATAAAATCCATCAAAAAACATATTTCTCCTCAATACATCGAATACAAACCAATAGCTTTCTGAACTCTATTTAAAACAATTTCTGCCCTCTCTGATGCTCTCTTAGCACCATGAAACAAAACCATATTCAAATAATCCTCATTTTTTCTCAAAATATAATAACGCTCTTGTATAGAACCTATCACATCCCAAATAACATCAATAAGTTCATTCTTTAAATCAGTATACATTTTCCCAATAAACATCTTTTCTAAACACACAATAGATCGATCAGTCATACTAGACAACATCTGCAACAAATTTGACACTCCCGGCTTATTCACAGGATCATATCTAATCACCGGAGGAACATCAGAATCAGTAACTGCAAATCTAATTTTTCTAATTATCATAGGATAATCATCTAACAAACTAATAAAATTATTACAATTCATATCTGATTTTGACATCTTTTTTTCTGGTCTAGATAAAGACTTTACAGAAAAACTAAACTTAGAAAAAATCTTAGGAACTAAAAAAATTCTACCATATATAGAATTAAACCTTCTAGCAATACTACGAATAAACTCTAAATGTTGTTTCTGATCAGAACCCACTATTACCAAGTCAGCATAATATAACAAAATATCTGCAGCCATTAACACTGGATACGAAAATAATCCAACATTCACAGTACCATTACTTAATAACTTCTCCTTAAACTGAATCATACGCCTTAATTCACCAAAATATGTATAACAATTCAGAATCCAAGTTAACTGCGCATGTTTTTGAACATGCGATTGCATAAAAATAATACTTTTTTCGGGATCTACCCCACATGCCAAACACAAAGCCACACAATCTAAAGAAATTTTTTGTAATTCACATAAATTCTTCCTTACAGTAATAGAATGAAGATCAGCAATAGAATAAATACAACAATAATCATTTTGTGCTCTAACCCATGAACGCAACACACCTATATAATTTCCTATAGTCAATATACCAGATGGTTGAATAGCACTAAAAACAACAGTATCATTGAAATTATCTAAAATCTTTCTCATGAAATATCCACCTAAAATTACAAAAACTATAAAATAACCCACAAAATACACAAAATAACACAAAAAACTTTAAAAATAACAGATTCCATAAATTACAAAACTTATAAAAATACAAATAAATACAAAACATCACCGACAACACTTATTTAACTCATAACGAAACTTTTTCATAACACCAAAATAATCTAAAGTATCAAAAATTGCTGAACCAGCCACAAACATATTTGCTCCATAACTAGCAACCTTCATAATATTACTTATTTTAATACCACCATCAACACTCAAAAAAACATTTAAACCAACCAAATCAATCAAATCTCTTACCTGCTTAATTCTCTGAAATGTAGATAATAAAAAAGATTGATTTGAAAATCCAGGATAAACAGCCAATAACAACACCATATCTACTACATATATCAAATTTTCCAAAATATCTAAAGAAACATCTGGACTAAATGCTAAACCAACCTTACAACCATGGTCTCGAATAAAACAAACAGACTCATTGACATCACACGATACCTCAGGATGAAAAGTAATATAATTTGCGCCAGCATCAATAAAATCAAGAATTAAACGATGACATAAAGGTTTTACCATAAAATGCACATCAAAAGGCACAAGAATACCATAATTTCTTAAAGAACGTAAAACCATTGGACCCATAGTTAAATTTGCAACATAATGATTATCCATAACATCTACATGTATCATATCAGCACCAGCAAAAATTACACGAGAAACTTCTTCTCCTAATTTGGAAAAATCTGCAGATAATAAAGAAGGCAAAATATAAAATTTTTTCATATAAATTTCATATAATTTATGTAAAAAATATAACAACATATGCAAAAACTATAATGCAATAACCATAAAAAACATTAAACAAACAAATATACAAAACAACAAAAACAACCAATACATAAAAAACCATGACACCATCACAAAAACCACGTATAAATAAACATGTTACTATTACAACAATACAATACCATAAAAATAATCATATATAATACACCATAAATTCAAACCAATATATAATATCCATCAACAACATCAATATTATATACAAAACTCTTCCCATAATTTTCATACAAATTCATTTTGCAGAACAACTTGTAATAGCATTATATATAACATTACTATCAATACCAGAAAAAACCTTCGCAGAACCCAAAGACACAGGCAAAACTAATTTCAACAAATTATGAAAATTTTTTTTATCACGTACCATATAAGACAAATAATCTTCCGGTAACATTTCTTTAGGTCCACATACAGGTAATTTTGCTCGCACAAATAACTCCTTCACTCTATATAAATCTTCTATGGAAAAATGACCAAGATAATATGAAGTATACATAGCCATCATCATACCTACAGATATCGCCTCACCATGCAACCAAGTACCATATTTCATCATACATGACTCAATAGCATGCCCATAAGTATGACCAAAATTCAACAAAACTCTCTGATCATTCTTTTCATATTCATCACACATAACAACATTAGCTTTAAATTTGCAACATTCACGTACACAATAAGTAACTGACGCAACATCTAAAGAAAATAAATATTCTAAATTATCTTCCAACCAAGAAAAAAAAACACTATCAAAAATAACTGCATATTTAACAATCTCCGCTAATCCAGCAGAAAATTCTCTCCTAGGCAAAGTTCGTAAATAATCCAATTCTATCAATACAGAACTAGGTTGATAAAACGTACCAATCATATTTTTTCCAAGCTGATGATTAACTCCAGTCTTTCCCCCAATAGATGCATCAACCTGAGATAATAAAGTAGTAGGAACATGAACTAATCTTACACCTCTTTTGTAAACAGAGGCAACAAAACCAGATAAATCACCAATCACACCACCTCCGAAAGATACAACAGTAGTATCACGACCATGATTTTTCTTTAATAGAGAATAACAAACCTTATCCAAAATTTTCAAAGATTTATACTGTTCCCCATCAGGTAACACAACATGATCTACTTGAATACCAATATATACCAAATATTCCCGAAACTTCTGCAAATATAACCCAGCAAGACATTCGTTAGTTATAATCATAACTCTATCATCACAAACTAACGGCACAAAACACCTAAATTTACTAAACAATCCAAATGCAACTATAATGGGGTAACTTCTGTCCTTTAAATTAACAAAAACTTTCTCCATATTTACAAATATCCTATAATTTTGTTAAAAACATTAAATATGTACAAAAAATCTATTTTCTACCAAAAATTTCATAATTTTATCAACAATCACCCTAACACTTTTTTTATTCACATCAACTACCAAATCAGCAATTGCACTATATAATCCACTCCGCTTAATAAGCAATTTTTTTAATATTTCACTCCTATCTTTCCCACATTCCAACAACAAAGGACGTTTTTTATCATATCTAGTGCGAAATAATTGCTCCTCAAGAGATATATTTAAATAAATTACTACTCCATATTTAACAAGCAAATTTCTAACCTCTAACGACGTAATTGCACCACCACCAGTAGACAATACAATACCTCGCTTTAATACTAAATCTTTAATCATCTTTATCTCTCTATTACGAAATCCCTGTTCTCCTTCTACATCAAAAATCCAACTTATATCAACACCACTACTCCTTTCTATTTCATAATCAGAATCAAAAAAATTCACATTAAGCGCATCAGACAATTTTTTACCAACAGTACTTTTCCCCGCACCCATAGGACCAATCAAAAAAACATTTTTTCTTAACATAGTAAATACCCAACGTACTATATATACATTCAATAATATCCTGCAAATACAATACTACCTATAATAATATTCTAAAAAATAAAAAAATCAACATCATAAAACATTAAACAATGATTACATCTATAACACATATAAAAATACTTTACAACACAATACTATAACAAAAACTTAACAATCCCAATACATAACATTTCAAATAAAACATTAATACAAAACAAATAAAACATAACTCTCTAACCTAAAAAAACATAAAAACCATCAAAATCATTCCTAAACATACCAAAAAAATCAATAAAATACACCAATATTCAAAATTCTTAAATCACAACCTAAAATAGAAACTATAAAATAACTACAAAAATTATAAATACATACATAATACCTATCAACACATAAAAAAATCAATAACAAAAA
The DNA here is from genome assembly GCA_024648765.1 of Candidatus Westeberhardia cardiocondylae. GTDB lineage: Bacteria > Pseudomonadota > Gammaproteobacteria > Enterobacterales > Enterobacteriaceae > Westeberhardia > Westeberhardia cardiocondylae_B. The sequence goes on along the minus strand of JABYQC010000001.1, from coordinate 63,919 downwards.
TCCTTTAAAATTATATAACAAAATTTAATACAAAATCATCCATAATATTGCAACAATACCATTTACAACATAATAAAACTACAAAACTCACAAAACATCATCAAAAAAAATCCAATACAAAAAATATCATCAATCAAATCAACACATATGATTTATTAAATATACCTTTGTATAAAACATACAATCACATACATTACAAAATATCGCAAATAAAAACACAATACACATTTATTGTCATATATATTATGTAATAAAGAATATATTAAAATTTTTATAAATATAAAAACATCAACAATACATATCACTAATATTCTAAATTAAAATAATCCAAAATATAAAAAATATATACAGTATAAATAATATGAAATAACGCAATACATGAAAAAACAAAACACAAACTCTATCTATAAAACACTCCCAAATACATCAACAACATATAACTAAAATACCAAAAATTACATATAAGAATAAAACAAATAACACATTTTAATATATTCAATAAACAACAGCACACCCTTCCAATTACAAAACATCATAAATTCTTCAATAAAAATATACACCACTATTAAAAAATTTTATCACAATATAAACACTAATACACAAAAACCAAATACACAATATAGTATAATAACAAAATATATCGTATAATACATAAAAATCACAATATAATAATACAATATATAAACACACAGAAACTTTAAATTACTTGAAATATACAAATAATATTCTCAAACTACAAAACAAAAAAATCTATTCATTATGATACATATCACGAAAAATGCAAAAAAATACATACAAAAATTACTATCTCAAAAAAACCAAGATAAAAACATCCGAATCACTATCACACATCCAGGCACTCCATACGCCGAATGTATCTTAGAATACTTTCCAAAAAATGCAATACAACCCAATGACATTGCAATAAAATTTCAAAAATTTTCACTATATACACACAAATCTTTTATATCATATCTCAAACATGCTAAAATACATTTAAAACAAGACAAATACGCATCACAACTAATATTAAATGCACCAAAAATATTTAAAGAAAAAATAAACCAACACACCACAAAACTTAATAACAAAGAAAAAACTCTTCTACTAAAAAATATCAATTCCTTCGTCAAATCTAATATCAATCCAATATTATTAAACCATAGAGGAACAATTGAAATAATAGATATCAACAAAGATATGAAAATACTGATAAAATTTCACGGAAGTTGCAACGGATGCGCTATGTCAACACATACTCTCAAAGAAGGAATAGAAAAAAAACTATTAAAAAATTTTCCAGAATTACATGGAGTACAAGATATCACAGAACACCAATATCATCATACACCTTTTTTTGACTATTAATTCACACATAAAAAACTCATTCCAAAAACCATAAAATAGAGAGATATCCATTTAATTCTAAATACTTATAACAATACAATCAAACACTTACCACAGCAAACCATAAAATATTTAAACAAAAACATACAAATCACAACAATTTCGCACATATAAAATATCCACAAATATCAACAAACAAAATAAATCACAAACATACATAAAAACCAATCAACAACACAAATTCAAACAATTAAAACTCAACAATATTTCCCCCCCCTTAAAAAATCTTTCAACATCTACACAACAACACCTTGTTCCCAAACAAAAAAATCCGGAACAATATTCGCAATTAATCCATGCAAAATATCATCATGATAAAACACAATCCAATCAACAATTTTTACAGACAACAAAAACAACCTACATTGCTCTAACGATTCAAAGCAACCATAATTCTTATTAATTTCTTTTGTAAAACTTCCACCTCGAACAACAACAATTAATCTATCACCTAATTTTTTAGCATTAGCAAAAAATACCTCATAATCAAATTCACTCAAATTATTAAAATTAACCATAACCACTGTTTCACAATATTCATGCACTATCTGTACTACTTTTTTTAATTCCCCAACTTGTATAACACCAAAATTAATCCCTTTCTTCCTATAATAATCCATATCAGCATTTTCACAAACACTATGAGCAAACACCCTGGTTTTTCTAATTTGCATACCTGCAAATACATTACCCAAAAAACAAGAACTCTCCAAATCATTTCCAGATGCTAAAGAAGCCGCCAACACAGATATTACTATATCACCAGCTCCTGTATCATCACAAACATCAGAAGAATAAGCAGGAAAATGTACAGGATCCTTACCAATTTGTAATAAACTCATACCCTGAGATGCTCTAGTGATTAATAAAGCAGAAAGATCACAATCATACATAAGACGCATTCCACAATCCACCAAATCTTTTTCATCCTTACAAACACCCATAACAGACTCAAACTCTAGTAAATTTGGAGTTAACAACGTAGCACCTTTATAACGAAAAAAATCCTTTCCTTTAGGATCTACCAAAACTGGTATGCCAAATTTCTTTCCCAATAAAATCATCTCTTGAACATTTCTTAATGTACCTTTCGCGTAATCTGACAACACCAACACAGAAACTTTAGCAATTAACAGATTCACTCTATCCAATAAATCGGAAAAAATACCCAAATTATCAATATTACTCTCAAAATCCAAACGAACAATTTTTTTCTTACCAGACACAACACGTAACTTTAAAATAGTACCATAACCAGACATTTTTATAAAATTACAAAAAACATTATTTAAATGCAATTTTTTCTCTAAAACCTTTGCACCTTCATCCATACCAGTAATGCCAGACAAAAATACATTACTACCCAAAGAAGCAGCATACATAGCAACATTAGCTGCCCCACCAGGACATTCCACAACAGAATTTATCTTTACTATTGGTATAGAACTTTCCAAAAATTTACGATCAGACATAATAGTACCACACCAATACCTATCCAACATAACATCACCAACTACTAATATTCTCGCTTGACAAAAATTAGGTAATATAATCTCCATAAATTCCTTAATATTAAATATACAAAAATATAACAAAAACTACACATAATACAAATAACTCAAAACACTTTGTCCCCTAGGGGATTCGAACCCCTGTTACCGCCGTGAAAGGGCGAGGTCCTAAACCACTAGACGAAGAGGACACAATTCCTAAATTTCATAATAAATATAAAAGTATCAACATACCATACAACTTAAAAATTTATTACACAATACATTACATATAAAACAATTCACACACTTATTACAGTACAATCATCATATAATAAAATAATATAACAAAAACAATAATAATTATACCAAAAAACAATCAAAATAACATCTAATAAACCACTGACTTATAAAATACTACATATTCGCATTATCCAACAATATACGCAATCAAAAACATAAACTAAACACTCATGACGCATAAAAATAAAATTTATCAACAATCATCAACATATACTCTATATACATATACAATTTTTCTCATAAACATTCGAAAACATTCTATATAAAACAAAAAATAACACCATAAATAATATATATTTAATTATATTATAACATCACACATACAAACTACTCACAAACACCATGCATTATATAAACCATATAATAACTTTGCAATATCATAATAACACTACTATACTATCAAAATTAGCAACATATACACAAAACACCAAATGAAAAATACATTCCAAAATCTCATTCTCACACTCCAAAACTATTGGATAAAACAAGGATGTACAATCATTCAACCAACAGACATAGAAATAGGTGCAGGAACCCTACATCCTATGACATATTTTAAAGTTATTGGACCAGAACCTATATCTATAGCTTACATACAAACCTCTAGAAGACCAACAGACGGAAGATATGGAAAAAATCCGCACAGATTACAACAACACTACCAATTTCAAGTAATCTTAAAACCATCCCCAAAAAATATGCAAGAAATATACATTAAATCACTACAAAAGATTGGATTAAATCCCAAAACACATGATATTCGATTCATAGAAGACAACTGGAAAAATCACACATTAGGAGCATGGGGAATAGGTTGGGAAATTCGTCTCAATGGAACAGAAATAACACAATTCACATACTTCCAAAAAATGGGAGGCATAAAATGTCAACCAATTTCAGGAGAAATTACCTATGGTCTGGAAAGATTAAGTATGTGCCTACAAAACCGCAACAATATTTATGATATAATATGGAACACATATAATACTAAAAAAATAACATACGGAGATATATTTTACCAAAATGAAATTGAACAATCATTTTATAATTTTGAATATGCCCCAACAGATTTCTTAAGAAAATCATTCCAAGAAAACGAAAAACAAGCAAAAAATCTACTAAACCTCAAAAAATTATATCCAGCATATGAACAAATTTTAAAAGCAATACACACTTTTAATCTACTAGATGCAAGAAAATCTATATCAATTACCGAAAGACAAAACTACATACTACGTATTCAATCTATAACAAAAGCTATAGCAATTACATATTATTATTCTAGACAAAAACTAGATTTTCCTACTACAAAAAAAAAATAAAAACATCATGAAAAAATACACTTTTTTAATGGAAATAGGCACGGAAGAATTACCACCAAAAATACTGCAACCTCTAGCAGAAAACTTTTCTAAACAATTCATTAAAAAACTCCTAGCAACAAACATACAATATAAAAAAATAACATGGCTTGCTTCTCCCCGTAGAATAGCAATACAAATCAAAAAAATAACATTAAAAAAAAACACCACTAATAAAACAAATAAAACCATCCAAAAACAAAAAAAAAACAAAAAAACACAAAACACAAATACATCCAATACACCAAACATACAAAACACCTACAATACAAATAACTCAAAAACAACAACAAATAAAAACAATACACAAATACATAAAACATTTTTCAATGTAACACAAAAAACACTAAACAACACCAAAACATTCAAATGCATGCAATGGGGGGAAAACAACATTCAATTTATCAGACCAATCCACACAATCACATTATTAATAAATAAAACATTAATCACTGGAGAAATACTAGGAACAAAAATAAATCGTATAATATACGGACACCGTTTCATGGGAAAACAAACAATAATTATCAATCACGCCAAAAATTACCAAAACATTCTCTATAAATATGGAAAAGTAATAGCAGACTACCAATACAGAAAAAAAACCATAGAAAAACACATAACAAAAAAAATACAAAAAATACATGGAAACATAGAAAAAGACAATATTTTTCTCAACGAAATCACATCATTAGTAGAATGGCCAATAATATTATTAGCAAAATTTAACGAAAAATTTTTAAAATTACCTCAAGAAATTTTAATACATATCATAAAAAATCTACAAAAATGTTTTCCAATTTTTAACAACACAGGAAAAATTTTACCATATTTTATTATCGTAACTAATATTAAATCTAAAAAACCACAAAAAATAATCTCTGGATACGAACAATCTATACAAACACATCTACAAGACACCATATATTTCCTAAAAAAAGATAAAAAATTAAAATTAATAGAATATTTGCCAAAACTCAAACAAATAAAATTCAATACAAATATTGGAAACTTATATGATAAAACCAATAGAATACAATTATTAGCAACATGGATATCTAAAAAAATCCATGCTAATATAGAACAAACACGACGAGCAGCAAAATTATCAAAATGCGACCTAATAACAAATATGGTCACAGAATTTCCAAATGTACAAGGAATCATAGGCATGTACTATGCAAAATTAGATAATGAACCACAAGAAGTATACCTTGCACAAAAAGAACAATATCAGCCAAAATCTTTTCAAGATAATTTACCAACAACTCTAACATCTTGCTCCATAGCAATTGCCGATAAAATAGATACTCTCACAGGAATGTTTATCATAAACCAAATTCCAAAAACTAAACATGACCCATTTTCTCTAAAACGTATCACAATAGGAATCTTACGCATTATAACAGAAAAAAAACTACCAATAAATTTACAAAAATTAATACAAAAATCCACAAAATTATACCAAAATCACACAAACTATAATCCAGAAACAGAATACAAAATTCTACATTTTATATTCAACAGATTCACATCACTATATCAAAAAAAAGGATACACATTTGATGTCATTCAATCCGTTTTATCCAAAAAACCAATATATCCAGCTGATATTGACGAAAGAATACGCGCATTAACTTATTTCAAAAAAATAAATAAAGCAAAACAGATAATTACAATTTATAAAAGAATTACAAATATTTTAAAAAAATCTAACAATAACATCCATCAATATAATTTACAACAAATACAATATAAAACTACAGAAGAAATACAACTCAAAAAATACCTAATAACACTACAAAAAAAAATCAAACCACTTCTAAAATCTTGGAAATACCAAGAAATACTATCCGAACTAACTACACTACACGATCCAATAAACACATTCTTCAAAAATATAATGATATTAACAAAAAATGAAGAAACAAGACAAAAAAGACTAATCCTACTTAAAAACATACAAGAAATATTCTTTAATATAGCAGATATCACATTATTAAAATAAAATCCTCATAAAACAACACCATGTAAAATAAATACAAAAACCATAAAACCCCACACACTATCAAAATATTCTGTTACAAATAACACCAACACCTATATCACCACCATACACAAAAAAATTCCATAAAATTTATAAAAATTTCAGTATAATACTATTATATGTAAAACTTCAAATAATATAAAACTTTTACATAATAAATTATATTAAACACCATAAAATATTGTAAAAATTTTACAATAAAAACAAAATTCATTAAAATTATAAACCAACACTAATACCAATTAAAACTCATCCATATAACAAGCATCATACACTAAAAAACCATAAACAATCATACACATGAAATATACAAATAAGGCAATAAATTCAATGAAAAAATTACTTAAAATATTTCAAAAAAAAATAATAAAATATACTTTTCTATTCATACTATTTTATCTAAGTATAATACATCAAAGCTCTCCCATAGAAAACACAGAAGAATCAAAAATCACTACAAGCTTAGCACCAATGCTCCAAAAAATACTTCCTGCTGTAGTCAGCATACATGTTGAAGGAACACAACAAATAAAACGACAAACACTACCAAAAGAATTCAAATACTTCTTCGGTCCAGAAATACCAGGAAAAAACAACAATACATCCAGACCATTTGAAGGAATAGGATCAGGAGTAATCATAAATGCAGATAAAGGATATGTAATTACTAACCATCATGTCATACACGGCGCAGAAAAAATAAAAATTCAATTAAATGATGGCAGAGAACTACAAACAAAACTCATTGGAAAAGATGAACAAACCGACTTAGCTCTACTACAACTAACAAACACAAAAAATCTTACATCCATAAAACTCGCAAACTCCGATACCTTAAGAATAGGAGATTTCGCTGTAGCTATAGGAAATCCCTTTGGATTAGGACAAACTGTAACTTCAGGAATCATATCAGCTCTAGGAAGAAGCGGATTAAACCTAGAAGGATTAGAAAATTTCATACAAACAGACGCTTCTATAAACAGAGGAAACTCAGGAGGCGCTCTAGTAAACCTCCATGGAGAACTCATTGGAATCAACACCGCTATTCTAGCACCAGGTGGAGGAAATATTGGCATAGGATTCGCTATACCAAGCAATATTGTAAAAAATCTCAGCCAACAATTAATTGAATACGGAGAAATCAAAAGAGGACAACTAGGAATCAAAGGAACAGAATTAACTACAGATATAGCAAAAGCCTTTAATATTGAAATACAAAAAGGAGCATTTGTAAGCGAAGTGTTACCTAACTCTGCCGCAAACAAATCAGGAATACAAGCAGGAGACATAATAATCTCCATAGAAAACAAAAGAATACAAAGTTTTTCCGAACTAAGAGCAAAAATTGGAACCACTACCCCAGGAAAAACAATTACTCTTGGGATACTAAGAAACGGAAAAATAAAAAATATACTAGTTACTATAGAAGAACAAAAAAATAACAACCAACAAATCCACCTGATACCAAAATTACAAGGAGCATCCTTAAAAAACGAAACATTACACAATGGAGAAAAAGGGATATATGTAGAAGAAGTATTGAAAAATTCTCCGGCACACACAATAGGATTGCAAAAAGGAGACATTATCATAGGAATCAACAAAGAACGCATACAAAACATCAATCAACTAAAAAAATCATTAAACACAAAAAAAGAAATTGTAGCACTAAACATTATTAGAAAAAATACAAATATTTTTTTATTATTACAATAAAATATAACAACACATTACACATACTACACAATACAAACATTTTATAAAATATTTTCACTAAATTTCTCAATATGCGCCCCTATTCCACACAATTTCTTTGCAAAATTTTCATAACCACGATAAACATAACTAACACCATCCACAATAGTGATACCCTCTGCAATACAACCAGCCAATATCAAACTAGCAGAAGAACGCAAATCATTTGCCACTACTTCTGTTCCAAATAAAGTTTCTACTCCAAAAGAAAAAATACTATTTTTCCATACATTAGCACAAGCACCCATACGAACCAATTCTCCAACATGTGCAAAACGATTTTCAAAAATATTTTCTGTAATAACACCAAAACCCCTAGAAACAAAATTCAATAAACTAAATTGAGACTGCATATCTGTAGGAAATCCAGGATAAGGAGAAGTAGAAATTTGCACTGCCTTTGGCCTATTACCATGCATATCCAAACTCACCCAATCTTCCCCATAATCAATATCAGCACCAGCTTCACGAAATTTATCCAACACTACTTGTAACATACTAAAACGAGTAGAATAACATACAATATAACTCCTAGAAATAGCAGCAGCAATCAAAAATGTCCCTGTTTCAATACGATCGGGACAAATACAATACACACCTCCACCAAGACAATCCACTCCTTTTATCAAAAGGATATTATTTCCAATCCATCTAATGTCCGCCCCCAACATAACAAAAAATTAGCAACATCAACAACCTCCGGTTCACAAGAAGCACCATCAATAATAGTACTTCCCACAGCTAATGTAGCTGCAGACATCACTGTAATAGTAGCACCAACACTAAACTTATTCATTTTAATATAAGCACCTTTCAATCTTCCATTGACCGAAGCTTTCAAATATTTTCCATCTAAAAATATAAAAGCACCAAGCTTTCGCAAACCATGTATATGTAAATCTATTGGTCTTGACCCAATAACACAACCACCAGGAAAAGATATTGTTCCTTGTCCATAACGAGCTAATAAAGGAGCCAAAATCCACACAGAAGCACGAATCGAACCCATTAATTCATCAGAAGGTATACAAGCGCAATCAATACCTCTGGTGCTAATAAATACAGAATTATTTCTAAATATTATACAAGCACCAAATGCATTTAATAACTGTAAAACTACATCCACATCCTTTAAATTAGGAACATTTTTTAATTCAATAGACTCCTCAGTTAATAACGTCAAAAATAAAATAGGTAATACCGAATTCTTTGCTCCAGAAATAAAAACAGAACCACTTAATTTCGTAGGACCTTGAATACAAAACTTATCTTGTCCATAATTACTCCTTAAATCACCCACCATAAATACTCTCTTTCTTAAGATTTATCATCATCATTTATTCCTCTCCACTCAACAGGCGTATAAGTAAAAATAGAAACAGAATGTATACAATTATTTACAATAAATGTGGTCAATGGCGCATAAACCATTTTCTGCCTGTCTACTCTATTCATCCCCACAAAATATGCACTAACTACAATCACACGAAAATGTTTACCATCTTGGTATACATAAATTTCATCTGCAACCAATTCTTTCTCTAACACTTCCTTAATTTCAACAGAATTCACCATACAATGTACCTTAAACACGTCCTACGCAATACATCCGAGAAAATCTTATAATATTTTGAACACATCTTAAATATCTCAAAACAATATCAATATAACATCACAACATAACGTATTACGAAAAAATACAATTTTATAATCTATGATACAATAAAATCAAAAAAATACCCATTTACATATTTAAAACCTTATAAAATAATATTCCACAACATAAATCCTAAAAAATACATAATAACCAAAAAATACACTACAATATATCATTATTTAATGACTTTTAAAAACCATCATTTTTAACAACCACTACAACTCTACATAGACATTTCTTTTTCAATCAATAATATTAAAATATGAATTATCTTAATATGTATTTCTTGAATACGATCAGAATAACCAACATGAGGAACACAAATATCCACATCAGATAAACCAGCTATTTTACTCTGCGTATTTCCTATTAAAGAAACAACTGTCATATTTTTAACTTCAGCAGCTTTAATAGCATATAATACATTCCGGGAATTTCCAGACGTAGAAAAACAAACTAACACATCATTAGAATTACCTAAAGACTCAATATAACGAGAAAAAACAAATTCATAACCAAAATCATTGCTAACACACGTTAAATAACTAGGATCAGAAACTACAACCGCAGCATAACCTACACGATGTACACGATAACGCCCCATTAACTCCTCAGAAAAATGCATAGCATCACATTGTGAACCACCATTTCCACAAGAAATCACCTTTCCTCCACTTTTCAACGCCTTAACAATTAATTTCGCTGCACATTCAATATTTTGCAAATTATTCTCGTTATTTATAAAATCTTGTAAAACACATATAGATTGAGAAAATTCATTCAAAATCAATTTTCTATACATATATTTATTATCCTTATCCAATTTTTCAATACAAAACCATAAAAACAATATTAAACTAAAAATATAAAATTTGCAAAAATACACAACATAACATAACCAAAACAATTAACTTACCACAATCCATGCAAACCACATAAAATAAAAAAATAAATTTTTTCTACACTTACCATACCATCATATGTCAAAATACAAAAAAAATATAATACATACCAATATCTATACAATACATATATTCCACATACTAACACGTAAAACATACAAATATTAAAAAAATATAAAATTCCAAAAAAACACTACTATGCATCCAACCACATACAAAATCCACTCCTCTGTTTTATAAGAAATAACTGCCTTTGATGTTCCAACAATTCTTCTGTACTAACATCAATAATATGTAATGATATTGAATTCATCTCTATATTACATTTAGAAAGCAAATTATCTTTCAATAAAAAATATTTTTCTTTATTATTCTTATGAAAAAAATCCATAGAAATTTGCCCAGAAGTCATACGAAGAAAAACATTCGCTAATATTTTCGAATCAAGCAAAGCACTGTGTAATGTTCTCTGAGCATTATCAATAGAATATCTCTCACATAAAGCATTTAAATTATTCCTTTTACCAGGAAACATTTTTCTAGCCAACTTCAATGTATCAATAATTTTACAAAAATCCTCCACTTTACCAAAACTACCATGTAACATTGAAATTTCATAATTAATAAAACCAAGATCAAATGGAGCATTATGACAAATTAATTCGCTATCTCTAATAAAACATAAAAACTGATGTACTATTTCTCCAAACGTGGGTTTATCAAGCAAAAAACTATCACTAATACCATGTACATTAAACGCTTCTACATCAATATATCTACGAGGATTCAAATAAACATGAAAATATTTACCAGTTACTCTACGATTAATAATTTCTACCGCCCCAATCTCAATAATACGATGATTTTCATAATGCACACCAAACTTGTTCATTCCTGTTGTTTCTGTATCTAAAGCAACTTGTCTCATCATAATACTTATTATACAATACCTCATAATAATTTTCATTTTACACAATATTAAAATATCATTCTAACCCAATACATTATGAAATCCAAAAAAATAAAAATATTCACTGACGGTTCATGCATAGGAAATCCAGGACCAGGTGGTTTTGCAACAATCATAAAATATCAAAACATAACAAAAATATTCAAAGCAGGATATCAAATGACCACTAACAACAGAATGGAACTAATAGCAATCATTAAAGCTCTAGAAAATGTAACACATGCACACAATATACTTATATATACTGATAGCACATATATAAAATTAGGAACAACAAAATGGATAAAAAACTGGAAAAAAAATGGATGGAAAAACTCAAAACATAAAACAATTAAAAATCTAGATTTATGGCAAAAAATAAACTTACTCATACAAAACAACAAAATTACCTGGAACTGGATAAAATCCCATAATGGCAACACAAATAATGAACACTGTGACAAACTAGCAAAAATAGCTGCAAAAAACCCAAAAAATATTGATACTGGATATATTATGCAAAATACAACATAAATTACAACGTTCTAAAACATATAACAGAAAAAAATAAAAACTTCTCTTACTCACAAAAAAATTCAAAAAAAAATACAAAACTATAAAAATACCAAACAAATTATAAAAGATCAAAAAAATACATCCAAATAACCCAAAACATAATATACAAATCTCATAAAATACAATAAAAAACACCAATTCTATTCAAACCACATATTTCAACAAATAAACACACAAATAATACATAAAATAAACAAAATCCAATATTATCTTTTTATTTTTTTTTCATAATACAAAACATAACGACGAACAGTCGGATCAAACTTTCTTAAAACAATACTATTTGCTTTTAACCTCTTATTTCTAGTAGTCGTATAAAAATGACTACTCACAGAAGATAATAACATAATATTTATTCTGCCCATAAAAATCACCCTATAACCTTAAAAATCAAAATATAAAATATCCTATTTGTGTAAATCACTACAACACAACAAAATATCTTCATTCTTATCAAGAATACGCATACCTCTAACACTAACCCTCAATCTAATATAACGATTTTCCTTTCTTGACCAAAAACGATGAAACTGCAAATTCGGAAAAAAACGACGCTTAGTTGCATTCATAGCATGAGAACGTCTGTTTCCAAAAATAGATTTTCTTCCAGTAATACTACATATTCTAGACATATATCTCTCTCTTAAATTTTTATATATTTTATAAATTTTTTAAAACACCTATATAATAACATCATAAAACACCATATACACCTAACAAATACAACCACAAACACAACAAAAACATCCACTTATCACAACAAATCATATCTACGATTTATAAAGAATTATTACAACCAAATATAAAACTTCAAACAAAAATTTGAAATACACCAAATACTATATTAAAATACAAAAAATTAGCAAATCAGCATATAAAAAATCACTATAAACCATATATACACTAAACATTACAATAACACAACAATAACTAAAGTTAAAGATAAATATCTTCTAATAAAATAAATAAAAAATACATAACATCCGCAATCACACAAAATAAAACGTATCAACACAACAAAAAACAAAAATATTGCCTATAATAAAAAATGAAAATAAATATCAATATAAAAATAACTAACAAAAACATACCATATCCTAAATATACTACTACAGGATCATCTGCATTAGATTTACATGCAAATATTAACAAACCAATACAAATAAAACCAAAAAACACTGTACTGATACCAACAGGAATAGCAATACATATATCGGATCCGAATATAACAGCAATAATAATACCAAGATCAGGACTAGGACATTACCATGGTATTATTCTAGGAAATACAATAGGATTAATTGATTCAGATTATCAAGGAGAAATCAAACTATCAATATGGAACAGAAACAATAAAACATACACAATACAACCACATGAAAGAATAGCACAAATAATATTTTTTCCAATAATACGAGTAAAATTTAATTTAATCAAATCCTTTAAAAATCGTACAAAAAGAAACAATAAAGGATTCGGACACTCCGGAAAAATATAATCAACATACACAAAAATGTCAGTAATTTCAAACTAAAAAAACATAAAAAAATCAACCTACTAAACACAAAAACAACATAATACCATAATAAAATAAAACATCATCTCAAACAATCAAATATACCCAAACTGTTAAATATTTACAAACATTATCAAATACATAAAAAACCTGGCAGTTCCCTACTCTCACATGAAGAAAACTCCACACTACCATCGGCACTACGATATTTCACTTCTGAGTTCGATATGGAATCAGGTGGACCCATCGCGCTATATCTACCAGGTATACAATACCATACAAATACACAATCAAATATCTTAAATGTTGCAAAGTTAAGCTCTCACGGGTAAATTAGTATCGGTTAGCTAAACGCCTCACAACGCTTACACACCCGACCTATCAACGTCATTATCTTTAACGTCCCTTTAGGAAATTTTAAAAATAAAATTTCTGGGAAGATTCGTCTTGAGGAAAGTTTCCCACTTAGATGCTTTCAGCGGTTATCTCTCCCACACATAACTACCGGGCAATGCTATTGGCATAACAACCCGAACATCAGAGGTGTGTCCACTCCGGTCCTCTCGTACTAGGAGCAGCCCCTCTCAATCTTCCAACACCCACGGTAGATAGGGACCGAACTGTCTCACGACGTTCTAAACCCAGCTCGCGTACCACTTTAAATGGCGAACAGCCATACCCTTGGGACCTGCTTCAGCCCCAGGATGTGATGAGCCGACATCGAGGTGCCAAACACCGCCGTCGATATGAACTCTTGGGCGGTATCAGCCTGTTATCCCCGGAGTACCTTTTATCCGTTAAGCGATGGCCCTTCCATGCAGAACCACCGGATCACTAAGACCTGCTTTCGCACCTGTTCGGGTTGTCACCCTCACAGTCAAGCTAGCTTATGCCTTTGCACTAACCTCACGATTTCTGACCGTGATTAGCTAACCTTTGTGCTCCTCCGTTACTCTTTAGGAGGAGACCGCCCCAGTCAAACTACCCACCAGACACTGTCCTTAATCCGGATAACGGATTCAAGTTAGAACATTAAAAACAAAAGGGTGGTATTTCAAGATCGGCTCCATGCAAACTTGCGATCACATTTCATAGCCTCCCACCTATCCTACACATCCATATTTAATATTCAATATCAAGCTATAGTAAAGGTTCACGGGGTCTTTCCGTCTTACCGCGGGAACGCCGCATCTTCACGGCGAATTCAATTTCACTGAGTCTCGGGTGGAGACAGTCTGGCCATCATTACGCCATTCGTGCAGGTCGGAACTTACCCGACAAGGAATTTCGCTACCTTAGGACCGTTATAGTTACGGCCGCCGTTTACCGGGGCTTCGATCAAGAGCTTCTTTGAATTGATACGAAACCAAACCAAATCACCCTATCAATTAACCTTCCGGCACCGGGCAGGCGTCACACTGTATACTTCCACTTACGTGTTTGCACAGTGCTGTGTTTTTAATAAACAGTTGCAGCCAGCTAAAATCTGCGACTAATCTCAGCTCAAAAAGACATATATGTTTTCATCACCTACTATTAGCGTGCCTTCTCCCGAAGTTACGGCACTATTTTGCCTAGTTCCTTCACCCGAGTTCTCTCAAGCGCCTTAGTATACTCTACCTGACTACCTGTGTCGGTTTTGGGTACGATTTCAATATAACTATAGCTTAGAGGATTTTCTTGGAAGCATAGCGTAAATTCCTTCACTGTAAACAGCTCGTCATCACGCCTCGATGTTTAAATAAAAAAGCGGATTTTCCTACTTTTCCCACCTACACGATTAAACTGGGTCAACCAACGCCCAGCGAACCTAGCTTTCTTCGTCCCCCCATCGCAATTATATCAAAGTACGGGAATATTAACCCGTTTCCCATCGACTACGCCATTCGGCCTCACCTTAGGATTCGACTCACCCTGCTTCGATTAACGTTGAACAGGAACCCTTAGTCTTTCGGCGAGTAGGTTTTTCACCTACTTTATCGTTACTCATGTCAGCATTCGCACTTCTGATACCTCCAATACATCTTTCAATATATCTTCTCAGGCCTACAGAACGCTCCCCTACCCAACAAAAAATTCGCTCACACTACATTTCAATACTATAAACAAATAAAATTGTTGCCGAAGCTTCGGTGCATAATTTAAGCCCCGTTACATCTTCCGCGCAGAACAACTCGACCAGTGAGCTATTACGCTTTCTTTAAATGATGGCTGCTTCTAAGCCAACATCCTGGTTGTCTATGCCACTCCACATCGTTTCCCACTTAATTATAACTTAGGGACCTTAGCTGTCGGTCTGGGTTGTTTCCCTTTCCACGACGGACGTTAGCACCCGCCGTGTGTCTCCTATGATAACATTCTTCGGTATTCGTAGTTTGCATCGGGTTAGTAATCCGGTAAGATCCTTATCCGAAACAGTGCTCTACCCCCAAAGATGAAACATAAGGCGCTACCTAAATAGCTTTCGGGGAGAACCAGCTATCTCCCGGTTTGATTGGCCTTTCACCCCTAACCACAAGTCATCCGCTAATTTTTCAACATTAGTCGGTTCGATCCTCCAATTAGTATTACCTAATCTTCAATCTGCTCATGGATAGATCACCGGGTTTCGGGTCTATATCCTGAAACTTAACGCCCAAATTAAGACTCGGTTTCCCTACGGCTCCCCTAAACAGTTAACCTTGCTACAGAATATAAGTCGCTGACCCATTATACAAAAGGTACGCAGTTACACTTATAACAAAAATGCTCCTACTGCTTGTACGTATACGATTTCAGGTTCTATTTCACTCCCCTATCCGGGGTTCTTTTCACCTTTCCCTCACGGTACTAGTTCACTATCGGTCAGTCAAGAGTATTTAGCCTTGGAGGATGGTCCCCCCATCTTCAAACAAGATATCACGTGTCTCGTTCTACTTCTCGAGTTTACAAAATATACACTTTTCGAATACGGGGCTATCACCCTTATATCGCCGGACTTTCCAGACCGTTCTTCTAACTGTACATATTGCATGCAACTCTAGGCTTTTCCCTTTTCGCTCGCCACTACTAAGAGAATCTCAATTGATTTCTTTTCCTCAGGATACTAAGATGTTTCAATTCCCCTGGTTTGCCTTATTAAGCTATGAATTCACTTAATAATAATATAATATTAATATATTAGGTTTCCCCATTCGGATATCACCGGATAATAACGCTTCATATCAGCTCACCGATGCTTTTCGCAGATTAGCACGTCCTTCATCGCCTTTGACTGCCAAGGCATCCACCGTACACGCTTACATCACTTAACTTTACAACTTTAAGATATCTTTCACGTAAAAATTAAAAAAATTACACTATTTAAAACAATTTTTATACTTTGCTGCAAAAGAGACTCATAAATTTTTTAAAAAAATTATAAAACTATTCCTACCAAATTTTTAAAGAACTATCTAACAATATCGAAATAAACATAATAAATAAAACGTTACAATTACATTCTAAAACTAATAAACATAAAAATATAAAAAACACTAATATAAAAACACAATAATAAAACACTGATGAGCATCATATCCAATAACACACACCAATGTCAATAAAAATATAAAAAATTAATAAAAATTTCACCCATATCACAATATATACAATAAAAAATTTTCAAAAAACAAAAAACCTATTTCTTATACGTAATCCAAAAAACACAGACATATTTATCAAAATCAATAATATGCACAAAAATACAATAATTAATAACAAAATTACATATAAAATTCTTATATAAACAATAATACCAATAAAAATATAATTATTAATCTTCTAGCACATACAAATCAAACGCCACATTTTAATTTATCCAAAACAGGCAATACAGAAGGAAAAACATTATGCCATAAAAAAAAAGAATATGCAGCCTGACTAACCAACATACCAAGACCATTTTCACAATGCACCGCACCTTGTTCACGACACCAAGAAATAAATGATGTATCGCGACCATGACTAGAGTAAAACATATCATAAAAAAAAACTTCCGAATACACAATAGATTTTGATAAACATAATACATCATTAGATACACTAATTGATGTAGCATTAATAACTAAATCAATATTTGATATCTTATATAAATCTTCAAAAGGGACAACACAAATATCGCCTAAATTACAATAAAAACTAGCTAAATTTTTTGCACGCAAAAACGTTCTATTTACCAAAAAAATCTTACAACCATAATCTAACAACGAGGGAATTACTCCTCGAGAAGCACCCCCAGCTCCTAATAATAAAATTACACTATCTTTACGAATCATAGCAAGTCTTTGTAAATCATAAAATAATCCTATCCCATCAGTATTATCTCCCAAAAGTGTACCATCAGAATTTTTTTTAATAACATTAACCGTTTTAGATAATAACGCACGATCTGTCCAAGCATCACAAACAAAAAAAGCTTCTTCCTTAAATGGTAAAGTAACATTAGCTCCTAATCCTCCAGAAGAAAAAAAACATTTTAATTTATTTGTAAGATCCCCAATAGGCACTAAAACACGACCATAAGAATAATCTGTACCAGCCTCTAAAGAAAATAATGAATAAATTCTAGGAGATAAACTATGCGCAACAGGATTCCCAAAAACATTAAAAAACTTTTCCATAAATACTATAAACCTCAGCATCATATATAACGAAAAAATTATTATAAATATTATTTGACAAAATTTTTTGCAAAAATATATATACAATAAAACCAAAATCCCAAAAAAAACTCTCTCAGTATCTCCATGCAAAAATTTCTCAATAAATATCAAAAAAACAATCTTTACAACAAATCAATTAATAATATAGATATTAATACAAAACACATTTACTAAAAATAAAAAATTATAATAAACATTATTTCTCTACAAAATAAAGAAATCACCTCCATAATCCAAAAACAAAACACATATAATAACACAAAAACTGCAATAACTCCTATAATATTTGTACAACTTATAAAAAATCACACAATACCTTTTTCCATTATCTCATTACAAAATCACAAACTATATCACATAAACACCCCAATAAATACCCACAAAACCCAACACAAAACATAAAATTACCCCGACATAACAAAACATACACATTTAAACCTGACCAATACAGAAAAATCAACAAAGTACACAATAAACAAAACACCAAATATCATATAAAAATTATAATATAAAATATCTCTCACTATATTTTACATCCATATATTTCATAAAAATTTTTTAAACTACAATATATACATCGCCACACAAACCATAAAACATCATATTAACAATATTCACAAATCCATAATACTCAAAAACACACAAAACTAAAATACACAACATAATTATAATATTGTATAATAAAACAATCCAAAAAAATACCCACATACATTTACAAAAAACAACTAATTACATAAATCACTTCTAATATAATCTCTTAACAAATAAAAAAACCATAAAATATTTTCCAACACCAAAAACCTCACAACCATATCCAAAACACAAAACACAACATAAAAACCTCACAATACAAATATAATAAACACAAGCACAAAACAAAAAAATTACTAACACACAACATAAAACACATTTAACAAAAACATATCAACAATATATCACTCAAACAAAAATCCAACCATAATATCAACATACCAAAAATAAACACAACATCACAATATAACATGTTTTATAAAAACATAAAAAAACATTAAATATATTTAAATATAAACATCAATATTTCTAACAATAATGCATAAAACATGCATACCTAAAACACCAAACACAAATACATAAGAAAAATAAACTATGTCACTTTTAAAAATAATATATTACCCAGATAAAAGACTAAGAAAAACGGCAAAACCAATAAAAAAAATTAACAAAAACATAATACATACAATACAAAACATGTTCGATACTATGTACTTTTTTTCCGGAATTGGCCTAGCCGCAACACAAGTCAATATTCACAAACAAATTATTGTTATAGATATTTCAAAAACTAAAAACCAAAAACTTGTATTAATTAATCCAATAATACTAAACAAACACGGAAACATACAAACTCAAGAAGGATGTTTATCCATTCCTGAAAAATACGGTATCATCCCTAGATATAAAACAATCAAAATACGCGCATTTAATCAACAAGGAGAATATTTTGAATTACAAACACAAAATTTACTATCTATTTGTATCCAACATGAAATGGACCATTTAATTGGAAAATTATTTATCGATTATCTTAAATAACCATATAAAATAATAATACTACAAACAAAAAATACTTTCATTTACAAAATATATACATTAACAAATATCATGAATAAAAAATTTCGCATAATATTTGCTGGAACATCAACATTCTCTGCACAACATCTAAAACACTTACTACAAAATCAATATAATATAATAGGAATATTTACTAAAGCAGATTGTCCGAAAAAAACAAGAACACCATTATATCCAAACATAATAAAACAAATATCACAACAAAATAACATACCAATATTTCAACCACTATCATCAAAAGATTTTCTTACATGGAAAAACACAATCAAAAATCTCCTTGCAGATATTATGATTGTTGTATCCTATGGTATTATTATCCCAAAAAAAATCCTAAATATACCCCATTTAGGATGCATCAATATACACGCCTCTCTACTTCCAAAATGGAGAGGAGCAGCACCAATACAACGAGCTATATTAGCAGGAGACAAAAAAAGCGGAGTTACCATAATACAAATGGATGCTGGATTAGATACAGGAAATATCCTGTACCAACAAACATGTAAAATTCATCCACAAGACACCAGTGCTACCCTAGAAAAAAAACTAACTTTAATAGGAAAAAATATACTAATCAAAACATTAAATAATCTTGCTCATAATAACATAACACCAAAACCCCAAAACCAAAACACCGCTACTTATGCAAAAAAAATACAAAAACAAGAAACAAAAATTAAATGGTTCCTATCAGCAAAAGAAATAAATAAACAAATTAGAGCATTTAATCCTTGGCCAGGAAGTTACTTTATAACACATGGAAAAAGAATAAAAATTTGGCAAGCAGAAACTTGTCAAAAAACATCCTCAAAAACACCAGGAACAATTCTAAAAATAGATAACACTGGAATACACATCGCAACAGGACAAAAAACATTAATCATAAAAACATTACAAATAGAAAATAAACCAACAACTACTTTTCAAAATATATCCAATACACCAAAACATACATTGCTATATCCAGGAAACATTCTCGAATAAAATCAAAAATCTCAAGCA
Organism: Candidatus Westeberhardia cardiocondylae; assembly: GCA_024648765.1. Lineage (GTDB taxonomy): Bacteria > Pseudomonadota > Gammaproteobacteria > Enterobacterales > Enterobacteriaceae > Westeberhardia > Westeberhardia cardiocondylae_B. The sequence goes on along the minus strand of JABYQC010000001.1, from coordinate 42,661 downwards.
ATCACATTATGCCAAAAATACACAAATTCCCAACATATACACTCATATCCAATATATAAACTTATCTATAAAACACAAATAAAAAACTTAAAAAATCATAAACACTGCAAAAATCCATCTAAATAACTCAAAAAATATTCAAAAAAACCCCATAAAACACCAAAACTATCAAAAAACATAGAAAAAATACTTTAACAAAATGGAGCTGGCGGGATTCGAACCCGCGTCCGAAAATCTAAAAAAATATGATTCTACATGCTTAGTCTATAAAAATACACATCATTTCAAGAAATCTAGACAATTTCTATAATAACACTCAACTACTATACAAACATACGAACATATAACGAATTTAGTACAATCTCTTGAATGCTTATTAATTTCTATCCCATTATTCCAAGAGAAAAATACAAGGGATAAAAAGAACCTTTAGTTTCTCAAACTAATTATGCAGCTAAAGCAACAGGTTCATACTTTAAATCATTTGCAAACATTTTTCTCGAAGTTTTTTACGAGTCCAACTTCTACCTCGACATGCTCCATATATTCTCTTGAAATTCGTCGAATCCATAATCAGCCCCGATTATTAGCAATATTATATCACAATAAACATAAAAAATTTCGTAATATTTATAAAACACACCAAACTAAATACACCCATTCCGCATAATACGCAATTTGTCCATTTTCCACGAACGATCCTTTTCGCAAAAACGCTTATCATATTTCTTTTTCCTTTTACCAACACCAATACTAACCTTTGCCAAAGAATTCTTCCAATACATTGACAAAACCAAAATAACACAATTTTTTCTACTTACACAACCAAACAAATAATCTATTTCATACCTATGCAATAACAATTTATGACAAGATACTCTACAAGAAACAAAAGAAGTCTGCAAAGGAAAAAAATTTATATTGTACACAAAAATCTCATGATCCTTAAAAGATACATAACTATTTTTAATATTTACCAAACAACATCTCAAAGATTTTACTTCCCATCCTTGTAATAATATTCCAGACTCCAATTCTTTATCTATATAAAAATTATTTTTGACAATATAATGTACAGAAACTATATAAGAACCATTATACATAATACATCCTACAAACAATCAATTAAACATTTAAAAACAACAAAAATAAAATTGCAATTCACACAAATATACAAAATAATATTACAATATTAATACCATAAAGTAACAAATAAAAATGTCACAAAAATCACCAAACTCAATCACTGAAAAATTATATAAAAAAATATAACACATTCATTATTATACACAAAAAAACTCATAAATACAAAATTTATATGTACCACACATATAAACTACATCAACAACACAAAACACAAAAAATAAAAAATAAACAACATAAAACAAATAATATATAATATAATAATAATATAATAACATAAAAATTTGCTGCATCACATAATATTAAAACATATACCATATAAACAATAATTCTATCAATATAATAAATATAAAACATTATACAAAACTACAAAATTCATCACATGTCTTCTTGAATACTGAACAATTTAATTTTATAATATTCATATAAAAAATTTACATTATGGAAAAATTATGACAAACAACAAAAAAAAAACTCAAGAAACAACACCAAACAACAAAAACATACAAAACCAAGAAAATACAAACAATAAAGAACAAGAAACCACAAAAATAACAGAAAATTTACAAAATCTGCAACATATTTTGGAACTAGAAATATCTTTAAAAAAAGAAAAAGACAATTTATTACGTGCACAAGCAGAAATAGAAAATATAAGAAGAAGAAACGAAAAAAACCTTGCTAATGCTCATAAATTTGCACTAGAAAACTTTATTACACAACTACTACCAGTTATTGATAATTTAGAAAGAGCACTACAAATCTCAAAAAAATCCATGGAAAATGACAAACTATGTTGCGACATAGAAGGAATACAATTAACACTAAAATCTTTTTTAAATGTTGTCAAAAATTTTGGACTAAAACCCATAGATAAAATTCACATTCCCTTCAATCCAGAAATACATCAAGCTATGACTATACTAGAAACCAACACACATGAACCAGATCAAGTTATCATGATGATGCAAAAAGGTTATATGTTGCACACAAGATTAATTCGACCAGCAATGGTAGTTGTATCAAAAAAACCTAAAACATCAACACCACAACACAAAACCACCAAAAATAAAAAAATATCAAATATCCACAACACTAAAAATAAAAAACTCATAAAATAGGCTGCCAATTAATTTCATGTAAACCCTGTTTTTTTAACAAACAATTAGTTTTAGAAAAATGACAACAACCAAAAAAACCACGATTTGCAGAAAATGGAGAAGGATGCGATCCATATAACACATAATGACGACTACAATCTATAATCCTACCTTTCTTCTTCGCATAATTCCCCCACAATAAAAACACTATCCCCTCTCTATATATATTTAATATTTGTATAACTCTATCCGTAAAAATTTCCCACCCTATATTAGCATGAGAACAAGCAACACCTTCCTCTACAGTCAAAACAGAATTTAATAAAAAAACACCCTGCTTTGCCCAACTCTGCAAACATCCATGTTTAGGAATATAAAAACCAAAAATATCACTATGCAACTCTCTATAAATATTTAATAACGAAGGAGGTACAGAAACACCAACATGCACAGAAAACGCCAAACCATTAGCTTGATTAGGCCCATGATAAGGATCCTGAGCAACAATAACAACCTTAACAGAACTCAATTCTGTCAAAAAAAACACTCTAAAAATATCCTGCTTCCTTGGATATATTGTAGCTCCCACAAAATACCTACCACGAAGAAACAACAAAATCTTTTGAAAATACAAAAAATTCCTCTCACAAGAAAGAAAATCTCCCCACGTCAAAATATCTTTCAATATATCATCACCTAAAATATAATCAAAAAATTATTCTTACACATCATATATAAAAAATACACCAACATAAACACAAAAAATCACACAACAAAACACAAAATCTTATATCATGTAACACTATAATATAATGTATAATACATATAAATACTATACTTATAAATATAATCATATACAAAACTTCATATTACCATAAAAAAAATACTACAAACTACACAAAATTCAAAAAATACATAATATTAAATAAAAACATAGTAATATTGTAATATAAAAATAAAAATAAAATACAAAAACCATTAAAATTTATATCTATACATAATTTCTAATACATAAAAACAAAAAAATACAAATAAACCACATACTTATTAAAACATGAAAAAAAAAATACAAATAAAATCTTTACACACTTTTGCTATCAACGTATATGCAAATAACGTAATCACAATATACTCAGAAAAAGAACTACTAAACTCATGGAACAATGCAAAAAAAAAAAACAACCCATATGCATTTTAGGAGGAGGAAGCAACACATTATTTTTAGAAAATTATTCCGGTACAATTTTGCTCAACAGAATACCAGGAATAAAAATACATGAAAAACAAAAATCATGGGAAATACATGCCAATGCAGGAGAAATATGGCATAAACTGGTAAAAAACAGCATTCATAAAAACATACCAGGATTAGAAAATATGGCTTTAATCCCCGGATACGTTGGTGCAGCACCAATACAAAATATTGGAGCATATGGAGTAGAATTTCAAAATTTATGTAAATATGTCGATATTATAACTCTCAACACAGGAAAAAAAACAAGACTATATCACAAAGAATGTAAATTTGGATATAGAAAAAGCATTTTTCAAACAAAAAAATTCACACATAATCATGCGATAACAGCAATTGGATTACACCTAAAAAAAAATTGGCACCCAACACTACAACATAATACACTAAAACATCTAGAAAAACAAAAAGTAACACCACAACAAATTTATCAAAAAATCTGCTCTATAAGAAAAAAAAAATTTCCTAACCCAAAATTATTTGGAAATGCAGGAAGTTTTTTTACAAATCCAATTATTCATAGCAACAAAGCAAAAACCATACTCCATCAATATCCATACATGCCATACCAAATACAATCTAATAAAAAAATAAAACTATCTGCAGCTTGGTTAATAGAAAACTGTGGGTTAAAAGGATATCGTTTAGGAAATGCTGCTGTATACAATAAACATGCTTTAATCATTATTAATACAGGAAAAGCACATGGAAAAGAAATCATTAAACTAGCAAAATACATCAAAAATCAAGTCATGCAAAAATTCTCTATCAAACTCAAACCAGAAGTCAGATGCATAGGAAAATATAAAGAAATACATAATATATAGTATAAAATACAAATTCTCAAAAACCAATAAACCAAAATATAAAACATGTCAATACAATTATTAAATCACACACTTATATCAACAAATTTATCAAAAGGAAAAATAATACTATTACCTATTATCCACTCTACTAACCAATATTTACTAGAAAAAGCTAATATATTAAAATCTGGAGACATATGTATCGCAGAACATCAAACACAAGGTAGAGGAAAATATGGAAAAAGATGGATATCTTCTTTCGGACATGATCTATGTTTATCCATATTATGGCATTTTAACAAAGAAATTACAAACATCGAAAATCTAGACTTCATAATCAGTCTGCTAATCAAAAAAATACTAAATAAATTTGGCATACAAAACATAAAAACAAAATGGCCCAATGATCTATATCTGCAAAACAAAAAACTAGCAGGAATATTAATCGAAGTATACAACATAACTAAAACAATAAAAACTATCGTTATTGGTATTGGCATTAACATAAAAACAAAAAAAAACAAAAAAAACTACTTTCAAAAAAACTGGATTAATCTACAAGAAACAGGAATTCACATCAATAGAAACACAATAGCAATACAAATAATCAAACTACTCAGAACAACACTACATCAATACGAAAAATATTACATACCTCTACATAAAAAAAATTTAATATATTCTAAAAATACAAAATTCACAAATAAAAAAATTACCATATAATTAACTATTACTACTTAATATCTATGTAATATAAATAAAACATAAATGCTTTAATATGTAAAACATAACATTCCTCAAAACACATAAAAATTTAAAAATATTAAATTCAATAAAAAATATCAATAACACAATACACATAAACCACCCTAATAAATCAAAAACTACTACCACAACACAATAAAAATAAAAACCTAAAGACACACAACCACAATACACACCAATATCACAAAACCACAAAACACATTACCATTATACCACACATACTACTAATCAAACAAAATACCAATACAAAAACCATATAAAAATACCAATATCACAAATATCACACATTTTCACTTGCATAAACAAATCCATTTAGTTTACAATGCAAAAATTAATACGCCAACATAGCGCAAATAGGGTAGAGCAACTGATTTGTAATCAGTAGGTTGAAGGTTCAAATCCTTCTGTTGGCACAAAAATACATAAATATACTACCAAAATTACATACATGGTGGGGTTCCCGAGCGGCCAAAGGGAGCAGACTGTAAATCTGATGTCATAAAAGACTTCGAAGGTTCAAATCCTTCCCCCACCAAAATATACTCTATATTAAAAATAAAAATTGAAATACGCGGGTATCGTATAAAGGCAATTACCTTAGCCTTCCAAGCTAATGATATGGGTTCAATTCCCATTACCCGCTAATATTTTATACGCTGATATAGCTCAGTATTGGTAAGAGCACGCCCTTGGTAAGGGCGAGGTCGGCAGTTCGACTCTGCCTATCAGCACATCTTATAACTAAAACACATTAATAACACCATACACAAAAAAATCACAAATAAACATATATATCTAACATCAAACAAAATACACAATATGTATTGTGCATGCCGATAACAGGAATCGAACCCATATCTTTGCATTACGAATGCATTATTTTATCCATTTAAACTATACCGGCAAATACTTACTCAAAATTACAAATAACAAACAACGACATACATATAAATATCAAAATACACAACATATCATAAACATTATACAAAACCACACTAAAATTCAAAAATTCTACATACGATACTGAAAAAATATATTCCTAATACAATCAATAAAACAACACTAAAATCAAAAAACATATCCAATATATATATATACATATTATATATCCTATAACACCAATAAAACAAATACTAAAAAACACCAAAAATATGTAAATTCTATTGCATTTCCTAAGAAATTTTAATAAAATTTTATAATATAAATAAAAATTTATCATAATGTTTTTATAAATTATTTAATATTACACGCAAAAAACAAACTTATACCATCCACATGACATAAACATATAAAAAATGAAAAATATACATAATGAAAAACCATAACATTCATCACATAAAAATCATAATAACTTACACCCATAGTACAAATAAAACACCAAAAAATTTGTCTACATTTCAAAATAAATAAAAACACTAATAACACAAATAAACAGCATTATACTCACAAAAAACAAATTACACAAAACAACAAAAAACAATAACTATTGTAAAATTTCTCAAAACACAAAAACTACAATACCGTATAAAATATAAAAATATTTCCAAAAAATTCTACAAATAGTTTAAAATACAGGTGAACATGAATATTAAAATAATAAATCATCTAATATAAAAACCAACATAGCAATTAATGAAAAAATCAAAAAATTTTCATATACCATTCACAAAACAAATTTATGAAAATATAAAAAACAAATAAAATTTCCAAAAAAACAAAATACATTTAAACATTCTAAAAAATAATTAAACAAAATAAATATATATAACAAATATAATAACAAAACACACAAAACAAATTATAAAAATATACATAACTATACCAATAAATATATGCCCATTAAACACACACACAACATCAAAACATATACAACAAAACAACAAATAAAAAAAACATGGTACTGCATAGACGCATCCGGAAAAACACTAGGAAGACTATCTACAACATTAGCATACTACCTACAAGGAAAACATAAAATAAAATACACACCACATATAGATACTGGAGATTATATTATCATTTTAAACGCAAAAAAAATTATTGTCTCAGGAAAAAAATACAAAAATAAAATATATTATCACCATTCTGGCTACGCAGGTGGATTAAAAACACAAACATTTCAAGACATAATTAATAAACAACCAGAAAAAATCATAAAAATGGCAGTACAAGGAATGCTACCAAAAGGAACACTAGGAAAAAATATGATAAAAAAATTAAAAATATATCCAGGAAATACACACAAACACAACACACAACAACCAAAAATAATAAAAACATAAACAAAACTAAACAAACACAAACATGAATAACAATAAACAATACTATGGAACCGGAAGAAGAAAAAGTTCCTCTGCAAGAGTATTTTTAAAAACAGGATCTGGAAAAATTACCATAAACAAAAAAAAAATCACACAATATTTTACAAAAGAAACATCAAGAATCATTGTTTATCAACCACTAGAACTATTCAAAATATCAAAAAACTTAGATATATACATAACTGTAAAAGGAGGAGGAATATCCGGACAAGCAGAAGCTATTCGACATGGCATCAGCAGAGCACTTGTACAATACGATAAACAATTCTACAAAAATTTAAGACAAATGGGATTCATCACAAGAGATCCACGAGAAGTAGAAAGAAAAAAAGTAGGACTACATAAAGCAAGACGTCGTCCACAATTCTCAAAACGTTAACACAAAACAAATTACACACATAAAATACAACACATACAATAACTCTAAAATAAAAAACCTAAAATAAACAAAAAAATTTACAACACAATCAAAATTCATAACATATAACAAAATATCACTATGAAATACTATAAACCTCATTAAAACAAACATCAAAAATCATTCTCTAAAAACTAATAACGGCAACATATACCTTACAGTTTCCTCAATAATAATATTAATATACTCATTATCCAATCTACGTATCATTCTATATATATAAATATCCCGTTTCTCCACATCATTAACATCAGAACACCAAGCAAACAACATAGAATCACGAGCTTTTTTTTGCTTCTCCTCACAAAAATCAATTTTCCTATTTTTCTTATCATAACAAGAAAATAACCAAGAACCTCCTAAAGAATATATTAGATACAAAGGATCCAACATACCTCTCGCATACCCATAAAGAAACAACAACAATAACTCCTTAGCTTCAACAATAGACAACGCACCAAAAATCCAAGATGTATCCAAACCCACAATAACACTACTTCCTTCTCCGCCAATAGAACAATAAATTAAATGTTCCAACCAAAATAACATAATATCTCGCATCAACAAATTTCCAGCCTTCCATCGCAATAACCCATCCTTCTGCACACAAGATAAAACACCATGTATTTTAATACTACATAATTTCAAACTAAATTTAACATTTCTAAAATCAGACAAATAATATTTCTTAATCTTCTTATAAAGAATATACATCTTTATACATTGATCATTCCAATAAACTTCAGCAAATGCATTACATGGTAATACCCCTATACCATTAGCAAAACGAAACACAGAATCACTACTCTTCCCTTGCAAAAATGCAGATAACAAAAGCATATTCAATTTATAACGTGTAATATAATCCACACTAAAAGGTTCATACAAATATAATTTCAAAAAACTAGAATAATACACACACAATCTTTTCTGAAACCAAAAACGAATAGGATGACAATAAAAAGAAAGAAACCAATCCATCGATACAACAAAATCACTACAAAAAACATTAAAAAAATGAAAACTTCTTTCACAACATATATTATTTTCTACAACATTCTTTTCCAAATATATAGAATTGGTATTTTCCATACTATCCAAAAAAAAATCTCTTTTCTGAACCAAACAAGAAGAAAAAAACCCATGAAAACAACAAACATGACGTTTCACACGCAACATAGAAATCTTTTCACACAAAAACTCATCCCCAAAAAGACAAAAATTTCTAGAAATATATCGCACAATATTATTCAAAAAACATGGCATACTATCAAACAAATTAGACACATCTCCATCAAAAACATAACTAATATATACAATATCCCTAGCACACAAAACAAAACTCCAAAACACATATAAATCATAATCACGCAAAGAAATATCACAATTTCCATTATTATCACGCATTAAATCAAAACTAAAAACAAATGATTTTCTAGGATATAAATTACCATCCATCCCTAAAAAACAAACAACCTTAAAAGATAAAAAACACATTGAAAATAAAGAACAAAAATTTATACCACCACTCAAAAACTTATTATATATTCTTCTCTTATTTAAACGCGACTTTAATTCACTGCACAACAATGCTATTGGAACTACACCATCATATTTTGCTAGCAAACCATCATGCAAAATATTATGCCAATATTTTTTTAACAACAAACAATACTCCTCTACACCAGAATCAGAAAAAGAAAAAAAATCCCCAATCATATCACTCACACAACTTTCCCAATCCAACAAAACACGTGAAACAGATAAATATTCCTTCCAATAATCCAACTTATCTATAAAATTAGACAAATAACCAATCAAAACAGAATTGCCACCATAATACTCACTATGCGGATACATATCCTGCCAACTATCATATTGAATATCTCCAACAGCATAACCTAAAAACATCCTATCTAAACCATATTTCCAAGTACCACGTTCAAAAATCGGATACATTAATTCATAATACGTATTCTTATCCAAACCAAAACGAATACCAGAATTCACAACCCAACGATATAAAAAATCTAAATCACTTACACTAATAGAAAAACGAGAAGCAATAAAAGAAACTCCTAAAAAATCAAAAATATCCTCAACACAACACTTACTATAAGGTAATTCTAATAATTTTAAAAATACAGTAAAAACAGCATGAACCTCACCAACAACTTGATCAGATATCGAAAAAGGAACACTACATTTTTTTCCATCAAAACTAGAAAAAACCGATTTAATTATCTCAATATATATATCAATATCCGGAGCCATAACAATAATATCCCTAGGATTTAATGTAGAATCTTTAACCATCAAATCTACTAGAAAATCATATAACACCTCCACTTCTCTATGCAAACTACAACAAACATGTACACTAAAAGAAACATCCTTCAAAAATATAATATTTCTATACAATCTATCATCTCGTACATTTAACAATGTACTACTTTCTGTAACACCATTACATAAACCAACTAAAACATCATATTGCATCATAGACAAAAGATTTCCAGAACTTCTTCGTATCACTCGAAACATATCTACATTATGATAATGACGTAAAGTAGTAATCAATAAATAAAATATGTTTTTCCTCACCTTATCCCACACAAATAAATCCAAATTACGTACATTCTTCAACATAACACGATAATTGGAATAACACGATTTATTTCTCAAACCATAAGAAAAATAAAATTTTTTCCTAACACTTTTATACAAATTATCTTCATACACTTCACAATTTACATCATCCAAATACTTTTCCAAATCTTTCCAAGAACAAAAACAATCTAAATCCATAAAAAACAAATACACATCAACATAATAACTAATCTCCCTTAAATACAATAACATCAACTTAGACAAAGGAACCCCAAAAACAAAAATTCTCTTTGGCACCTTAGATAAATTTATATACTTTTTCTTCAAAAATGCAGAAAATACACCATAAAAACTCGCAAGATGCCAAAATGGCTCCCCCAATCTTTTCATATCATTTATCAATTCATACCACAACAAAGATTGCCAAACTTGATCAACACCACGAACCTCTCCTAAAAACTCTTTCCTTTCCCAAGCAACCAACCAATTTGGTCTAAACATCATATATCGATGAAACAACACAGCAACCTCGTAAGAAAAACAAAAATTCTTACAAATATCTTGATCCACATAAAAATATCTACAAAGCATATCAAAACCTTTTATTTTACACAAAACAGGCAAAATCCTCATAATCTTCCAAGCAATTACAGAATTCAAAAAAAAACGCTTAGATATAAGACTATCCGAAGAAATATAAGAAGAAAACATCCAAATAAAATCACTCACAGAAAAATACTCAATATTACTAGCAATACCTAAATGCAAAGATAATTCCAATTGTATCCAATTTTCCATCTTTTGATTTTCAACCAAAATAACTTCTGCATGTAATGGATTCTCCACACAAGAATTTCGCATATTCTTTACAAGAATATCTCTATGTATATCAAAATCATTAGAACGATATATAAATAACATAAAATCATATCTCAAAAAACACAAAAACAATCACCACATAACAAACCCAAATACAACATATGAAAACTTATCAAAAAAATCTTTTTCTATGTACTTTACAATAACATATATCACATATCATACACATTCACACATAATTATACTAAAAACAAAAAATCTTTAAAAATAAAAACTTTTAGTTTCAAAATATCAACACAATCCAGTATAATATATAAAAGTAAAAATTATTTAAGATTTCTTCATATAATGAACTAATAGAAACATAATAAACATACAAAAAATCATGATAGCATAATACAAAAAAAATTAAACTACATACAATATCTATAAAACAGTAAAATACACAAAAATATATAGAGAATATATCACATGAAAATACAACACATGAAAAACTTAAACCTATCTAACAAAAAAATTTTAATAAGATCTGATTTAAATGTACCAATAACACCAAATGGAAAAATAATCTCAGACATCAGAATTCGTTATGCATTACCTACTATCAATATGGCTCTACAACAAAAAGCAAAAGTTATGGTAACCTCACACTTAGGATCCCCAGAAGAAGGAATATACAACGCACATTACTCTCTAAAACCAATTGTACAATGGTTAAAACATAACATTTCTAATAAATATACAATACACTTCAAAAAAAACTATCTCAATGAACCATTACAATTAAATAACGGAGAACTTACAATACTCGAAAATGTACGTTTCAACAAAGGAGAGAAAAATAATACATTATCTCTATCAAAAAAATATGCATCTTTATGCGATATATTTATCATGGATGCCTTCGGTGCAGCACATAGAAAACACAGCTCAACATATGGAATTATCAAATTTGCACCTATTTCTTGTATTGGACCACTCTTATATAAAGAAATAAAAAATTTACATCAAATTACAAAAAATCCTAAAAAACCAATCATAGCTATTATTGGCGGAGCAAAAATCTCTACTAAACTCAATATATTACACTTCTTATCAAACATAGTAGATAAATTAATTGTCGGAGGGGGGATTGCAAATACTATGCTAGCAGCCAAAGGCTATAATATAGGAAAATCACTACAAGAAATTGATGCAATAAAAGAAGCAAAAAAACTAATAAAAAAAAATAATATTATTACTCCAATTGATGTTATTGTAAACAATGAAAATGAAAAACAAGATAAAAAAATAACACAAAAATTTATCCACGATATACAAGATTACGAAAAAATCCTAGACATAGGAAAACATTCCATAACACAAATTACAAATATCATAAAACATGCAAAAACAATCATTTGGAATGGACCAATAGGAGCATTCGAGTTAGAAAAATTTCAAGAAGGCACGAAAAAACTATGCCAAGCAATTGCAACAAGTAACGCATTTTCTATAGTAGGAGGAGGAGATACAATAGCAGCTGTTGAAAAATTTAAAATTTCTGAAAAAATTTCTTATATATCAACAGGAGGAGGAGCATTTTTAAAATTTCTTACCAAAGGAACACTACCCGCAATACAAGCAATAAAAAATACGACACAAAAATACAATACATCTATGATATAATAAATTCTCTAAATAACCCAAACTTACAAATAACACCAACAAAATTATGCAAAAAATACTCAAAAATATTCCCACAGGAGTTATTACAGGTAAAAATGTACAAAAATTGTTTTATATCGCAAAAAAAAACAATTTTGCCATTCCAGCAATTAATTGCATAGGAACAGATTCCATTAATGCCGCTTTAGAAGCAGCCTCACAAGCAAAATCTCCTATTATAATACAATTTTCTTACAGTGGATCCGCTTTCATAGCAGGAAAAGGAATACAACATAACAACATACACTACCCATCTATCATAGGAGCAACTTCTGGAGCAATACACACACATCAAATAGCAAAATATTATAACATACCAGTCGTACTACACACAGATCACTGCAATAAAACACATTTACCTTGGCTCAATGGATTACTAGAAACAAATGAAAAACACTTGCAAAACACAGGAACACCACTTTTTTCTTCACATATGCTGGACTTATCACAAGAAACATTAACAGACAACATTAAAACCAGTATACAATACCTAAAAAAAATGCACAAACTAAACATTCATTTGGAAATAGAATTAGGATGCACAGGAGGAGAAGAAGACGAAATAGACAATACCAACATAGATCATTCTAAATTATACACAAATCCACAAGACGTAGCATACGCCTACAAAAAATTACACAAAATAAGTAAAAATTTTATCATTGCAGCATCCTTCGGAAATGTACATGGAGTTTATAACAACAAACATATTAAATTGCTACCAAAAATACTCAAAAAATCCCAAGAATACACTTCAAAAAAATTTCAATTACCACCTAAACCATTAAATTTTGTTTTTCATGGAAGTTCCGGATCAACAACAAAAGAAATACAAGAAGCGATAAAATATGGTGTCATTAAAATCAACATTGATACTGATATCCAATGGGCTGCATGGAAAGGAATTCTTAAATATTATAAAAAAAACAAAAATTACCTACACAATCAAGTAGGAAATTTAGAAAAATCTAATAATAAACCAAACAAAAAATTCTATGATCCCAGATCATGGTTAAGATATAGTCAAATCTCCATCATTAAAAGATTACAAAAAGCATTTCAAGAAACAAAATCCATCAACACATATTATTAAATACAAACATTAAAATTATTTGCATAAAAACAAAATAACAATAATATAAAAACACTATACAAAATATATCAAAAAAATTTTAAAAAAAAATTATAAAACATTTACAAATAATTATTTATTATACAAAAATCAACAAAACATTACAATAACATATATAAATTCATCAAATAAAACACAAAAACCCCTAAAACTAATCTTTTCCCATGATCATTATTTACTCATACATTCTAATGTATCTACATGAAAATATCAAAAAATCCCATTTTCTATTTTACACCACACCAAAACAAAGTTATACATAAAATAACAATGATATGCAAAAAAAATACCAACATAACTACAATATATATATAAAATAAAAAACTAAAAAACTTAATCAAAAATTCATTGTACGTTAGATAAACTTTTTTATATAATTTATCACACAATAACATACCATAAAAACATAAAATACTCATAATCACAACATAAAATCTATAAAAAAATAAAACACCCAATTATATATATAAACAAAATACTTACTGCTTTATCATACATATAATAGATAATATAATACTAATTAAAAAATATTTATTCTCCAATATAAAAACTTTCTAAACATCCAAAAAAACAAACACACAAATACAACAACCATAACATAAAAAATTACAAAAACAATAAAATGAAAAAAACAACAACATGTATCACTAATAAACAAATACAAATTATTTCATACATACTCATGTGTATATCCATGGCTTCTATTATCCCATTACACCTATTATCCTGTTTCATTTCAGGTTTTCTAATTTATGAAATTATTACTTCTGTCACATCATATTGCAAAAACTTTTTTAACACCAAATACACCAAATTAATTACTGTAATACTAATTTTTACAATAATTACTATTATTATGATAATCGGTGTAATAAATATAATACACTTTCTTAAAACACATACCTATGAAAGTAATATATCAACTAAAGCAAAAAATATAATTTCTAACATAAAAATTCATATTCCACATTTCCTATCCTCATTTTTTCCAGAAAATGAAATAGACTTTAAAAACCAAATACTCAATTTAATTGAATCAAATCTAATTATTATTAGCAATATGGGAGGAATATTATTACATGAACTCATCATGATTTTCATTGGACTGATTATTGGAACAATTATAGCTCTCAATAAACCATCTAAAGAAAAAACATACTTTATTCAACAATTACTAAAAAGACTATATTATTTATCAACAGCATTCCATAACATTGTTTTTGCACAAACTAAAATATCTTTAATAAACACCGTGCTAACCTCTATAATAATTCTTATATTATTTCCTATATTTAATATACATATACCATTTCAAAAAACACTCATAACAATAACATTTGTATTTGGTCTGCTTCCAATCATTGGTAATCTAATATCAAATTTTATCATTACCATATCTGCTTTATCAATATCGCTAAATATAGCAATAATCATTATTATATATTTAATACTGATTCACAAATTAGAATATTTTTTAAATGCAAAAATCATTGGAAATAGAATTCAAGCAAAATCATGGGAACTATTATTCATCATGCTATTATTTGATGCAACCTTTGGAATAGAAGGATTAATAGCGGCACCAATTTATTATTCCTATATCAAAATAGAACTACGCAAAAAAAAACTAATATAAAATTTCTCAACATAATTACCCAATTTTTAAAAAATCAACACAACACTCTAAAATCCATACAACACTACAAAATAACTACATAAAAAAACACCATAAACATAAAACAAAAATCTACAACAAATACCATAAAACATAAAAATAAAATATCATTCAAAAACATTATACACTTTTATGAACACATCAATATCTCAATATCACACAAAAAACTAATAAAAACACAATAACATAAAATAACACCTACATATATCAAACCCAAATATCCAAAAACAAAAATTCTAGAAAAAATTTTTTTAATATTTACAAACTCTAACAACACAAAAAACCTTAAATCACAATGTTAATCATCAATCATAATATAAATACACAACAACTTATAAAATACCACTAATGAATAATATTTCTAATTCTATCCACAAGACCACTATATCTATCCATTTTATTCCTAATACTATACTGTAAAATCTTATCAGTACTATAAATCACCAAATACCTTTTAGCACGAGTAACAGCAGTATATAACAATTCTCTTGTTAATAAAGATGTAACACAATTCGGCAAAATTAATGCAACACGCAAAAACTCCAAACCCTGCGACTTATGCACTGTCATAAAAAAAGAAGTTTCATGTTTAGGCAAAAAACTATAAGGAATTTTTTTAACACTTACATCACGAACACAAGAAAAATACACTTCACAATCTTTTTTCTCTAAAGATCTAGATAAAATAATACCAACATCTCCATTATATAAATCTAAAGAAGGAACATTTTTTAATACCATCACAGGCCTTCCTATATAATTTTTATTATCAATCACCATATCATTCGACAATAAACCAGATACCTTCAAAACCTGTTCAAAAAAAGTATTCAACAAAACTACTCCAAAAGGTCCTTCACGTAACACACACAATAAACGAGATTGATGAAATACATTCAAAATAACATCTGGAGAGCTATGATTGCGAATACATACAAAATAATCTCTGTAAAAATCAATAAAATTCTTCAACATTTTTTGATACATATAAAAATCCTCTACCAAAAAATAATCAACATCTTTTAAAGAATTACTATGTAATAACGTTACAACACCAACATCATTTCCAAATTTAATCATATTAGCCAGTTTAAACACACCAGAAGCATCATTAAAACGATAATTTTTATATAATATACTAATACTACTCGAAAAACCATAATTCCTAACACTATTATTAGCAACAACTCTGCACCCTGTTAATGCAAAAATTTCTCTACATTTTTCCACACTATAACCAAAATTATACACCTCACAAATATCACGTAAAACAGAACCTGGCTGTACAGAAAATAACTGATAAGGGTCACCCAAAAAAACTACTCTAGCATGAGAAGGTAATACAGAAATAATACGACTCATCATATCCAAAGAAACCATAGAAAACTCATCAATAATTAAAATATCACAATCAAATGAACACATATTATAACAAAAAAATCTATTACGAAAATTATCTCTTTGAAACAAAAAATTATGTAAAGTCACTCCCGATCTAGGAAAACACATTTTTTTCTTACTACTTAATGCCAATATATCGCGAGATAAATAAAGTGATTCACTCATTTTAAGTGCTGCTTTCGCAGTAGGAGCCGCCATAACAATATGTAAAGAAGTAAAAAAATGCAATAATATTATTAATAATTTTGCTATTATAGCCGTCTTCCCAGTTCCTGGTGCTCCACAAACCAAAGAAAACCTATACATCAATGCAGTAGCCACAGAAATTTTTTGCCAATCAACATCGTTTTTTAATAAAACATCAGAAGTTGGAAAATACTTATTCAATAAAAAAGACAAAAAATCTTTATCACTATCATCAATCATTAAAACATTCGATTTACTAAAAAAATCCGCTACAATACATTCAGACTTCCAAAGATAATATAAATATAACCTATCATTATCTAATACCAAAGGAGTAATATTCAAACCATCTCCAATAACTAAAAACGAAAAACACATTTCTCTCCACTCTTCTATAGAAGGATTACCCACTTTATTAAAAATTTTTTTAGATAATTCTATAAATCTCCCATGAAAAATATTCTCAGGAGATAATGATGACAAAGGAAAACAAACATGTCCATTCCCATGATACATACTTACACAAAAAGAAATTAACATTAACGCATCTGCATTTGATGTAATTGAATATTTTAATAACATTTTAGCAAAATAAATATCCAAAAAACTACAAATCCCTAATTTTTCTGCTACACATAAAAATTTTTCCATACAACCATAAAAACAACAAAATAAAACAAAAACATTATTAATAAAAACTTTTACCCCACAAACACAAAAACATGTTACTAACAAAACAAAACATCTAACTTATTAATTAAATGTACACTAGGTAAACAATAATAAACACCACAACCAGGATGAGACAAATCCATACCTCTTAAAAATAAATAATATACCCCGCCAAAATCACACTGATAATCATAATGCATTAATCTATTTTTTAAAAAACGGTGCAAAGCTAAAGTATATATTTGGTATTGCAAATCATAACGAAAATCAATCATAACATTTTCAATATTAATACAACTATAACACGTATAATCATTACCTAACCAAGTAGACTTATAATCCAATAAATAATAACGACCATTCCAAAAAAATACCAAATCAATACTCCCTTTTATTGTACCATAAATATAAGAAAAATTAAAATTCATAGCACGTCTAGACAAAGCATCATAATTTTTACAAATATTTTCTAAATCTTCTGCTTTAACAATTTTATTAACGGAAAGACAAAAAGAAAATTCAGATTTCCTCATATCCAATGTAATAGAAGATAAAGACAAAGAACTCCCATTTAAAGAATAATATATAATATTTTCTAACCATTTTATTAAAACCGGCAACCAAATTACATCAATACCATACCTCCGCAACTGATCATATAACCACACTTCATCTAATTTTTTAGTAAAATCCATAGATTCTAATATATAATGCAAAAAAACACCAGAAAACTTTCCTTTAGGAAAATTATATGAATTTAAAGAAGTTTCTAAAACATCTACACAATTTTCCCCTGAAATATCATTAAAAATACATGATAAACTTTTTACACTATTATTTTTCAAAAAATACCCATGACCACTTAAACCAGAATAACTTGTAACACACCATACATACTGAAAACATTTAGACAACAAACTCTGACAAAAACTTTTTTTTTTAAAAAACAAAAAAACCTCTTTTAAATTTAACACATGATTTTTAGTAACAATTTCTGCATCATAAAAAGAAATATCATTTTTAGAACATATTTGCAATAATTGTAAACAATCACGTAAAAAACTATAATCTCCATAACAACCCTTTTGCACTAAATAACCTATTGCACTACGATGTACATCACTCATAATTCTCCTACTACCACTACAAAACACTGCAGCAATACCAATGCTACAATGATAAACAGCTCGAGTAACAGCAACATACAATAATCTTAAATCCTCAGATAATCTCTCTTCTTCAGAAAGAAAACGATTAATATCGCTAGTACCACAAAAATCTAAGACAACCTTATAAGTTTCTCTATCATGAAACACACAATACTTATTAGAGAAAAAATCAGTAATAAAAGGCAAAAAAACTATAGGAAATTCCAATCCCTTAGCTGCATGTATTGTCATAATACGCACTGCATGATTATCACTATCCATTTTCACCATATGATCTTTCGATCTAGAATTCGTATAACGAATATTAAACATGAACCAATACAGTAAAGACCTTTGATTATCAAATTTCTTTGAAACACATTGCAATAATTCACCAATATGCATAATATTCAAAAATCTTCTTTTCCCGTCAAAAAAAGACAATAAATTTTTAACCATACGATCTTGAATAAAGATCACACGCAACATAGCAAGAATACCATACTTTTCCCAAATCAAACGATACAAAATAAACTTAGCAACTAATTCTTCTCTTTTTTTTTTCTTATAAAAACGCACAAAATGCATATATGTAATATCAAATCCAAAAATATCAGTCGATAAAGCACGAAACAAAATTACATCATCTTCCGGAGATAATATTGCATATAAAACCCATAACAAATCTCTAGCTTCCAAAGTTTTAAATACGCTACAATTATAATACGACAAAAACACAGCAGGAATAGAAAAATTTGCTAACGCATCATACATAATTTTTGCTTCATCTCTATTACGCACTAAAACAACAATATCAGACAATTTCAACAATCTACTACCAGAAGCATCTTGCAACCAAGCCTTTTTAGCAAGAATATAAAACAATAAATTATAAATTTTCAAAGAAAATTGATATGCCATAAACTTTTTATATTCATTTCTTTTTACCACAACACAAGATTGCAAAACAAACTGCATAGCAGGTTGTACTTCATCATTTACAACAAATTTTAACACCCTATCACTTAAAGAAAATGAAGAAAAAAAAGAAATATCACGAAAAACAAAAGAAGAAGGTAAAGACAAAAATAAACAATTAATTGCATTTACTAAACTCTCTGAAGAACGATAATTAATATCCAAAGTATATCGAAAAGAAATTATTCTTTTAATACGCATATATAAAAAAACATCAGAACCACGAAATGAATATATTAACTGTTTAGGATCACCCACAAAAAATAATATAAAATTAATGATACAATTATTAAAATAAATTTTATAAAAAATATTATATTGCCTAAAATCTATATCTTGAAATTCATCTATTAAAACTACAGGATACAAAGAACGTATCATATTGGACAAATAAAAACCATATCTAGAAGAAAGAGCATTCTCTAAATACAACAACATATCTTCATATCCTAAAACTCTAGTTTTTATTTTTTTTTGCATAACTTCGTTACGCACTTCCCGCAAAGAAACATGTAAAATTAATTCACGAAAAGAAAAAATTTTATGATACAACCTTTTGATTCCACGAAATAAAATATAATACGGTACATCACATACATTACTTATATTTTTTAAAACAGATGATTTTATCTGCAAACACTCAAAATATTTTAATTCTTTAGGAACCCAATAATCCACAGTTTTCGTATTAACCCATACATAAATTTTTTTTAACCATAACAACAACATTCTTTTAGTAATTATTTTTTTTTCACAATCATAATACTTTAATATATTACAAACATCAAACACAGTTTTACACCAACGATTCTTAAATTTTTCAATAAAAAAAATGATTAACTTATACCTAGATTCAAAAGATTCATGAAAATTACAAGAACAATAAAAATCAGTAATATTTCCAAACAAATAAGGAGACAAATCCATCAACAAATCATAAGGTTCTTTCCAATATTTCTGTATCACTCTAATTAACTTACAATCTAATGAATAAAAATAACTACGCCAAAAATTAACAACTGCTTGTTCATATAGCGCATATTCATCTGTTAACATCTTTTGCCCCAAAGAAAAATTACACTCAATAGGATACATACGCAAAATATTCCAACAAAAACTATGAATCGTACAAATAGAAGCATTATCCATATTTGCTTCTGCCTCTAGCAATTGACACATAACCACATCTATATCACTAATTTGTAATAACAACTGCGACAAATACACATTATCACTATATCCTCGCGTACAATCTACATAAAAACTACGAATTTTATCTTTTATACAACTACGTAACTTTTGCGTTGCCAAATCAGTAAAAGTAACCACCAAAATATCTTCCACTTTCATAGCTTTTTTATTAACATTATAAAAATCACAATTACCAATCAAACAACGTAAATACAGCATAGATAATATTTCAGTTTTTCCTGTTCCAGCAGAAGATTCAAGTAAAAATATACCATTTTGTAATAAAAAAGAACAAGGATCAAATATTTTTTTAGTAATCAATAACATCTCTATAGCATCCTCACAATATATTATCCTAATACTTCACCATATAAAAACCACAAAACATATAATAATTAACACCACATAAAACATTCTATAAAATACATATTATTTATACAACCCACACATTAATATAACATACATAAACAACATCCAAACAACAAAACAATTTCAATAAAACTTAAATCATCAACATAATACATACAAAATTAATCAAAATATTTTACAAAAAATATCATCGCAATATCATATAAAATACTATATAATTAACTGCATAAAAAATTAACAAATTCATATCTACAAAATAAACAAATAACTATTATATTCACGAATCAACTAAAAATATCATGCAAAAAAAAAATACATCATCACATTCCGCAAAACTATACATAGTAGCTACACCCATTGGTAATCTACAAGATATAACAAAAAGAGCGCTATGGATTTTAAAAAATACTAAATTTATTGCAGCGGAAAACATAAAACACACAAACTTTTTACTAAAAAAATTTTCCATAAAAAAAAAATATTTTCATTAAACAATTATAATGAAAAAAAACAAACTACAACATTATTAAAAACACTCCTGCAAGGAAATAGCATAGCATTAGTTTCAAATGCTGGAACACCACTTATAAATGACCCAGGATACAACTTAGTAAATTTATGCCACAATAACAAAATTCCTGTTGTACCCATACCTGGAGCATGTGCCGCTATAACTGCATTATCCGCTTCTGGATTAACACCAAATAAATTTTGTTATGAAGGATTTCTACCGAAAAAAAAAATATCAAGATTAAAACATTTACAAAATTTAAAATATGAACACCGCACTATAATATTCTATGAATCATGTCACCGTATAATACAAACACTACAAGATATTCTGCAAATATTTGGAAACAAAAGAAAAATAGTATTAGCCAAAGAACTCACTAAAATATGGGAAACAATTTACACAGAACCTATCCAAACATTACTAAACTATGCAAAAAATAACAAAAATTTTCACAAAGGAGAAACCGTCATATTAATCGAAGGAAATACAAAAAAAAAAGAAAAAAACAAAATACTACAAGCACTATATGTAACCAAAATTCTAAATAAAGAAATACCTTTAACAAAATCTACACAATTAGCAGAAAAAATATTTGGCATAAAAAAAAATATACTTTACAAAAAATTCATAAAATTAAAAAATTGTAACAAAAATAACAAATTCAAAAAAATATAAAATTTACGAGAGTTAACTAAAACAGTCGCTTCTTACCAAAGAAGAGGAAAGTCCGGGCTCCATAGGGCAAATTTGGTGCCAGGTAACACCTGGGAAGTGTAAACTTACGAAAAGTGCAACAGAAAAAAAACCGCCGTAATTTTACAAAAAAATTACGGTAAGGGTGAAAAGGAGTGGTAAAAGCACACCGTGCTTCTGGCAACAGAAGTAGCAAGGCAAACTCCACCTGGAGCAAGGCTAAATAGGGAAAAAATGTTTTGCCCTCATTTACCCAGGTAAGCCGCTTGAATTAATATGCAAATATTAATCTAGATAAATGACTGTTCAAGACAAAACCCGGCTTAACAGTTAACTCTCATACACAAAAACATTCAATTTTCTGTAAAATTATATAATATATTTCAATATATTATAATATTATATGATCATATTAAAAAAAATTTAAAATTTTTCAAAAAAACATAAGTTTTATTTATCAATCAATTGTTAAAAATATAAAATATTCAAAAAAACATCCATACAAAAAATATATTGTAATATAAACAACACTATACTTACTAAGTTATCTTCTAACCACGAAAAATTTCTTAATATATTTCAATTTACCAAATCCTATAATAAATACATCATGATACATACAAAAAAATACCAACAAACACAAAATACCACAAACACTACACAAGCATATCCAATAAATTTTTTATATAAAAATTATCATAACAATAAAATATCACACTAAAACATTAAACACACATCCAAACAAAATAAATATCAATATATCTATTTGATTTAACTTCATAATAAATAGTATAATTAATAAAATACATTGTATATGAAAAACAAAAATCCACCACATATACAAACTAACACATAAAACAATATTTCCAATCATATAACAAAAAACAAAACACAAACAATAAAATGTAAACTTATAATATATAAAAAATAAAAATTTTACCTATAATACTAAATGTTATAAACATATATTTATCAAGCATACAAAAACACAAAATTATATCTTATATAATATACAACAAATGGAGCCTGAAAATATGAAAAATTACATTCTAGTTGGCGACATAGGAGGAACAAACGTCAGACTAGCATTATGTAACACATATACAGGAAAAATTTATAAAATTTGTATCTACTCCGGAAAAAAATACAAAAATATAGAACAAGTAATTCAAAAATACCTCAACAAACAAAACATAAAAATCATACAAGCATGTATAGCCATTGCCTGCCCTATTACACAAGATTGGATTTCTATGACAAACCATTCGTGGAAATTTTCTATCAAAAACATACAACAAAAATTACAACTAAAACAACTGGAAATTATTAACGACTTCACCGCAATATCTATGGCAATACCCATGCTTACTAAAAAAGACATTATACAATTCGGAGGCAAAGAACCAATACAAGGAAAACCTATTGTAATTTACGGAGCAGGAACAGGTCTAGGAGTAAGTCATTTAATAAAAATTAATCATCACTGGATAAGTTTTCCTGGAGAAGGAGGACACGTAGATTTTGCCTCTAGTAATAGAGAAGAAGACACAATACTTTCTATACTAAGAACTGAAATAAAACATGTATCAGCAGAAAAAGTTCTATCTGGACCTGGATTAGTAAATTTATATCGTGCCATTGTAAAATCTCAAGGAAAAATACCAAATTCTCTATTACCCCAACAAATCACAAAACAAGCCATACAAAAAACTTGCCAAGATAGTTACAAAACATTATCATTATTTTGCACACTAATGGGTCGATTTGGAGGAAATTTAGCTTTAAATATGGGAACTTTCGGAGGAGTATACATAGCAGGAGGAATTATTCCAAAATTTTTACAATTCTTCTCGCAATCCAATTTTAGAGAAGCATTCGAAGACAAAGGAAGATTCACAAAATATCTTAAAAATATCCCAGTATACCTAATAACACACAAACAACCTGGTCTACTAGGAGCAGGAACACATATAAGACAAAACATGGGATTCAAAATATAAATACGAATTCTATTATAGAATAAACACAAAAATACAAACAAAATTCTCAAATATATTATAAAACCTCATTTTAAACAACAAACTTTACGAATTATATAAAAATTCACAAAAACATACTTATTTATATAATAATACATCACACCATCACATAAAATACCAAACAACAAAAAACTCAACTTAACATCTACAAAAACTATAAGAACACAATATAATCACCAAACCAAATAAAACCATAAAAAACGATAAAAACTGACCCATACTAATATAAAATTTTTGCAAAAAACACAAAAAAACATCCGCATCACGAAAAAACTCAGAAAATATACGAAATATACCATAAACAATTAAAAACACACCAGAAACACTACCTACAGGACGAGCCTTTTTAATAAACAAATTTAACAAAACAAATAAACACAAACCTTCTAAAAACATCTCATACAATTGCACAGGATGACGAGGTAACACACCATACTGATCAAATAATCTCTGATAATTACTAGGCGCATAACACAAAAATTCTATATCTCTTAAATAAGAATTAGGAAAAAACATAGCAAAAGGACACAAAACACTAACTTTACCCCATAACTCTCCATTAATAAAATTAGCAAATCTACCCATACCCAAACTCAATGGAATAATTGGAGATAATAAATCAGTAAAACAAAAAAAACAATACATACTACGCAAATAAAACAATACTACAAATACTATTCCCAATAAACCACCATGAAATGACATACCACCATGCCATATTTTCAAAACTTCTAAAGGATGTAAATAAAAAAAACCAAACTGATAAAATATAACATACCCAACTCTACCACCAATAATCATTCCAATAAAACAACAATACAATAAATCTAAAATTTTTTCTTTAGATATACCTATATAAACAAAACATTTACTTCGTTGCACAACCAACCATTTCGTTATAAAAAAAGACAATAAATATACTATACCATACCAATATACAGACAAACTACCCAAAGAAAAACAAACTGGATCATACTGTGGAAACAACACATAATACATCATATAACAAAATGCAATCAAATAAACAAAGTAAATTATAAAAAAATTCACAAAAAATTAAAATATTTAATTAATTCAATACAATAATTTTTGATGACGCTTAAAAACACTAAAAAATTCCGTTAAAATCCTTCGATAAACATTTCTCTTAAAAAAAATAATTTTTTTCAATGGATCCCAAAAATTCACCCAACACCATGTATCAAATTCCGAAAAATTTGCACAATTCACATTAATATATTCATCTGATACTATAAGTTGTAATAAAAACCACTTCTGCCTTTGTCCAATATAAAAACTATTACATCTTTGAAAATTTTTCGGAATATTATATTTAATCCAATATTTAGTATATGTTAAAATACGTACATCATTTCTTTGCAAACCAACTTCCTCAAACAACTCTCGATACATTGCTTCATACACAGTTTCATTATCATGAACACCACCCTGTGGAAATTGCCAAGAATTTTTTTTCCCATATCTTCTAGCTAATAATAATTTTCCATAAAAATTACAAATTATTATACCAACATTAGAACGATATCTATTAAAACTTTTCAAACTCATTTCAACTATCCTACATATTATATAATGTATACAAAAAACATTTTAAAAATACAATAAAAACACTCAAAAAAACTATATAAATCACAAAAACAATACATTCTATCATGTATCTATAAAATTCACATAATATTTATCTACAATGTTACACATAAATAACAATACCACCAAAATCGTCTCATATAAAACTATAACAATATAGTAAAAACACAATATTTTGCATAACATCCAAATATTTACTATATAAAAATAAAAAACAATTTTACTCCAAAAAAGTACGAATTAATAAATATATATTTAACTCTATCACAACAACAACAATAACCCAACCCAAAACTTTAACAAAAAAAGTATTTACCATATCTTGCATCAACAAACGATTATTCGTAAACATAAGCAAAGGAATTAAAACCAATGCAATACCAAAACTTAACAACATCTGACTCAAAATAAGAATACGAGTAGGATTTAAACCAAATAAAATTACCATAAAAGAAGGAAAAATTGTAATAATCCTCCTTAAAAACAATGGAATACGAAATCGAATAAATCCCTGCATAACCACTTGTCCAGCCATAGTTCCAACAACAGTAGAAGATAAACCAGATGCTATCAAACTTAAACCAAAAACCGTAGAAGCAGTACAATCTAATAAAGGAGACAATGTTAAATATGCTTCATCTAAATCAGCAATATGAGTATACCCACTAAAATGAAATGTCGCAGCAGAAGTTGCCAACATAGCTAAATTTACAAAACTTGCAATAGTCATAGCAATAGCAACATCCAACTTAGTAGAAGCATACTGTTCCATACGAGTTCCCTTACATTGTTGCGTTAAAGAAGAATGCAAATAAATTACATGTGGCATAATAGTAGCTCCCAAAATTCCAGAAGACAAAAAAACAGCCTCACTATTTGGCAACGTAGGAACTAAAATACCTATACTTAATTTACAAAAATCTGGCCTCGAATAAAATAACTCAATTACATAAGCAAAAGCAACAAATATTAATAAACCTCCTACTACCAATTCTAAAGGCTTTTGCCCATAATTTTGTAACATTAAAATCAAAAAAGTAAATATACCAGTAATCATAGCACCTTGCAATAAAGAAATTCCCAACAACATTTTAAATCCAATAGCAGCCCCAATAAATTCTGCCAAATCAGTAGCCATAGCAATAACTTCTGCTTGTATCCAATAAGCCCACACTATAGGTTTAGGAAAACGATCTCGTATATGTTCAGCTAAATTTTTTCTGGTAGCAATTCCTAACTTCGCAGATAAAAGCTGAATAACTGTTGCCATAATATTAGCCCACGTCACCACCCACAATAACTTATACCCAAAATTAGCTCCAGCCTGAATATTAGTTGCAAAATTACCAGGATCAATATAACCAATGGCAGCAATAAAAGCAGGACCCAATAAAGAAAACTTTATTTTTCTCTTCATTTTATTATAATTATTATCTAATTGACTATATATCATAAAATAATCCTAATAAATAAAACACATTAAAATGTATTACAATACTTTTCTCCTTATAATATAAAACAATATCTCCATATAACATAAAAACAAAAATAATTTATTTACAACACACAACACACACAAAAACACAACAATATCCTCCATACAATACTACCATGAAAAATACCACATATAAATACATCTCAATAATTTGGTATATTCATCAAAAAAATTCCACATATTGATAATATATTATTTTTTCTATAATATAAAATAAAATCATATATCATTACTATTACATATTTTAGGAGAATATTATGTCACAAATCTTTCATTTTATACTATCATTTTTCCTAGTAATAACTTTAACAATATTAATGAGCAAAAATTATACCAATATACCAATTCGCACTATCATGCGTATCCTAATAACGGAAATTCTATTAGCCCATTTTCTACTAAATTCACATATTGGAGAAATCATTATAAACAAATTTTCTTTATTTTTCGAAAAAATTTTAGAATTTTCCTCAGAAGGAACAGATTTTGTATTTGGTAACATGAAAAAACAAAAATTGGCTTTTTTCTTTCTTAATGTTCTCTGCCCAATTATTTTCATATCCTCTATCATAGGTATATTTCAATATATACGAATTCTTCCTATATTAATTTCTATTACAGGAAATATTTTATCCAAAATAAATGGCACAGAAAAATTAGAATCCTGTAATGCAATTAGCACATTATTATTTGGACAATCAGAAAATTTTATCATTTATAAAAACGTTATACAAAAAATTTCCCAAGACAAACTACTCAATATGGCAATAACTGCAATGTCCACTACATCACTATCCATAGCTAATGCATATATACTAATTATACCACCACAATATGTAATCACTGCCATTATACTAAATATGTTTAATACATTCATCATCATCTCAATATTAAACCCTAAAAAAAAATCTAAAAAATCCTTTATAATATACAATACCAATAAAAACAAGGGATTATTTGAAACACTAGAAGAACATATTTTAATAGGATGTAAAATAACCATTATTGTAACTGCCATGCTTATTGGTTTCATTCCTCTCATTTCAGCAGTAAACACAATGTTGCATACAATGATTGGAATAAGTTTTCAAAATATTTTAGGATACATATTATTTCCGTTCGCTTGGTCATTAGGAATACCAAAAACAGAAATTTTTCAAGTAAGCGAAATCATGGCAATAAAAATAATATCCAATGAATTTATAGCAATGATTGAATTACAAAAAATTTCTCATACACTATCATCAAATTCCTTTGCTATTTTATCAGTATTTTTAGTTTCATTCGCTAATTTTTCTTCCGTAGGAATAATTTCCGGAGCAATAAGAGGAATCAACAAAAAACAAGGTAACAAAATATCAAAACATGGATTTAAATTAATTTATAGTGCTACATTAATTAATATACTCTCTTCTGCAATAACTGGACTAATAATCAAAAAATAACAAATAAAAATAATACACCATAAAAATTAAAAAATTTTAAACTTATAAAACCATTAAAAATCACAAAATATTATAATCATAGAAAAATAACTACAAATTATATCATCGCAATCATATAAAATATCTAATAAATCATATACCTAAATCTTGAATTTTTATGGCCCTATTAATTCTTTCAAGAGATTTTTCCTTTCCAAGTATATACATTACCATAGACAATTGGGGCGAACAACTCACAGACATCAATGCAACACGAATTGGCATATATAATGTACTAATTTCAAAATTAAATTTTTTAGAAATATTTCCTAAAACAGCACCAATTTCTTCTAATGTCCAAGAATGCAAAGAAATAATTGCATCTCTCACAATTTTGAGTACCTTACAGGATTGAACATTCAATAGATATTTTTCAACCAATACAGAATCAATCTCTTTAAAATCCTGATAAAAATAACGAAAATTCTTTTCCATATCTTGGAATGTACTACAACGACTTCTAAAAACACTAATCAATTGTAACAATTTAGAAATATCTTGAAAATACCAAAATTTTCTTCTAGACACTATATATTTCTTATAATATTTGTATACTATATCTAACGGAAGATGACGAATATAATATGCATTTAACCACAATAACTTTTTTGCATTCAACATACCAGAAGATTTATTCAAAAAATGTACATTAAATAACTTCACCATATCTTCAACATTAAAAATTTCCATATCTTTATATGACCAACCCAAACGAACAAGATAATTTAATAAAGCATCAGGTAAAAAACCTTTCCTAAAATATTCCATAACACTAGTAGAATTATGACGTTTAGAAAGTTTTCTTTTATTACTATCTAATACCATGGACAAATGTACATATTCTGGTATTTTTGCATTCAAAGATTTAAAAACATTAATTTGTTTAGGAGTATTATTTATATGTTCATCACCTCTAAACACATGTGATATGTTCATATCAATATCATCAACAACAGAACAAAAATTATATGTCCAAGATCCATCACTTCGTTTAATAATAAAATCATCCAATTCTTGGTTATCAAACTCAATAAATCCACGAATTAAATCATAAAAAATAGTTTTTCCTTGTATAGGATTACAAAATCTTACCACAAAAGGACTATTACCAGATACATTAATTTTATTACGCAAATTGAATCTACAATAACCATCATAACGAGGTTTTTCTTTATTCAGAATCTGTTTACTCCTAAGTATATTTAAACGTTCTTGAGAACAATAACATTTATAAACATACCCATCTCTTAACATATTATTTAAAACATCATTATAACGATCAAAACGTTTACTCTGAAAAAATGGTCCCTCATCCCAATACAAACGTAGCCATTGCAAACTTTTCATAATATTTAATATTGCTTCTTTATTTGATCGTGAAAAATTAGTATCATCTATACGCAAAATAAACTTCCCCCCTTGTTTCTTCGCAAACAACCATGCATAAAGCGCTGTTCTAATACTTCCTAAATGTAAAAACCCACTAGGACTAGGAGAAAAACGTGTTTTAATACATTGCATAATACAACTATACCTCTTGATAATAAACAAAAAATTCTATAAAATCTATAAACATTATATGGTAATCATCAACCTACAACAACTAAATATACATAATATATCACAAAAACATCAACAAATAATATCATAAAAAAATTAAATCACACAAACACAATCTATATTATTTTACATAGAAAATGTTGACTCATTTAATAAGTTATTTATAATGATAATAATATACTTTTATAAATAATACAGGTGATTAGCTCAGTTAGGTAGAGCGCCTCTTTTACAAGGAGGAAGTCGGTGGTTCAATTCCACCATCACCTACAATATTCGCAAAAATAGGAATCGGGTCGTTAGCTCAGTAGGTAGAGCAGTT
The DNA here is from genome assembly GCA_024648765.1 of Candidatus Westeberhardia cardiocondylae. Taxonomy (GTDB): domain Bacteria; phylum Pseudomonadota; class Gammaproteobacteria; order Enterobacterales; family Enterobacteriaceae; genus Westeberhardia; species Westeberhardia cardiocondylae_B. Next base: position 11,250 of record JABYQC010000001.1, on the reverse strand, counting down.
GACTTTTAATCAATTGGTCGCAGGTTCGAATCCTGCACGACCCAAAATATCAAAAATATTTATTTATTTCACATAATACCAATTAAAATATAGAATAATAATATGCCATATTAAAATATATTAAACAAAATACCAAATAATACACATTTATAAACTCTATACCATATAATTATTATTAATTACATATCGTACGAAAAAATTTATCAAAATATTACTTATTATAAATTTATTTTCTTATTTCTGTAAAATATAACATAATTAAAAAAATAAAAAATTTTCAAAAACACATATAAATCAAATTTCCATAAAACACGATTGAACTAATAATATAAAATAATAATATATATTGCGTATAATTACAAAAACCTCATAAAAATTTTTAAAAAAATAAAATAAATTCATATATAATACAATATGAACTATATAAAATATTAATACAATATATCTATTCAATAATATATTTTAATAACTCATACAATAACAATACAATCAAGATGATTAATGCAAAACATATACAAATTAATTCTATTTTAAGTATTGAATGCACACAAGGTAATATTTATTGTCAAAATAAAAAAAAAGCATTAGAAATCATTAGCGAGTTAGCAGCAAAAAAATTAAAAATCACACCAAATATTATATTTAATGCTATATTAACAAGAGAAAAAATGGGAAGTACAGGGATAGGAAACGGAATAGCTATGCCACATGGAGTAATACAAAATACGTTACAGGAAATTACTGGAGTATTTATACGACTAGCAAAACCAGTTTTTTTTGATACAATCGATAATCAACCAGTAGATTTACTATTTGCACTATTTATTTCTCAAAAAAAATGCAACAAAAACCTATATATTTTGTCACTAGTAGCAAAACATCTAACAAATAACAAATTATACCGACGATTACGAAGCACACAAAACAATGAAAAATTATATAAAATTATTACAGAAAATAAATAAAGTATTGTTTTAAAAATAACAATATCATATCTTACCAATAAACATCATTCATACTCATCAAAAAACATACAATTTTATATTAACAATATTCACAATACAAATAACCGTACTTATCTAAAACACCATAAACAAATTCACCAAATATAAAAAACATCATATAATTTGCAAAAAATAAATTCATAAAATAAAAAATATTTATAATTTTTATAATATTAAAAAAATAAATCCAAAACTTACTACCTTAAACAAAACATACAATACCAATAACAACAAAATAAACACAAACTTTTAATAAAATAACATAAACAAATATTTCTTTAAACCCGAATAAAATTATAAGTATCTTCCTAATAATAAATAAATACAACAATAAACTATATCAAATAACTATGATAAAATCTCATTATACTCTCAATACATATTGAAATAAAAATAAAAACATGTTAATTCACAAAATACTATTAAAATTCTTTTTCAGAATTTTAATAACACGCAATTTTGCCAATGCTTTAGAAAATTTTATAGAAGCATGAATATACTCTAAACAACCAACACGAAATTTCTTCATATTTCTTTCAGCTCTCTCTTTAGATTTTTTCGCCCTATTTTCATCAATATCTTCCCCGCGAATTGCAATATTTGCCAAAATAGTTACTACATTACAATATACTTCTAAAATACCACCAGATAAATAAATACACTTTCTCTCATTAAATTTTGTAATTAACAAAACCATACCTGGCCTAATAGAAGTAAGTAAAGAAATATGATGTGGAAAAATTTCTAAATCCCCCTCACTACCCGTTACTTGAATCTTTTTAACATAATCAGAAAAAAAATTTTCCCTGATATTCAACACATCTAAATAATAAGTATGCATATAACTCCTAATGCAAATTAAAATTGACACATTAAAATACAAATTATTTATGTAAATTCATTTTATTATACACTTCTTCAATAGTACCTACCATATAAAAAAAATTTTCAGGAATATGATCACAATGTCCTTCAACAATACATTTAAAACCATGTAATGTATCTTTCAAAGATACATATTTGCCAGGCACAGAGGTAAAAACTTCAGAAACAAAAAATGGCTGAGATAAAAACCTTTGAATTTTCCTAGCACGAAAAACAATTAACTTATCATTTTCAGATAATTCATCCATACCAAGAATAGCAATAATATCTTTTAGTTCCTGATAACGTTGTAAAACAAATTGCACCTTTTTCGCTACATTATAATGTTCTGTTCCAACAATTAACGGAGTTAATTGTCTACTAGAAGATTCTAGAGGATCAATAGCAGGGTAAATACCCAAAGAAGCGATTTGTCTATTTAAAACAATAATTGCATCCAAATGAGTAAAAGTAGTAGAAGGAGCAGGATCAGTTAAATCATCTGCAGGAACATACACAGCTTGCACAGAAGTAATTGAACCATCTTTAGTAGAAGAAATACGTTCTTGCAATATACCCATTTCTTCTGACAAAGTAGGTTGATATCCTACAGCAGAAGGCATTCTGCCCAATAAAGTAGAAACTTCTGTACCAGCCAAAACATAACGATAAATATTATCAATAAATAACAAAACATCCTTCCCATCATCTCTAAATTTTTCCGCCATAGTTAAAGCAGAAAAAACAACACGCAATCTATTTCCAGGAGGTTCATTCATCTGCCCATATAATAAAGCAACTTTCTCTATAACATTAGAAGCCATCATTTCATGATAAAAATCATTACCCTCACGTGTTCTTTCCCCAACACCAGCAAACACAGAATAACCAGAATGCTCTACAGCAATATTTCTAATTAACTCCATCATATTGACTGTTTTCCCAACACCAGCACCACCAAATAAACCAATTTTACCACCTTTAACAAATGGACAAATCAAATCAATACTTTTAATACCTGTTTCCAATAAATCTTGAGAATAACTAACATCTTGAAAACTCGGTGGATACCGATGAATAGGCATTCTCTCTAACGTATGCAATTCTCCTTTCATATCAATAGGATCCCCAAAAACATTCATAACACGACCCAAAACAACTTTTCCAACTGGTACCTCAATCATTCGTCCAAGATCTACAACTTCTAATCCTCTACACAAACCACTAGTAGAACCCATCGCAATGCAACGTACCACACCACCACCTATATGTTGTTCTACTTCTAAAATTAATTTAAAAACAAAATTTCGTACTTCCAAAGCATTAAAAATTTTTGGAATAACTTTGTGTGAAAATTCAACATCTACAACACTACCCATAACTTGAATAATATTTCCTATCACCATATCACCTATATACACCTCATATATATCAATAAATAAATATCATTGTAAACAACATACAACTTTACTCTATAAAGATGCACCAACAATCACCTCAAAAATTTCTTGTGTTATAGAATTTTGTCTAACTTTATGATACATCAACTCCAATGTTTTTAATAAATTTATTCCATTGTCTGTAGCTGTTTTCATTGTTACCATACGAGCAGCCTGTTCGCTAAACAAATTTTCCATAACACTATAATATACTTTAATTTCTATATATTGACGAACCAAAATATTTATCAAATATTCTGGATCCGGTTCATACAAATAATCCCCAAAAAAACATTTTTTTACATTACTTTCTGAATACTTTTGAGATAATGGCAAAATATTTGTAATAACTGGCACTTGCAAAACAGTATTAACAAAATGATTATGAATGATACGAATACTACTTAAAATATTTTTATCATATCTTGATAACATCATATTAATTGGATCAACAAAATCTGCAATAGATAATTTTTCATTCATATTTATACTTACTGGAACAACACTAACACCTTCAATATTTGAAAAAAAAGAAAAAAACTTTTTTCCAAATAACACTATTTCAACATTTATTTTATTTTTTACCAACGTACGAATATCAACCATAAATTTTTTAATCAGATTTATATTTAAACTACCAACCAATCCTCGATCAGTTAATACAACAAAATAACCAATAGACCGCAAATCACGATCATACATATAAGGATGCCTATATTCCAATCTACTAAAAAGAAGATGATCAATAATTTTATATATCTTTTTCGCATATAAATCTACAGACAATATAATTTTTTGCCATTTCTTCATTTTCACTGCAGAAATCATTTCCATGGCTTTAGTAATCTTCTTAGTATTTTGTAAACTCATAATCTTAGAACGTATTTCTCTGACAGATACCATAAAAATCACCAAAAAAATTCAAAAACAACAATAAAACTTCATACACCAATAAAAAATTTTTCTTTAAAAGTACTACAAATCAGTCGTAATTTACTTTTAATACTACTATTATACAAACCATATTTATCAATTTCCTGCATAAAATCTTTATGCTTATAAATCGCATATTCTATTAATTGATCCTCAAATCTCCAAATACTAGATATATCCAAGTCATGTAAATATCCATACTCTAACGCAAACAAAAGCAATGATTGTCTAGAAATAGACATAGGAGAATATTGTTTTTGCTTAAATAACTCAGTTACTCGTTTTCCATGTTGTAATTTTTCTTTAGTCACATTATCTAAATCCGAAGAAAATTGAGAAAAAGACTCAAGCTCCCTATATTGAGCTAAAATAGACCGAATTCCACCAGACAATTTTTTTATAATACTAGTTTGAGCAGCACTACCAACACGAGAAACTGATATACCAGGATTAATTGCAGGATAAACACCAGCATGAAACAAACTAGACTCCAAAAAAATTTGACCATCAGTAATAGAAATAACATTTGTAGGAATAAAAGAAGAAATATCACCAGATTGTGTTTCTATAATAGGTATAGCAGTCAACGATCCTGTTTTATTTTTAATCTTCCCCTTAGTAAAATGTTCAACATACTCAACATTAACACGAGCAGAACGCTCTAATAACCTAGAGTGCAAATAGAAAACATCTCCAGGATAAGCCTCTCTTCCTGGAGGTCGTCTAAGAAGAAGAGAAATCTGACGATAAGATATAGCATGCTTGGAAAGATCATCATACACAATCAACGCATCTTCTCCATGATCACGAAAATATTCCCCCATTGCACAACCAGAATACGGAGATAAATATTGCAAAGATGATGCTTCCGAAGCAGCAGCAACTACAACAATAGTATTCTTTAATGCACGATTTTCTTGCAATTTCTTCACAACTCCAATAACAGTAGAAATTTTTTGTCCAATAGCAACGTAAATACATTTTACTCCAGTATCTCTTTGATTAATAATAATATCAATTGCTAAAGAAGACTTACCAGTTTGTCTATCACCAATAATTAGTTCCCTTTGTCCTTTTCCAATAGGAATCATAGCATCAATCATCTTATACCCAGTATGCAACGCTTGCGTTATAGACTTCCTATCTATAACACTAGGAGCAGAATTTTCAACACAATAAAATCTATCATAATTTATAGAACCTAATCCATCTACAGGAAAACCCAAAGCATTTACTATACGACCTAATAAACTATGACCAACAGGAACCTCCAATATCTTTCCAGTACATTGTACACGCATCCCTGCATGAACATCTAAATAAGTACCTAACACAACAGCTCCAACAGAATCTCTTTCTAAATTTAATGCAAGAGCAAAACATCCAGTAGGAAGCAAAATCATTTCATTTTGCATTACGCTAGTCAAACCATAAATGCGAATGATACCATCACTTACAGAAATAATAGTACCTTCGTTCACAAAATCAGTTTCAATATCAAATTTAGAAATACGCTCTTTAATTAAATCACTAATTTCCACAGAATTCAATACCATATAAATTATTCCTTATAAAAACATAATAAAAAACTAATTATTTAAAAAATTTTGTAAACGTTTTATACAACCTATACCACTATAATCTAATACCATATCTTGTACACGAATAATAAATCCAGATATAATAGTATTATCTATTCTACAATTTAACAAAACTTTAGAAAAAAATTTCTTTTGTACAAAAAGTATAATATTATTTTTTTGTTTCTTAGTTAAAACAAATGCTGAAATCACTTCTGCTGTAATATTTTTTTCATATTTTGATTTAAAAAAAATAAACATTTTTAAAATTCTTGGTAATAATAACAATTTATTATACTGAGACAAAATCAATATTAACCTTTTTCCATATATATCCAAAACATCTCCGCAAATATCAATAAAAATATCCGCTATTTTATCTTTATAACTAAACGATTGTTTTAATAAAAAACGCATTTCTTTATTTTTACTTACTATAACAGCAGATACTAACATATTTTCCCAATCTTGTATTTTTCCTTGCTCTACAGAAAGTTCAAAAATTGCTTTTGCATATGACGTAATAAAAAATTTATGACACATTGCAATATCACCAAAATTTAGAAATAATTTTTTTTACAACTTCACAATTTTGATTTAAATCAACAGAATTTATCAAAATTTTCTTAGTTGCCAAAATAATAATTTTTATAACTTGTTCACGTAATTCTTTTTCTATACATTTTTTCTTCAAATTAATTTTAACATAAGCTTCTTGAATAATTTTATTTTTTTCAATTACAGCTTCATTTTTAGCCTCATTTAACATAGAATCTCTATATTGTTTAGCTTCATCAATAATCTTTTTAGCCTTAATTTCTGCATCATGAATTAAATTGTTAACTTTCATATAAGAAGATTTTATATTTTTTTCTGCTACTTGAATAGCCAAAAAACTATCAGAAATCTTTTTTCTTCTATTTTCAATAATACCTATCAAAATCGGCCATATATATCTCATACATAAAAAAACAAATATCCAAAAAGCAATAGCTTGTCCAAAAACTGTACAATTAATATCCATACATATCCTATAAAATTTACACTATACAAATTTACAATAATAAAAAACCACCAAAACAACAACATACCACAAAATATAAAAACCAATAAAACACAATAAAAATGATAATAAAATTATAATATCAAATCTACATTATCAAATATAACTACTTTTGCACAAACAAAAACATAATTCATATATTACTTACACAACAACAAAAATTATATATAAACCAATAGCTACAGAAATCATCGGTATAGCATCTATTAAACCCATAATAATAAAAAATTGTGTTCTTAAAACCGGGATTAAATCTGGCTGTCTAGCAGCACTTTCTAAAAATTTACTACCCAATATACCAATACCAATAGATGCTCCAATAGCAGATAACCCCATAATTATAGCAGAAGCAAGATATAAAATATCATTAGTACTTATGTTTTCCATAAAAATCTCCTTTAATAAAAAAAGCAATTACTATGAAATAATTTTACAACCTCAATATTTCTTTACTTTTAAAACCATGGAAAAATAAACAATTGTTAATATCATAAAAATAAAAGATTGTAATATAATAATAAAAACATGAAAAATAGCCCAAGGAACATTTAAAATCCACTGTAACCACCAAGGTAACAAACCAGAAATTAATAAAAAAATTATCTCTCCTGCATACATATTTCCAAATAATCTTAAAGATAACGAAATAGGTTTAGATAATAAACTAATCATCTCAAAAACAAAATTGATAGGAGAAAAAACAAAATGACGAAATGGATTTAATAAAAAATCTAAAAAAAATCCAATAATACCTTTTTCTTTAATCATATAAAATATAATGACAAAAAATATATTCAGAGCAATTGACAAAGTAACATTAATATCCGCAGAAGGAACTATATGCAACTTAGATACATGAAACATGTGTCCTATATAAAAAGGAAAAAAATCTACAGGAAATAAACCCATAAAACTCATTAAACATGTCCATACAAATACCGTTAAAGATAATGAAGAAATAAATGCATTTCTCCTATGACATATTTCCTGAACATTACGATCAACAAAAATTATAATTAATTCAACAAAAGTCTGTAATTTACTAGGTACAGTATCTTTATAAATGCAAGCGTATACAGCAATACCATAAAAAAACAAAAAAAACACCATACCCAAAAACACAGAAACAAATAAAGAATCAATATTTATACACATAAAAGAATAAGGCACACAAAAATCTATTATTTTAAAAGTATATAAATTTAATTTTAAATGACTTAAATGATGATAAATATAACCTTGTAAATCAAAAATTTTATTTAACAAAATACCACACCTCATAACTTCATATTTTAAACACTACCAAAAAACCATAACATTACATCTACGTATTGATAATACAAAACATTTTATAAACATTCCAATAACATATATAAATAAAAATTAATAATACATGATAAAATAGTATACTTACCAAACATACTACCATAAAAAAAAATAGCAACATCTATTTTATAAATTCCAAAACAAAAACCAAAAATACCATTTTATATGATACACAATACAAAATTTTAAATATTTTTGCAATAAAAATTATACAATTCAATATTTCCAAAAAAATCATATAAACATAATCAAAACTTTAATGTTTACAGTATATATTGTTAACAATATAACATAAACAACAATAACATTATATATTTAAACACAAGACAACTTTTTCAACCATATTAATAAAACCGAAATAGAAACAGGAGTAATACCAGAAATACGAGAAGCTTGTCCCAAAGAACACGGTCTATATTTGTTAAGTTTTTCAACAACTTCATTTGATAATCCAGGAATTACAGAAAAATCTATATTATCTGGAAACAAAATATATTCATATTGTAACAAACGAGAAATTTCTTTTTTTTGCCTTTCTATATAACCTTGATATTTAATATTCACTTCTATTTGTTCAGAAACCTTTTTATCTACAACTGCAGGAGAAAAATGCATTAAACTAGTTAAAAAATCATATGTTACCTCTGGTCTTCGTAAAAGATCTAAACCATTTACTTTATGTGTTAAAGAAGAACTCAAAGATGCATTAAGTATCTGTACATCTTGATGTTTAGAATCATGTTTTATCCAAATATTTTGCAACCTATTACGTTCTCTATCAATTTTTTCTAATTTATCACAAAAAAAATTCCAACGCTCATCATTCACCATACCCAATTTTCTACCTATTTCTGTCAAACGAATATCAGCATTATCTTCTCTTAAACACAACCTATATTCTGCACGAGCAGTAAACATACGATACGGTTCTTCGGTTCCTAATGAACACAGATCATCAACCAAAACACCTAAATATGCTTCACTTCTCAAAGGAAACCATCCCTCTTTACCCATACTTAATCTTGCAGCATTTAAACCTGCAAGCATACCTTGTGCAGCAGCTTCTTCATAACCACTAGTACCATTAATCTGCCCAGCAAAAAACAAACCATGAATTAACTTACTTTCTAGTGTTAACCGTAAACCACGAGGATCCAAAACACCATATTCTATGATATATCCAGGACGAATAATATTCGCACATTCTAAACCTGGAATAGAACGAACAATTTGTATTTGGATATCTAAAGGTAAACTAGTAGAAATACCATTAGGATATACTTCATCACTATCTAACCCCTCAGGCTCTAAAAAAACTCTATGCGAAGATTTTTCTGAAAAACGAAAAATTTTATCTTCTATAGACGGACAATAACGAGGACCAATTCCTTGAATAATACCAGAATATATAGGGCTAAAATGCAAATTTTTCCTAACAATATCATGAGTAACTTCATTTGTATGAGTTATATAACAAGGAACTTGATTAGTACATGTAATATGTGAATTTAAAAAAGAAAAAGTTGGCATAGGAATATCCCCATATTGACAAACTAATTTTGAAAAATTAAGACTTTTCAAAGAAATACGAGGAGGAGTACCAGTTTTTAATCTTTTCATACTAAATGATAAATCACGTAAACAACAAGACAAATTATCTAAAGAAACAGAATATTCTTTTTTCACAAATTCATTTACACCAACATATTCTTTTTTATTCAAAAATGTTCCCACAGTTAATACAACCGCAGAAGAATAAAATTTTAATCCCATACTAGTAACTACACCAATAATATTACTATTTTTAATAATAAAATTTTCCACTGATTCCTGCAACATCAATAAATTTGATTGTCTTTCCAACATACGTAAAACAATACTTTTATATAATCTTTTATCCGCTTGAATACGCGTTGCTCTCACAGCTGGACCTTTACTAGCATTTAACATTTTATAATGAATTCCAGCAGAATCTATAGCTTGTGCCATAATACCACCCATAGCATCTATTTCTTTCACTAAATGACTTTTACCGATTCCACCAATAGCAGGATTACATGGCATATGACCAATCATATCAATATTATGTGTTAATAACAAAGTACAACATCCCATTCTAGCAGATGCCATAGATGCTTCAACACCAGCATGTCCACCACCTATAACAATAACATCAAAATTTTTATAATATGACATAAAATATTGAATTAAATATTCAGTAAAAATATTTTGCACATCCATCAAATACAATAATAAATAAATCATACATATTATTATTCAAAACACCTAAAAATACCATACAAATATAACATACAAAAATATATATTACACAAACACCGATACATTTACACATACCAAAATAAATATCATACATTTATAAAATATAAAATAAAAATGTTATCAATATACAAAACAATATCTGAAAATTATTAAACATACCTCATAAATATAAAAATATAAATTTTACATTAACCACATATTTTACAATTATAAATTATTAAACTTATTTGCTTTACAAAACATACAATATAAATAAAATGCCGAAGATCGGATTCGAACCGATATACCAAAAGGAGGTTGATTTTGAATCAACTGCGTTTACCAATTTCGCCACTTCGGCTTCCAACATATATAATTTATAAATTAAAAAATATCAAATAAACTCAAACCCCAAATTATTAAACTACATCTAAACATTACAACTATAAAAATTCTTTAATATAATTTTTTAAAAACACCAATTAACATAATACATTAACTTATATCGTAAATTATAAAAATCTACACATAAAACATATTAATCATAATCTTACATCTTTATATACAAAATATTCTCAATAATACCTAAAATGTAAATATATATATGCTACGTACAAATTTACAATTTTATAATATTTTAAAGTAAAAAACATTATATTCAAAAAATTTTTACAAAATGTAAATTTTATAAAATATTTGACTATTTATATATATTATATTATATTATATATAATAGTATATATATATATTATATTATATATAGAAAAAATTATATAATATAA